>CAMJBT010000025.1 GCA_946403965.1 uncultured Pseudobutyrivibrio sp. | reverse complement strand
GATGCAAGAGCAGTACCTATTTACCAGACAACTTCATATGTATTTAGAGATTCACAGCATGCAGCAGATAGATTTGGTCTTGCAGATGCAGGCAATATCTATGGTAGACTTACAAATTCTACACAGGGCGTTTTGGAGCAGAGAGTAGCAGCAATTGAAGGTGGTGCAGCAGCACTTGCAGTTGCTTCTGGAGCAGCAGCTATCACATACACTATTGAAGCACTTGCAGCAGGTGGCGGTCACATCGTTGCTCAGAAAACAATCTACGGAGGAAGCTACAACCTTTTAGCACATACACTTCCACAGTATGGTGTTACAGCTACATTCGTTGATGCTCACAATCTTAAAGAGGTTGAGGATGCAATCAAAGACGATACAAAAGCAATTTATATTGAGACACTTGGTAATCCAAATTCTGATATTCCTGATATTGATGCACTTGCTGAAATTGCTCATCGTCATGATCTTCCATTAGTTGTTGACAACACATTTGGTGCAGCGTACTGGGTACGTCCAATTGAACATGGAGCAGATATTGTTGTTCATTCAGCAACAAAGTTCTTTGGTGGTCATGGCACCACACTTGGTGGTGTTATTGTGGAAGCAGGAACTTATGATTGGAAGAAGAGTGGAAAGTTCCCAAGCATAGCAAATCCAAATCCAAGTTACCACGGTATTTCATTTGCTGATGCTACTGCACCTGCAGCTTTTGTTACATACATCAGAGCTATTCTTCTTCGTGATACAGGTGCAACAATTTCGCCATTTAATGCGTTCCTTCTTCTTCAGGGAATTGAAACATTACCACTTCGTTTGGATAGACATGCTGAGAATACCACAAAGGTTGTAGAGTTCCTTAAGAACCATCCAAAGGTTGCAAAGGTAAATCATCCATCCTTAGAAGATCATCCAGATCATGAGCTTTACAAGAAGTATTTCCCAAAGAATGGTGGAAGTATCTTTACATTTGAGATTAAGGGCGGTAAGGAAGCAGCATTTAAGTTTATTGATAATCTTCAGATTTTCTCTATTCTTGCAAATGTAGCTGACGTAAAGAGCCTTGTAATTCACCCAGCGACAACAACACATTCCCAGCTTACAGAGAAAGAGCTTCTTGACCAGGGTATTACACAGTCTACAATCAGATTATCAATTGGTACTGAGCATATTGATGATATTATCGAAGATCTTGAGAAGGGCTTTGCAGCAATTGATGGTATAAATAACGTAAATGCGGATTCAAATGATAATAGTCAGGCTGTATAAATTGATGGAAGTCTAAGTTTATTAGAGATATAATGACATTAGTTTTTTTAGAAATTTGATATATTATTTTTTTTAAAGTCGGAGGATAGTGAAATGGCAAACATTTTTAAGAGCGCTTCAGAGCTCATTGGAAACACACCACTTGTAGAGGTTACTAACATTGAAAAGGAGCTCGGTCTTGAGGCTACAGTATTAGTTAAGCTTGAGTACTTTAATCCAGCAGGATCTGTAAAGGATAGAGTAGCTCTTGCTATGATTGAAGATGCTGAAAAGAAGGGGTTATTAAAAGAAGGTTCAGTTATAATCGAGCCAACATCAGGAAATACTGGTATCGGACTCGCAGCTATTGCAGCAGCTAAGGGATACCGTGCAATTCTTACAATGCCAGAGACAATGTCAGTTGAGCGTAGAAATATTCTTAAGGCATATGGCGCTGAAATTGTTCTTACAGAAGGTGCGAAGGGTATGAAGGGAGCTATTGCAAAGGCTGAGGAGCTTGCAGCTGAGATTGAGGGAAGCTTTATTCCAGGTCAGTTTGTTAACCCAGCAAACTCTGCAGCACATCGCGAGACAACTGGCCCAGAGATTTGGAAAGATACAGATGGAAATGTTGATATCTTCATAGCTGGCGTAGGTACAGGTGGAACTGTCACAGGTGTTGGAGAGTACTTAAAGTCTCAGAATCCTAATGTAAAGGTTGTTGCTTTGGAGCCAAAGGATTCACCAGTTCTTTCAGAGGGACGAGCAGGTGCTCACAAGATTCAGGGTATTGGTGCAGGATTTGTTCCTGATGTTCTTAATACAAAGATATACGATGAAATCTTTGTGGCAGAAGCAGCAGATGCCTTTGAGGCAGCAAAGCTTCTTGCAAAGAAGGAAGGAATTTCAGTTGGTATTTCTTCAGGTGCTGCCCTTCATGGAGCAATCGAGCTTGCAAAGAAGCCTGAGAACAAAGGAAAGACAATCGTTGCGCTCCTTCCAGATTCAGGTGACAGATATTACTCAACACCTCTTTTCACAGAATAATAAATATTTTAGGGCCTAGTCAGTTTGATTAGGCCCTTTTTGTCTTTGTATTGGTAGGGGGAGTCTATATGAAAGTGCTACAGTTTAAATTCTTGAAAAAAAGAGTATAATGAGAGTAGTCGGTTATAGTATGTAACTGTGGGGGTCATTATGAAGAATTTAGTAGAAAAGAATTTAAAGCTTAAAAGAAAAGTTTTAGTTGTTGATGATGAAGAAATTGGGCGAGATAATTTTGCCAATTTAATTGACGACCGTTATCAGGTTCTTTTTGCTGAAAACGGTATAGAAGCCCTTAAAGTGATAAAAGATAACGCAGATACATTATCTCTTATTTTATTGGACTTGATGATGCCCAATATGGATGGCTACCAAGTGCTTGATACTCTTAAGGGGGATGAAGCTCTGTGTAATATTCCTGTTGTAGTACTTCCTACAGATGAGGAATCAGGAGTAAAAAGTATAAAAAAAGGGGCAGTAGATTTCATTCCTAAGTCTTACACATCAAAGGAAATCATTAACGCTAGAATTGATAGGATTATTCAGCTTTATGAGAGCAAAGTCCTTTTAGCATCAACAAAAAACGATCCGGTATCTGGTCTTTTGACAAGAGAATACTTCATGAAATATATAGACATGATAGATAGCTATGCTCCTGAAAAAGACTACGATATGATTGCAATTAATATCACAAAATTCCGTGCCATAAACGAAATTCATGGAAGGACTTATGGCAGTAATCTTTTAAAGCAGGTCGGTGAAAGTATCAAAAAGTATGTTGAACATCACAAGGGAATAGCCTGCAGATCTTATGGTGACACTTATTTTATTTATGTGCCACATCAAGAAAATCCAAATGAACTTTTATGGGAGATACATGTTCAACTTCGTGAGTCATTGCAGGATGTAAGTTCACGAATGAGAATGGGTATCTACAGCCATGTGGATAAGCATATCCCACCAAGTAAGAGAGCTGATAGAGCTATGCTAGCATGCAATAGTCTAAAGGGGAATTACAATGCAAGTGTTGCTCATTATGATTCTACAATGGTAGAACGTGAAGCATATGATGAAAAGCTTCTTACTGATTTGGAGCGTGCTTTGGATGAAAAACAATTCATAGTATATTATCAGCCTAAATTTAAAATCCAAGGTGAAAAAGTATGCCTTGCTTCAGCAGAGGCACTTATTAGATGGAAACATCCAGAACTTGGTATAATTAATCCTAGCTTATTCATTCCTGTTCTAGAACAGAACGGAATGATTCAAAAATTGGATAAATATATATGGCAGGAAGCTGCACATCAGGCATATGAATGGAAGGAAAAGTATGATGTTTCTGTTCCTGTTTCAGTAAATGTTTCCAGAATAGATATGCTAGAGTCTAATTTCGTTGAGAATCTTACACGAGTTGTTCGTGAGGCGGGAATATCACCTAGTGATTATATTATCGAAATAAATGAATCCGTATATACGAAGGATACAGAAAAGGCTATTGATATTGTTAAACAGTTGAGAGACCTTGGCTTCAAGATTGTAATGGATGATTTTGGAACAGGCTATTCTTCGCTTAATATGATATCATCCCTTCCATTTGACAGTCTGAAGTTGGATGCGACCTTTGTAAAGCATATCCATGAAAATCAGAAGGACAGACGTATGGTTGAAATCATAATGGAGATTGCGAAGCTTCTAAATGTAGAAGTTATAGCTGAAGGCGTGGAGTATGAAGAGCAGTTTGAGTTGCTAAAGAAAATCGGTGTAGATAAAATACAAGGATATTATTTTTCTAAGCCGGTGGAAGCAGGAGTATTTGAAAGCTTCATAGAAGGAATTAGCTAGGAAAATAAAAACTAAATATGATAAAATAAAATATAACAGTTTTATGATGACTAAATCTTTAATACATTATTTGTGGTTCTGATAAATCTTTTATAACTGGAGACTAATTATGAAAAGTATAGAGGTAGAAGCAATACTTGATAATTTGCCAAAAGTCATGGAATTTGTTGACTTAGAGCTTGAAGCCATAGAATGTGGAATGAAAGCTCAAACTCAGATAGATGTTGCGTTGGAGGAATTGTTTGTAAACATTGCAAGCTACGCATATCCTAATGGAAAAGGCTTAGCCAAAATAGTTTTTTCTTTTGATTCTGATTCTCGTGATGTAAAGATTTCATTGCTTGATAGCGGGATACAGTTTAATCCATTGGAAAAAGAAGAGCCAGACATTACTTTAACAGCAGAAGAACGAGCTGTTGGAGGATTGGGTATCCTAATGGTTAAGAAGACAATGGATAGCCTTGACTACAAATACAATGATGGTATGAATCAGACTACTATCTGTAAAAAAATATGACTATAATTTAGGAGGGGGTTAAATATGCTAAATATCAACCAATCAAAGACAAATGGAGAACTTACAATTTCACTGGAGGGTAGATTGGACACTACTACAGCACCACAGCTTGAGGATACTATATCTGGTAAAATAGATGATGTGAAAAAGCTTGTTTTTGATTTGGCAAAGCTTGAGTATATTTCAAGTGCAGGACTTAGAGTCCTTCTTTCTACTCAGAAAGTGATGAACAAGCAAGGGGATATGGTTGTAAAGAATTCATCAGAAGAAATCTTAGAAATATTTGAGGTTACAGGTTTTTCTGATATCCTTACTATTCAGTAAAACAAAAGTCTTTTGTGAAATTTTCTTTTATCAGCTCACAAATAATCAAAATGAGGATCTTATGTTTTGGGGCTATTTCATCAAGAATATTGATATTAAAATTTATGAGAGCGGTTCTTGTTGGACTGCTCTTATTTATATGCTAAAATACATTTAATCTTTAGCTTACTAAAGTGAATTGGGGTAAGTAATTATGGAAATAAAACAGCTTAAATATTTTGTGGTTGCAGCAGATGTAGGTTCATTTAGTGAGGCGGCTGTTGTGTTATATACAACTCAATCCAGTGTCAGCAAAGTAATTGCAGCCTTAGAGCAGGAATTGGACTATCCGCTTTTTAAAAGAGAAAGCAAGGGGATATCTCTTACTGAAAGAGGAAGGCTTTTCTATATGAGAGCAAGTGGAATAGTTTCTGATTTTGATAAGCTTCAATCAGAAAATGATATGGTACAGAATAATTCAGTTCGAATAGGAATGATTCATAGTTCATGGCTGGCAAATTCATTTTCGGATTTTTATGAACTTCATAAAAATGAGGACTGCTGTTTTTATATTCATGCAGATGGTACCACATCTCTTATTGAAAGACTTAAACTTTCAGAAGATGAGTTAAGCTTTATTTATATTTTCCCAGACACACGTCCACAGATTGAATATCTTATAAAAAAATATAATCTTCGATTTGTCAGGCTGAAGACAGTGGATGGAATGGTATATTTTGCTCCAGAGGATATAGTGGGATCTGATACACAATTTACTATAGACGATAATCATTTTGAAGATATGAAATTTATTCAGTCAGAAAATGACGAATATCTAAGACTTGGAAATTGGCATTCAAAAGATGGTAAACCAATAGATATTAGAAAGAATATTTCCGTTGTAACAAATAGCGATTATGTTATGCATAATATGCTTGAGAAGAACCATATGGCAAATCTTAGTGGTGCTTCTTTTGTGAATTATCCAAAGGAAAGTAAGCCAGGTGTGGAACTATACAATGAGCATGGACGAATTGATTTTGGTTATCTCACCAATATGGATTACACACCAAGCTTAATGGCAAGAAACTTTATTGATTATATTAGACACGCAATTGAGGAGTAGCAACAATGACAAGACTTGAATTTCGAAAATTACTTGAAACCAGAAATGTTTTTATTGATGGAGCCACTGGTACTGAGCTTCAAAAAAGAGGAATGCCTGCTGGTGTATGCCCAGAAAAATGGATTATAGATAATCCATGGGCCATCCAGGAGGTTCAAAAAGCATATTTTGAAGCAGGTTCGGATATTGTTCTTGCCCCTACATTCACAGCATCCCCAATAAAGCTTGCAGAATATGGATTAGAAGCTGATATGGTAGATATGAATCGCCAGCTTGTAAGATTATCACGTCAGGTAGCAGGTGAAAAGGGCTTAGTTGCTGCAGATATTTCCATGACAGGAAAACAGCTTTATCCACTTGGAGATTTGATGTTCGAGGAGCTTGTAGACTGCTACAAAGCACAAGTTGAAGCCATTCTTATGGAAGGTGTTGATTTGTTTGTAGTAGAGACTATGATGAGTCTTCAGGAGTGTCGAGCAGCCGTTCTTGCTATTAAGGAGAGCTGCGATTTGCCTATAATTGTTTCTCTTACCTACAATCCCGATGGAAAGACCTTATATGGAACTTCACCAGATACTGCAATGATTGTTTTGCAGGCAATGGGGGTAGATTGTGTTGGAATGAATTGCAGCACAGGTCCCGATGCTATGGTGGAACTTGTTCAGCAGATGAAGAAGGTAGCTACTGTACCAATTATTGTAAAGCCAAATGCTGGTCTGCCAGAACTGGAAAATGGAAAGACTGTCTATAAAATGACACCTGATGAATTTGCTGAAGCATCACTTCGTTTATACGAAGAGGGTGCGTCTCTTTTTGGAGGCTGCTGTGGTTCTACACCAGAACATATCAAGGCTTTGGTTTCTACACTTAAGGATAAGCCTGCACACAAAATAGAGGATAAGCCAATGCGTGTGGTTACCTCTGAGCGTATGAATACATGGATTGATTTGGACGGAAAGTTTATGGTTATTGGCGAGCGTATCAATCCTACAGGAAAAAAGAAATTCCAAGAGACATTACGAGAAGGTTCTCTTTCGATGGTTGTGGATTTTGCTCGTGAACAGGAGGAAAAAGGTGCAAATATCCTGGATGTAAATATGGGTATGAACGGCATTGATGAAAAGCAAATGATGCTAAATAGTATCTATGAGGTTACATCAGCTGTAGATCTTCCGCTTTGTCTTGATACAAGTCATGTTGATGTTATGGAGGCTGCACTTCGTATATACCCAGGACGTGCACTTATCAATTCTATCTCGGCTGAGGAAGAGAAGATGGAACCGATGCTTAAGCTTGCAAAAAAATACGGAGCGATGTTTATCACATTGCCCCTTTCAGGAGCAGGTTTACCAAAGGATATAGAAGAAAAAAAGCAGCATATCAACACAGTTCTTTCAAAGGCAACAGAGCTTGGACTAAAAAAGGAAGATGCAGTCGTTGACGTTCTTGTTCAGACTGTTGGTGCAGAGGGTACTGCAGCATTGCAGTGTTTTGAGACAATAGAATATTGTAAATACGAATTAGGGCTTCCTACTGTATGTGGACTTTCAAATATCTCTTTTGGAATGCCAAACCGTCAATTCGTAAATACCACATATCTGACTATTGCTGTAAGCAAAGGACTTACAATGGCTATAGCCAATCCTAATCAGGAAATGCTGATGTATTGTGCAGCAGCAGCAGATACATTAATGAACAAGGAAGGAGCATTGGAAAAATATGCCTCACTTCCCGTAGTAGAAACAAAAGCTGCTACATCACCTACTGGAGCAGGAAAGGATACTGCTGCCACAGGTGGAGGATTGACTGTTGCCAATGCTTGTAATGGAGTTGGACCAGTTGCTGAATGTGTCATTAAAGGTAAGAAGGATCAGATTGTAAAAGAAATCCAGACTATGCTTGATAGTGGAGTTGAACCACAGACAATTATCGAGGAGCATTTGATAAAGGGAATTAATGTGGTAGGAGAACTATACGATAAAAAGAAGTATTTCCTGCCACAGCTAATAGCAGGTGCAAATGCTATGGAGCTTGGAATGAAGCACATAGAGCCACTTTTGGCTAGTGCAGACAACGAGGCAAAAGCAAAAATTGTTATAGCAACTGTTGAGGGAGATATTCACGATATTGGCAAAAATCTGGTTGCTCTTATGTTGAAAAACTATGGCTTTGATGTGATTGACTTGGGAAAGGATGTGCCTGCGGAAACCATTATAGACAAGGCGGTGGAAGAGGATGCTGATATCATTGGCCTTTCTGCACTAATGACTACCACAATGATGCGTATGGATGATGTGGTGAAGCTTGCAAAGGAAAAAGGCTGTAGAGCTCAGATTATTATAGGTGGAGCATGCATAAATGAGTCCTTCAAGGATGAAATAAATGCCGACGGTTATTCTGAGGATGCTGCAGATGCAGTTAAGCTCGTGCAAAGGTTGTTGAATTTTTAGAAAAAGTAGTCTTGGCATGACTCTTGATTTTTCAAAAAGCAAGAACTTTTAAATATATTGAGGTATTGTATGGAAGAAAAAAAGCATAAAAGAAGAGTTCACTATTCGGGAAAATATCCAAAGAAATTTGAGGAAAAGTATAAGGAGCACAATCCAGAAAAATATAAAGATACAATAGAGCATGTAATCAGTAAAGGTTCTACACCTGCTGGTATGCATATCTCTATCATGGTGCAGGAGATTCTTGATTTTTTACAGATTAAGCCAGGGCAAAAGGGGCTTGATTGTACATTGGGATATGGTGGTCATACTAGAAAAATGCTTGAACAGCTTTCGGGAAATGGATGCATTTATGGCCTTGATGTAGACCCTATTGAATCAGAAAAAACAGTAAAACGCATTCGAGAAGCAGGATTTGGAGAGGACAATTTTCAGTTCAGACTAATCAACTTTGCAAATATTGATCAGGTTGCAGCAGAGGTGGGAAAGTTTGATTTTGTATTAGCGGATCTTGGAGTCTCATCAATGCAGATAGACAACCCTAAGCGAGGCTTTTCCTACAAGATTGATGGACCTCTTGATTTGCGATTGGATCCTAAACATGGTCAATCTGCAGCAGAGCGCTTACATTCTGTCACTCAGGAAGAATTTGTGGGAATGATGGTAGAAAATTCTGATGAGCCATATGCCCAGGAAATTGCTCAAAAAGTTTTTTCGCTAATGTCCAAAGGAAATCCAATGGACACAACCACAGCTCTTAGAGAGGCTATTTCAGAAGCACTATGGAAAGTGCCAAAGGATGAAAAAGACCAGGCTATCAAGAAATCATGCGCAAGAGTCTTTCAGGCACTTCGTATAGACGTTAATAGTGAATTTGAGGTACTTTACTCATTCTTGGAAAAACTCCCGGATATTTTAAATCCAGGGGCTCGTGTAGCCATTCTTACTTTTCATTCTGGAGAAGATAGACTGGTGAAAAAATCCTTTAAAGAATTAGCAAAATTGGGAGTTTATTCAGAAGTTTCGACAGATGTTATTCGTCCTTCAGCGGAGGAATGTCGAATCAATCCACGGAGTAAGTCAACAAAGATGCGATGGGCAATAAAACAGTAGGTGTAAAATAATATAGCCTCTATCCCTGTTCAAAGGGGTAGAGGCTATTAATATTTATGACTTTGCAATCAAATTGTTGTTTTATGGTACAAAGTAGATTAAATCTGGATTCATCACGTTTTTACGATCTGCTTTTTTATTTGCAGCTACAAGCACCTGCTGATCACTAGGAGAAGTATTGTTGAAAATTGTAATATGTAGGTAGTTTTTGATAGTGAAGGTGTAGCTGTTAAATCTAAGACTCTTAGTACATCCAATATTTTGACATCCGGTTGGAAGATATACATTATCAGAGTTTAAATTTAGATTATCTTTGTTGTTTAACGTGAATCCTACTTTGTCGATTAATAAGGTCTTTATAGATATTCTCTTTGCTGAACAATATCCAGAAAGATGATTTACTTGGTCACGTGATAGAGGACACTTTTTTAAATAATCAGGAGTAATATTTTGAGGTTTATCAGTTGCGGTATTATTAAGTAATGTAGAAGCAGCTGATTTACAAGTTGACAACTGACCGCTAAGCTGTACATGTTTGCTTACATCAGATGTTTTATCAACAAATATGAATCTGTTTGTACTGAAGTAATCTTTATATAGTGCGAAAACACCAGGTTCTTTTTCATTGAACTGTCCATCTGTGATGCCACTGATATTTTTTAACATTGTTTTTCTTGTTGCTGATGCAGCATCATCACCTGCGGTTGCTTCATATCCATCTAACACTTCGTTTACTAAAGCATATCCCTTTATATAGATAGTTAGTTGGCGAAGAAGATAAGGCGCTGTACAATCAAGTGCTTCACCTGAGAACATTACGTTATCACACTGAAGATTGAATGCTGCGTTAAAAATTGAAGTTCCATTCATAGAGTAGCTTGTGTTTCCACCATATGCATTTGTTGCACCTGATAAAGCTTGTGACATTGCAGCGTATTCTGGGCTTGTGTACATTGCTGCAAGACGTCTATTTAGTTCATCTTTAGAAATTTTACCATTATCATAAAGATATGTAGCATCCCCAATTTTGTTTGCTAGAGGAGTGTAAGCATCTGAAATCTTTTGGAATTCACCACCTAAAGAAGTAAATACTGCCAGATCCTCTGAATGCTTCTTTAAATTGTCCTCCATGCCATCCAGCTTTTTATTAAGCTCATCTATTTTGGTTAAAATTTCAGCGTTTGGATTTGTTCCACCATCAAGACCAAATAGCAGGCCTACTAATGGTTTTAAGGAAGCTGTAATAGGAAGCATTTCAGGATTTGTTTTAGAAATATAATCTAGCATCGAGTTGATAGAGTCCTGAGCAAATTTCTTGGCTGAGCTATTGTTATTTCGAGCGCCGAAGCAAAGTGGGCCATAATTAGGATCTATATATGTTTTATCAAAAATAAATGTATGACCGTCGTTGTCTGTGTATTGTCTATCAGAATTTTTTGTATAGCTGTTGTTAGAATTATCAGTCCATGTATTTTCATCTTGTCTGGTGATAATGGTTTCTGTATATTTACCATCTATTTCACCAAAGATTCTTGCTGTTGTTTTTGGAAGCTCTTCTTTGTATGTTGCTGTAATTATTGTGTCTTGGACTATATCTGTATAGTTACCTTCATAGCCGGTGAAAGAATATCCCTCATGTACAGGTGCCTCTGGAAGGTCTGTGATTTCACCATGTTCATCAACTACGAATGTGGCAAATACTTCATTATTATTTAAAGAATCAACAAATAAAACTTCATAACCTTCATCACCTTCATCATCACCGTTATCAACTGTTAAATCATCAGGTGTTAAGGAATCGTCATTAACATCCACGTCATCAACATTATCTTCTGTGATTTCAGAGTCAGGATCAGTGTCATCTTCAGATGTAGTTGTATTATCGTTTGTATCTTCATCATTTATATCAAATGTAGGTATAGATGATTCATCTGATGATTGGTTTGTAGAGTCATCAGAAACAAAATCAGGATTAGTATCCTGAATATCGCTGAGTTCTGCGGCATTAACCTGTAACATGCCTGTATTTGTAATCATAAATGTGGAAAGTAAGAGTGCTAAAAATCTTTTCTTCATATATATCACCTCCAAAAAGTTGAAAAAACTAAATATTGGTTGTGCTTATTTATTAAGTGTAGTTAAATTATAAAAAATAAGGTATCACAAAAGTGTCACACGAAATATAACTTTATGCAAAATGATACAAAATGACAATATAGTTATATATAACTATAGGAATACTGGCATTGGGAGCTGTTGGATTTGTTGCAAATACTGATTTGAGTAAGCACACAAATAAAAAAAAGAGATAAACCTAAAGGTTTACCTCTTTTTAGTAGCGAGAGGGGGATTCGAACCCTCGACACCACGGGTATGAACCGTGTGCTCTAGCCAACTGAGCTATCTCGCCATATTAATATAATAAAATGGGACCTACAGGGCTCGAACCTGTGACCCTCTGCTTGTAAGGCAGATGCTCTCCCAGCTGAGCTAAGATCCCAGAGCTTTTGCAACTAACATTGCTTCAAGCGACTGTTAAAATATAACATTGAACCAGTTTATTGTCAATGTAAAATTTAATATTCGCAATATTTTTTTATATTTGTCTAATTGGCTGAAAATCGCTATACTATCAATTGTAATGAGCTATTGTTACATATTGAAAATTGGTTCATTAGATATTTTAAACCGAATGATGAGATATTTATGCTAAAAGATAAAGATATTAGAGAGGCTCTGTTCGATTTTTTAGAGCTTGAATATAAAAAGGCCAGATTTTACGAAGAAAAGATGATTGGAAAGTCCAGAGCTGATGTTTATATGGTTATTGAAGGTGCACTGGTTGGTATTGAAATAAAATCTGATGCAGATACATACAGCAGACTGGAAGGGCAGATAAAGGATTACAATAATTATTTCGATTATAATATTGTGGCTGTAGGAAGCAGCCATGCTGCTCACATTGAAGAGCATGTACCGGATTGGTGGGGGATAATCACCATTGATGAAGTAGATAAAAAGCCTGATTTCTATTTTTTGAGAAGGCCTGAATACAATAAGAAGGTTAAGATAGCAAGGAAGCTGGAACTTTTGTGGCGACCGGAACTATCAATTATATTAAATGCTTGTAATATGCCGGCATATAATTCTATGAGCAAGCCATTTGTTCGTAAAAAGATAATAGAATGGACCAAGCTACCACTTACAAAGGTAGATATTGCAAAAATAAAAAAAGAAGCAAAGGCTAATGGAGTAGAACCTGTTATTCCTGAAACAAGGATTGAAATTGAAAAATTAAACGGATTGATTAGTGATATTCTCTTCGAACGTGATTATGAAAAGATTTTAGCTGGCATCGAAGAATACAGGAAATCTAAGAATCCTAAGAAAAAAGCCCCTAAAAAATCAACTAGGGT
Source organism: uncultured Pseudobutyrivibrio sp. (assembly GCA_946403965.1). Lineage (GTDB taxonomy): Bacteria > Bacillota > Clostridia > Lachnospirales > Lachnospiraceae > Pseudobutyrivibrio. The sequence continues at coordinate 30,820 of CAMJBT010000025.1, read as the reverse complement.
AAGAAGAGTTCGTAAATTGGCAAAAAAAGCGACAAAATAGACACAATTAAATGCTAGAATAGTTTCTATAATTGGAGGGCGACAAAGAAAGTGTAATGTCGGTTGTCAGTTTAAAGCCTCAGGGATATGTTTAAAAAAGTGCTGGAAAGGATGAACTGATTGGTAAGGTAAAGATGTTTTTTGCATCAAGAGAAAAATAGATTTTTTAAGGGCTTCCTTTGGCGGAAGCTCTTATTATATGCTTAGCTTATATATAAATGAATGATTTATACTATTTTATTATTGATATTTATTCAAAATGTGATATTATAGTTGCATAAAAATACATTAACGAGGAATAATTATACATGAAGAAGAAATTATCATTACTCCTTTTAGCTTTGACAACGGCCCTGATGGTTGGCTGTGGCTCTAAGGACACAGGAAAATTAGTTCAGACAATGGATGATTTGGAAGGAGCTAGAATAGGTGTTCAGTTAGGAACAATTGGCGATATTTATGCTTCCGATTATGAGGGAGACGAGGCCGGTACAGTTATAGAGCGTTATAACAAGATTGCTGATGCTGTTCAGGCTCTTAAACAGGGAAAGATTGACGCTGTTATAGTTGATGAACAGCCTGCTATTGCCAGTACAGAAAATGAAGCTACACTGACAATTCTTGATGAGCCATTTGCTCTTGAAGAGTATGCAATCTGTATAGCAAAGGATAATGATGAACTACTTACAAAGGTTAATGAGGCCCTGGCTGAGCTGAAGGAAGATGGTACTGTAGATCAGATTATTAATAATTATATCGGAGATAGTACAAAGGGTACTTGTCCATATGTCAGCCCAGAGGATGTGTCATATGATAATGGTACACTTGTTGTTGCTACAAATGTTGCATTCCCTCCTTATGAATACTATGACAAGGGCGAGCCTGTAGGTATTGATATGGAGCTTATTACAGCCATTGGTGACAAGCTTGGTATGAAGGTAAAGGTTGAGGATATTGAGTTTGATAGTATTATCAATGCTGTAGATTCTCATAAAGCTGATGTAGGTATTGCTGGTATGACAATGACAGAGGAACGACTTAAGTCAATCAATTTCTCTGATTCATATGTTACATCAAAGCAGGTTATTATTGCTGCTGATCCAAAGGCTACTGGTGAAGGAATCGGGTTTATTGATAATTTAAAGAGAAACTTCATTGATGATGATAGATGGACATTCCTGACAAAGGGTCTTGTGAATACACTGATCATTGCGTTATGTGCGGTGTTAGCAGGTATGGTGATTGGTTTCATGGTTGCAATCGTACGTGTTACCTATGACAAGACAGGCGGATTATCTGTACTTAATGCAATTTGCAAGCTTTATCTTACAATCATTCGTGGTACACCTATGATGATTCAGCTTTTGATTATTTATTATGTTGTATTTAAGTCAGTTAATGTACCAAAGCTTTTGGTAGCAATCATTGCTTTCTCAATTAACTCTGGTGCATATGTGGCAGAGATAATGCGTGGCGGTATCATGTCAATTGACAATGGTCAGATGGAAGCAGGTCGAAGCCTTGGTCTTACATACAAACAGACAATGATTTCAATTATTCTTCCACAGGCTATAAAGAATGTTCTTCCATCACTTGGTAATGAGTTTATTTCACTCATAAAGGAAACATCAATCTGCGGTTACATTGGTCTTATGGATCTTACACGTGGTGGTGATATTATCAGAAGTATCACATATGAAGCATTCCTTCCGCTTATAGCAGTTGCAATTATTTACTTGTTTATAGTTCAGCTTCTTACATTAGGTGTAGGACAGCTTGAAAAAAATCTTAGAAAGAACGAACAGTAACGAAGGAGAATGAAAATGGGTAACGAAGTTTTAATAAAAGTTGAGAATCTTTCAAAATCCTTCGGGAATAATCAGGTTCTTAATAATGTTAATTTGCAAATAGAAAAGGGAGAGGTAATTGCCATTATTGGACCTTCTGGTTGTGGTAAATCTACCTTTATCAGAACACTTAATCAATTAGAGGAAGTAACAGGCGGCGCTATTTATTTAGATGGTGAAGATATCACAAAAAAGGGAGTTGATATAAACAATGTGCGCAGCCGCGTGGGAATGGTATTCCAGCATTTCAATCTATTTCCACATCTTACAATCAAAAAGAATCTTACACTGGCACCAGTGAAGCTTGGCCTTATGTCACAGTCAGAGGCGGACCAAAAAGCAGAAGAGCTTTTAAAACGTGTTGGATTATCTGAAAAGGCAGATGCTTATCCAGATAGCCTTTCAGGTGGCCAAAAGCAACGAATTGCAATTGCACGTTCCCTTGCAATGAATCCAGAGGTGATGCTTTTTGATGAGCCAACTTCTGCTCTTGATCCAGAGATGGTTGGAGAGGTGCTTTCACTTATGAAGGAGCTTGCTGATGATGGAATGACTATGGTGGTTGTTACACATGAGATGGGCTTTGCAAAGGAAGTGGCAGATAGAGTGCTTTTCTTTGATGAGAAGGGAATCAAAGAGGAGGGAACTCCAGCTGAAATTTTTGAATTTCCACAGTGCCAGCGTCTTAAGGATTTCTTATCAAAGGTACTTTAATTAAAAGTTTATTCATGAAACTATTCAAAGACTTGTTGCTTTGGATAGTTTCATTTTTTTTGTAAATGATTATAATAAATGTGTTACGACTTCTTGTTTTTCAATAGAAGAACAATTATGAAGAATATGAGGAGATGATGTTTATGGAGTCTACACTTAGAAGAACGTGGGCAGAGATTAATCTTGATGCCATTGCTTATAATTATAAAAAAATCAGAGAAAAAATTGGTCCAGATACCAAATTTCTTGGAGTTGTAAAGGCGGATGCATATGGTCATGGAAGCATCCAGGTAGGGCAGCTTTTGGAGGAGATAGGTGCTGATTATCTTGCAGTAAGTAGTGCTGATGAAGCATTGGAGCTTCGTGTAAACGGAATAAAAATGCCAATTCTGATACTTGGTCACACACCAAAGGAACAGGTAGGTCGTCTTATAGAATACAACATCACACAGGCTATTACCTGCAAAGCTAAAGCTGATGAGTATAGTGCTGAAGCTACAAAGTGTGGTGGAAAATTAAAGGTTCATATCAAGGTAGACACAGGTATGTCACGTCTTGGATATTTATGTGATAATGGATATTTTGATACAGGGGTTGAGGGAATTGTGGAAGCCTGCAATATGCCTGGCCTTGAAGCCGAAGGAATCTTCACACATTTCGCCGTTTCAGATGAACATGGCGAGAAAAATGATAAATATACAAAGCATCAGTTTGAGCTGTTCATGAATGTGATTAATTCAGTGGAAGAAAAGCTTGGTAGAAAGTTTCAGATTCGCCACTGTGCCAACACAGGAGCTACAGTTCGCTTTAAAGAGACATATCTTGATATGGTTCGTCCCGGCTTGTTACTCTACGGTTATGGTGAGTTTGCCAGAGAAATGGGACTGAAACCTGCAATGACTATGAAAACTACAGTCAGCACAATAAAAATATATCCAGCTGGAAATGCCATCAGCTATGGCGGTATTTTTGTTACAGACAAGACTACACGTATAGGCGTGTTGCCATATGGCTATGCAGATGGTTTCCTTCGTTGTCTTTCAAATAAGTGCAGTCTTTACACAAAAGAAGGTAAGGCAAAGCAGGTTGGTAAAATCTGTATGGATATGTGCATGATTGATATTACAGATATGCCTTCTGTTGATGTTGGAAGTGAAGTTGAAATTTTTGGCGAAAAGAATTCCATTGATGAATTGAGTGAAATTGCCGGCACAATTCCATATGAGCTTACATGTGCAGTTTCTAAGAGAGTGCCTAGAATATATTATCGAAATGGCAATGTTGTAGAAAAAGAATTAATGTTACGAATGTAATAATATTAGAGATTAAAAAAGCCAATCGGTTTTGATAGTGGAAGAATCCAAATCAAAGCTGATTGGCATTATTTTTGAATTATTTAGAATGGTTCTTTTTTGTCTTTTAGAATTCTGTAAACACCAACAAGACTTGTGAGAAGTGAAAAGCAATCGAAAGCAAAAACAGTCCAATTGCTTAGAATGAAATCGTAGGTTCCAAAGCAAAGAATACTTCCTATGCACCCAAGCTTAATAATGATATCTTTTTTCGAGCTTAATGTAAGTGTAATAAGGGTTGCTGCTAGGAATGGTAGCCAATCCATTATTCCGTGAGAGCCTGCTTTCATTGGAAGAAAATTGAACCATACATTGTAAAGAGAGATGTATGTGATAATTCCTTGAAGGGCGATGAAGAATACCTTTAGTGGAGTGTTAAGATTCCATTTGAGGCAAACTATATTTCGAAGAAGGCTGACCATGTTGCCTACTACAGCACCAATGCCACCGATACAAGCATATGATATGGTGAACAAGATAAACTGAACATTTTGAGCAATGAGAATATTGCGTTTTCTTTTTAAATATCCGATTGCAACCATAAGGATGCAGGCTAGTATAGCGAAAATCTGACTGATAATAAATAAATTCATAATTAACTCCTATTTTAATAATAAATACAGACTATTATAATATAGCATAAGATTAGCTAAAAAAAGTTTTTAATGAAGAACAGTTAATTTACCTCTTTAAATCGCTAAAGAATTGAGATAAAATTAACTGATAAATATTAATCATTACTAGGAGGAAATATGGGCAAAGTATTTAGATTTAACAAAGACGTAGATACAGATCAGATTATTGCATCACAGTACCTACTTTTTCCAACAATAGACGAGATGAAAGAACACACCTTTGAGTCGCTAAATTCCGATTTTGCCAGCCAGGTAAAGCCGGGAGATTTTGTTGTGGCAGATGAAAATTTTGGCTGCGGTTCATCCAGAGAGCAGGCACCTAGTGTGCTAAAGGCACTTGGAGTAAAGGCTGTTATTGCTAAATCATTTGCTCGTATTTTCTATCGTAATTCCATAAACATTGGTATGCCAGTAATTGTTAGCAAGGAGCTGTACGATGTGGTTTCTGATGGAGATGAGATGGAACTTGATTTACAGGCCGGTTTGATTACCGTTGGCGATAAACAGTACGCCTGCACAAAGCTACCTGAAAAGATGCAACAGATTTTAGATCAGGGTGGTTTGATTGCATCATTGAATCAATAGTTACCAAATAGAATTTGTAAATCAAGAGCACAACAAGGAGACATATATTATGGGAATGACAATGGCTGAGAAAATCATCGCTGCAGCAGCAGGGGTTGAAAGCTGCAAGGCTGGTGATATCGAAACTGTTACAATAGATAAATTGATGAGTAACGATGGTACAACTCACCTTACCATCGATATGTACAATAATTTAAAAAATCCTCATATTGCTGATACAAGCAAGCTTGTTTGGATTATTGATCACAATATTCCAGCGGATAGCCCAAAGACTGCAGCATCACACAAGAAAATGCGTGATTTTGCAAAGGAACATGGTATTACTTTCTATGAAGGCGAGGGTGTCTGTCATCAGGTGATGATGGAGAAGCATGTCCGTCCAGGTGAACTTATTTTTGGCGCAGACTCTCACACTTGTGCTTATGGTGCCCTTGGAGCCTTTGGTACTGGAGTTGGCTGTACAGACTATTTATATGGTATGGTCACAGGTACATCATGGCTTCTTGTACCAGAGACAATTCGATTCAATCTTCATGGTAAATTAAATAAGGGTGTTTATGCCAGAGATTTGATTCTTACTATCATTGGTAGGATTAGTGCAAATGGTGCAAACTATAAAGCAATGGAATTTGCAGGAGAAGGATTACATGAGCTTTCTATAGCTGACAGAATTTCTATCTGTAATTTGTGCGTAGAAGCTGGAGCAAAAACTGCACTTATGGAAGTAGATGATGTGGCTCTTGAATATCTTGAGGCACATGGTCGACAGCCAAAGGCATTATATAAATCTGATGAGGATGCGGTTTTCTCTGAAGTATTTGATATTGACCTTTCAGAAATACAACCAATAGTTGCTAAGCCACATTTTGTGGATAATGTAGTTCCTGCAAAGGAATGTGAAGGCGTGAAGATTGACGAAGCTTTTCTTGGAAGCTGTAACAATGGTCGTATAGAGGATTTACGTGTTGGAGCTCAGGTTATTAAAGGCAAGCATGTGGCAGATAAGGTGAGATTTTTGGTGGTTCCTGCCAGCCGTGATGTCTATAAGCAGGCATTGGAGGAAGGACTTCTTGATATCTTTATGGAAGCAGGTGCCATGGTAATGAATCCTAACTGTTCAGTTTGCTGGGGAGCTTGTCAGGGGGTAATTGGAGAAGGAGAAACTCTTATTTCAACCGGAACACGCAACTTCAAAGGACGTGCAGGTCATAAAGATTCATTTGTTTATCTTGCCAGTGCTGCAACAGTTACGGCGTCAGCAATACGTGGTTGCATCACTGTTGCAGAGGATTTGTAAAAACAAGAGCTTATTAGGAGAATAACAATATGTTTGAAGCAAAAATATGGAAATTAGGCGATGATATTGATACAGATATCATATTACCTACTGAATATTTGGCATTTGACACTGTAGAAAAAATGAAGCCATATGCTTTTAGTCCATTACGTCAGGATTTGGCAGGGATGATTAAGCCAGGAGATATGATTGTTGCAGGAAACAACTTTGGATGTGGTTCATCCAGAGAGCAGGCACCAGAAGTGGTAAAGGCACTAGGGGTTTCTTGCATTGTTGCCAAATCATTTGCCAGAATATTCTTTAGAAATGCCATCAATAATGGTTTACTTCTCATCGAACAGCCTGATTTATATGACAATGTAAAAGAGGGAGAGGTTGCCAAGGTTGAGCCAGGCAAAGAAATAATAGTTAATGGCAAATCATATGAGATTGCAAATTTACCAGAGAATCTGATGGAAATTTTGGACGCAGGCGGTCTTGTAAAAGCTATGAGAAAACGCAATGGATTAGATTAAAATGGAGATGTTATGGGACACACACTTATTGAAAAGATAATTGGAAAAAAGGTTGGCCATGAGGTTAAGCCTGGAGATATAGTGACTGTTGATGTGGATTGGTGCATGATTGATGATATTATGGCACCTTTTGCGGTTCAAAAGTTTCATGAGATGGGATTTAGCAAGGTTTACAATCCTGACAAAATCGTTCTCATCTATGATCATTTTCTTCCTGCTACACAGGTGGATGATAGCAGACATTTCAGAGTAGCAGATGAATTCGCTGAAAAATATGGAATCAAGAGTGTGCATCGTACTGACGGTATTTGTCATCAGCTTATGACAGAGGCAGGGTATGTTAAGCCTGGAGACATTGCGTTTGGAACAGACAGTCATACTGTTACATATGGATGTGTTGGCGCTTTTTCTACTGGTATTGGCTATACAGAAATGGCTGGTATTCTTGGTACAGGACAGCTGTGGATAAAGGTACCTGAGACTATAAAGGTTGAGATCGATGGAACTCTTTCTGGAAACGTGACTTCAAAGGATATTATCCTTCGAATAATAGGAGATTTGACCGCCAGTGGAGCAACTTATCAGGCAATAGAATTTACTGGAAGTACGGTAGATTCTATGAGTGTCGCCAGCAGAATGACAATGTCAAATATGTCTGTGGAGGCTGGAGCTAAATGCGGATTGTTTGCACCAGACGAAAAAACTTGTGACTATTGTAGAATTCCATATGACGATGAAATGAAGGCTCTTAGAGGCGATGATAATGCTACATATTCAAAGGTCCTTCAATATAGAGCTGAGGATTTTGTCCCTGTATGTGCTTGTCCATCTCTTGTGGATAACATTAAGCCAGTTTCAGAGCTTAAGGGGACAAAGGTGAATCAAGTCTTTTTAGGTTCATGTACAAATGGGCGTCTTGAGGATCTTAGAACAGCTGCAACAATTCTAAAGGGGAAGCATGTTGCTGATTATGTGAAGCTTATTGTTACTCCTGCGAGTAGAAAGATTTATCGTGAGGCTCTTGCTGATGGAACTCTTGGTATTTTATCTGATGCAGGAGCAATTATTACGACACCTGGATGTGGACTTTGCTGTGGCAGAGGTGGCGGAATTCTTTCTGATGATGAGGTGGTAGTTGCAACAAATAATCGAAATTTCCTTGGACGAATGGGTACAAGTAAGGTTAAAATATATCTTGCTAGCCCTGCAACAGCTGCAGCTACAGCTATAGCAGGAGAAATTACAGAGGCATGATAAGGTTTTATAATGATTAAAGTAGATTTAATAACAGGCTTCTTGGGAAGTGGTAAGACTACATTTTTAAAGAAATATGCAAAGTATTTTATGGACCAGGGACAGCGTGTGGGCATACTTGAAAATGACTACGGTGCTGTAAATGTCGATATGCTTTTGCTAAATGATCTTCGAGGAGATAAATGTGAACTGGAAATGGTGGCAGGTGGTTGTGATGCTGATTGCCACAGACGCAGATTCAAAACAAAGCTCATTTCAATGGGCATGAGTGGCTACGATAGGGTAATAATAGAACCATCAGGTATTTTTGATGTGGATGAATTTTTTGATTCTCTTAGAGATGAGCCGCTGGATAGATGGTATGAAATAGGAAATGTAATTACTATTGTGGATGCCAGGCTTGAGGACAATTTATCAGATGATTCCGATTATTTCCTTGCGTCACAGATTGCAAATGCTGGAATAATAGTCCTTAGTAGAACACAACTTGTCGATTCAAATCAAATAACTGCTACAATCAATCATTTGAAGGATGCGGCAGAGAAGGCGAAGCTGAAAAAGGATGTTTCATCTTTAATTATGAACAAAAGCTGGGATGATTTTACAGAAGCTGATTTTGAAAAAATTGCTTCTTCAGGTTATTCCATGAGTTCATATGTAAAGAAGCTAGGTACAGACGATGCCATGTATAAAACCGTTTATTTCATAGAGCTTCCAATGAAGAAATCTTCAATAAAGTCTAAAATTGATAAGCTTATGACAGACACATCTTATGGAAAAATTCTTAGAGCAAAGGGATTTTTCAAAGAGGATGACGTGTGGTATCAATTTAATGCTACTACACAGGAATTTGAACTAACAGAAATGACTGTAGGTCAGGAAGTATTCATCGTAATAGGCGAGGATCTAAACGACAAGAAAATAAAAGCATTTATGGAGGAGTGAAAGCTCCTCCTTTTTATGTGGGGCAAGCAACCAGGCAGGGCGTGACTCACAGGCTCATATGTAAAGGGGGTATTGGGCGAGAGCAAAGTTTTTTTTCACATTTATGTGCTAGTATGCTAATATTGGTAGGTATTTATTTTAAAGGAGTGTTTAGATATATGGGAATTGTTGTTTTAGGTGCTGTATTTATTGATATAAAGGGACATTCCACAGCTAGCTATATTCCTGCTGGCCGCAATGTTGGAACAGTTGAAGAAGTACATGGTGGCGTTAGCCGAAATGTTGTTGAGGACATTGCTAATGTAGAGCTTCGCCCTACTTTTGTCAGCCTTGTAGATGAAAGCGGTATAGGTACAGGTGTACTTGATAAGCTTAATAATCATAAAGTTGATACAAGATTTGTTCGCCGTACACCAGATGGAATGGGTAAATGGCTTGCTGTTTTTGATAATCACGGTGATGTGGTTGCTTCTATTTCAAAGCGTCCGGATTTATCTGTAATTAACGATATCCTTGATGAGCAGGGAGATGAAATTTTTAAGGATGCAGATAGTATTGCTCTGGAAATTGATATGGAGAAAGATACTATTAAACGTGTATTCAAATATGCTGAAAAATATAATCTTAAGGTCTATGCTGCTGTTTCAAATATGAGTATTGCTGTAGAAAGAAGAGATTTTCTTACAAATGTAGAGTGTTTTGTCTGCAATCAACAGGAAGCCGGTATTCTTTTTATGGATGACTATTCAGAAAAGACTCAAGAAGAAATGCAAGAAATTATAGCCAAGAAAATTCAAGGTGCTAATATTTCTAAAATGATAGTAACTATGGGTGGTAAGGGTGCTGTTTTTGCTGAAAAGGATGGCAAGACAGGATTTGTTCCAGCAAGAAAGGTAGATGTAAAAGATACAACTGGCGCTGGAGATTCATTCTTTGCCGGTGCTACAATTGGACTCACTTATGGCAAAAACTTAGAGGAGGCCTGCGAAATTGGTTCTACATTAGCCGCTTCTGTAATTGTTACAAATGACAATGTTTGCCCAAGATTTTTGCCAAGTGAGTTTGGTATTGAAATACCTGAAAAATAAATAATTGCAACAGTCAGGTAATATGCGTATAATAATTCCTTGAAAGGATTTTGATTATAGGCATGATGGACAGAGAAAATACCAGCTACAGGCAGATGTATTTTGATATGGATGGGACAATTAAACAGGAGACTTACGTGTTTCATAGAGAAATGACTGCCGAAGAACAGCAGAATTACGATTTCTTGGTGTCCGATTCAAATCAAATGACTATTTTTGATTACATAAGTGGATGATAATTACTCCAAAGCTTTGAGGATTCTTCAAGGCTTTGGAGTTTTGTTTTATAAAAGGAGAATGTTATGAGTCTTATTACTACTAGTGTTATGAATTTTACATGTGAACTTGCTGCAAAAAAATCAGTCCCTGGTGGAGGTGGAGCAAGTGCTCTTGCAGGTGCTATAGGTACAGCTTTGGGAAGTATGGTAGGCGAGTTTACAATTGGCAAGAAAAAGTATGCAGATGTTGAAGATGATATAAAGAGTCTTATGAAAAGGGCTGAAGATATTCGCTTTGAACTGTTGAAATGTATTGATGATGACGCAGTAGCTTTTGAGCCGCTTTCAAAGGCATATTCAATCCCAAAAGAGAATCCAGACAGGGATGAAATAATGGAAAAATGTTTGAAGGATGCAGCTGCAGTTCCATATAGAATACTTGAACTGGCATGTGAAGCAGTGGAGCTTCATCGTGATTTTGCAGACAAAGGATCAGTTATCATGATAAGTGATGCTGCTACCGGAGCAGCTCTTTTACAGGGAGCTATAAAAGGTGCAGCTGTAAATGTAAAAATAAATACTAAGTCAATGAAAGATAGAGCATATGCAAATGATTTGGATTCAAAAGTAGATGCATTGGTTTCGAAATACACAAAGCTTGCAGATGAGATTTACACAGATGTTTGGAATAGAATTTAGGAGAGTAGCAGATGGCAAGATTATTAAAAGGTAAAGAAGTTGTAGATGAATTAAATAACGATTTAACTAATAGAGTGGAGGCACTTAAGTCCAAAGGAGTAACACCAACTCTGGCAATTCTTCGTGTGGGGGAGCGACCTGATGATTTATCATATGAAAAGGGAGCTATTAAACGATGCCAGCAGGTGGGAGTTGAGGTAAAGGTTACAGCACTTCCAGTAGATATTAGCTCAGATGAGTTTTTTGCCACTCTTAATAAATTAAATAAAGATATAAATATACATGGAATACTTATGTTTAGACCTCTTCCAAAGCATATTGATGGAGAGAAGGCCAGAGCCAGCCTTAATCCTTCAAAGGATGTGGATGGATGTACAGATTTATCCCTTGCTGGAGTATTTACAAATACTGATTTAGGATTTGCACCATGTACTGCAGAGGCAGCTATGGAAATATTAAAGCATTACAAGGTGGAGCTTGAAGGTAAGAAGGTAGCAGTTATTGGACGTTCCCTGGTTATTGGCCGTCCAGTTGCAATGATGCTTATGCATCAAAATGCCACAGTTACCATTTGCCATACTAGAACAAAGGACATTCCTTCTATTACAAAAGCAGCTGATATTGTGGTTGTGGCTACTGGAAAGATGGAATCGGTTGGTAAAGATTGTCTGAGTGAAGGACAAACTGTTATTGATGTTGGAATAAGTTGGAATACTGAAAAGAACAAGTTGTGTGGCGATGTTATCTTTGATGAGGTGGAATCTATCGTTGATGCAATCACTCCAGTTCCAGGTGGAGTAGGTGGTGTGACCACAAGTATTTTGGTTAAACATGTTGTGGAAGCAGCAGAAAAACATTTTCTCAAATAATTCCATAAACTATTTGAAGTAAATGCCGATTAATTATAGAGGTTCTTGCTGACAAATTTCTTGTTTGGTTAGCAAGAAGTCTTGTATAATTATATTAAGAAAGGCATAGGGAGAAAATTTATGAAACTTGAGGAGCTTCAGGCTGGACAGGTAGTCACACTAGAAGTGATTATTGGTGGTTCATCCTTTGAATTGAAGACAGAAGTGGTAGGTACCAATTCAGGCACAGGAGCGTTGGTAAAGCCATACGTATACAATGATCGGGTCGTTGATTTTACACATGGTGCTCCAGAAAGCATGAGATTTGCCCTTCACTGCATTGATCCTAAGACAAATGGTCGAGTGGTATGGAGAAATGTGGCAGTCAATGTGGTAAATTTCAAGGGGGTTGATTACTATGCAATCGATTCAAGCCAGTTTGGTACTATAGCTGCGTCAAGCGAAAGAAGAGAGGATACAAGAGTTATTGTTAATGCGCCTGGGTCTGCTAGTATGGAGGATGGTAGAAGATTTTCTGTTTCAGTGCTGGATGTTAGCGATGCAGGAGTCTCTTTTATTGGAAATGCCAACAGAGTCACTATAGGTGATGTGGTTGTGGTGAATTTTGCAGACAATGCCAGTAGCTCGGATTTCAGCTTGGCAATTAAGGCGAAAATCGTTCGTGCTGAGGTTGAAAAAGAGGGAATATTATACGCCGGAAAGGTGTTGGAGAAGGATAATAAACTGTTAGCGTATCTTTGCTTTAAGGGGATGGATGGTCAAAGTGCAAAGGCATCTAAAATTATAAGGGATGTATATGGACGATGAAAAATTAAAACAAGAATTATTTTACATGGTGCGATTAACATCTAAATATGATTTTAAGCGGATGGATGTTGTCGAGGGGATTTTGAGGCTAGAAAATGAAAGACGAATTCTAGACTCTGTTTTTGGTCGCCGATTTAAAACCAGGATTTTTGATATCGCAGCGGAAGTTGCTCATGATGGTAATTGTGTGATTTGTGGTCAGCCTGCTGAAAATCAAGTTATATGCAACCATTGCATGGAGACAATCACAGAAAGTGATTATGCTCAGGCAAGAATTAAACCTGATAAAAACAAAATTAAAATTAATTTAAATATCTTAAAACATATAACAAAACAAAACCTAAAAAAAGTAATTCAGTATATTCTAATAGTATGTTTATCCGTGGCTTTTATAATCCAGTTATGGATTATGAAGTTATGGTTCACCATGCCTGAAATTAATCCTCTTGAGAAACCTAGAGTGTCTTCTTATGAGCAGATACCTGTTGCTGATGAGACGGAAGCAAAATCTCAGTTGGCTCTTGATTTTCCTGAAGAAGAGGGTTATACCATTACATATGGAAGGACTGATACTGACTACACAGGACGGTTTCTCATTGATAAGGGAGCTTGTTGTGAGGAAGTAGAAGACTCTCTCAGAGAAGACCAGCGCTATGATTACTATTTTTCTGATGATGTATATGTGTTTTACATTTCATTAAACACAGATACTGCAGCAAAGGTAGGGTTGGCAGAAATCAATAACAATGGTGCAATTCTTATAATGGGATCTTTTAATGATGGAAGAAATCCTAATTACCGTTATAGATTCAGATAAAATTTCAAAAATAATATAAAAATTCACGTAATGAACATATTTCTCTGATAGAATAAGCACGTACTTCAGAGGGAAGTGTTAAGTATTATGTATTGAGGTATTGGTGTTTATGAAATTAAGTGCAGAAGAAGAGGTGCGTTTAAATCATATCCTTGCTCCAATTAGGAATGATGAAAGAGTACAGGATATGAAAAGATTTATTCAGCATGGTAGAATTTCTACTTTTGATCATGTTGAAAGTGTTACAAGACTTAGCTATTGGATAAATAAAAGGTTCCATATAGGAGGCGACGACAGGGTTTTATCAATCGGCGCCTTTTTACATGACTATTATCTTTATGATTGGCATGAGACTGATGATGGACATGGGCTTCATGGCTTTTCCCATTCCACCACAGCGCGAAACAACGCTGTGGAGCATTTTGGAATTAGCAGACATACACAAAATGTCATTGAAAGTCACATGTGGCCACTTAACATCACAAAGATTCCTAGGTGTAGAGAAGCTTGGATTGTTTGTGTAGCAGATAAGTGTGTTTCAACAAAGGAAACATTATTATGTAGATAAATCTAAGAAAATCTAAAAGGGCAGTGCATTATATTGCATTGCCCTATTATTAATGTTAAAACATTAGTATACGGGGGAGGTATAATCCTCGACATTTTTTTATTGAGAAGGATAATGTTATGAAGAAAAAAATAATTGCTTTTATTTTAGTTGCAGTCGTTGCTGCAGCTGGTTTTTTTGCATACAAAAAAGGTATGTTTGATTTCTTTAAGGCTAAAGGAAACGGGGATTCATCCCAGATTTATGTAATGCCTTTATCTGAAATTATGGGCGATAATAGCTCATATTCTACTAATGTCTTTATGGGAGTGGTGGAAGGTCAGGAATCCACCAGCATCACCAAAAGCTCCGAACGTGAAATTGACAAGATTTTAGTATCTCAGGGTGATACTGTAACTGTGGGAACACCATTGTTCTCTTATAAAACTGATTCTTTGGTAGCTGAAAATACTCAGTACGGCTTTGATATTGAAACTCAAAATTTAAATATATCTGAATACAAGAGAAATATTGATAAGCTCAATGAAGATATTGGAAAGATAAAAGGTCAGAAGGATGAGGACAAAAATAAAAGAGAAGATCTTGCAAACCAGATAGAGACTTTGAAAACAGATATAGCTATCGCCGAGAATGCTATTTCTTCTACTAATGCCAAAATTGAAGAAAATAATAATAAAATAAATAATTCTACTGTCAAATCTACAGTTGATGGAGTGATTACCAAGATTGCTGATGATACCAATCCTTATACAACAGATGGTTCATTTATTACAATTTTAGCCTCTAAGGAAATGCGTGTTAAAGGTCAAATTAATGAGCAGAATGTATGGGCAATTAATATTGACGAGCCAGTTACCTTGCGTTCGCGTGTGGATAAAGAACAGACCTGGAGCGGAAAAATCACAAAGATTGATACCGAATCAAAACAGGAGAATAACAATAATGGTGGCGGTGAATCTGAGGGTTCATCTACAAAATATCCGTTTTATGTGACTCTGGATAATAGTGATGGACTTATGATGGGCCAACACCTTTATATTGAATTGGGGCAGACTGATGCAAAGGAAATGGATTTTTCTGATGGTACCTATATTTATGACTACTATCTTGCATATGATGAAGATGGAAATCCATTTGTATGGGCTGACAATAAAGGAAAGCTTATAAAGAAACCAGTTGAGCTTGGGGATTATTATGAGGAGCAGATGGTTTATGCTGTTTCCGGAATAGACAAGGATACGAAGATTGCATATCCAATGGAGGATTTTAATGAAGGAATGACTACAGTTAGTGGATATGAGGGAGAATAGTTATGATCGTTAAGCTTGAAAATATCAATAAGGTATATGGAGAATCCGGTTCAGAAACCTCCGTACCGGCTTTAAATAATGTTTCTCTGTCCGTTGACGAAGGGGAGTATGTGGCAATAATGGGACCTTCAGGATCTGGAAAAAGTACCTTAATGAATGTTATCGGTTGTTTGGATAAGCCAACTTCTGGAAGCTATTTCTTTGAGAAGCAGGATGTTTTAAAGCTCAAGGACAGGCAAATGTCTGATTTGCGATTGCACTCTATAGGTTTTGTTTTTCAAAGTTTTTATTTAATGAATGAAGAAAGTGCTACTGAAAATGTAGCTTTACCTTTAAGCTATGCAGGAATTCCCAAAAAAGAAAGAGAGAAAAGAGCGGTAGATGCTCTTTCGAAGGTAGGATTAGCAGACAGAGTAAAGTTTAGACCGGATCAATTATCTGGTGGACAAAAGCAGCGTGTGGCTATTGCAAGAGCAATAGTTAATAATCCCAAGGTACTTCTTGCTGATGAACCTACAGGAGCTTTGGATCAGAAATCTGGTGCCGCAATTATGGATTTGTTTAAGCAGCTTAATGATGAGGGTACAACAATAATCATGATTACACATGATGCGGCAATAGCCAGTCATGCAAAAAAGATATACAGAATAGTTGATGGAAGATTATATGATGGATTGGAGGATGAAAATGAAAAAGACAATTAAAATCCTCCTTACGGTGATAATAATAGTTGGCGTTTCTGTATGCGGTTTGTATTTTGGTTTCCATTACAAGCAGTCCCAAAAGGTCGCAGAAGTAGTGAAGCTGGATGGTGGTTTAGCTATGACCGAGTACTGGGGTGATAATATTGAAAGTTATGGAATGGTCACTTCTGAAAAAGCTCAGACATGTTATGTTCCTAGCGGTACGGAGATAGTGTCTGTTAATGTGGCTGTTGGAGATCATGTAAATGCTGGTGATGTCATTATTTCTGTAAAAAAGGATGAGAAAAATATTGCAGAAAAGGAGCTTCAGTTAGAAAAGGCAAGACAGGGGTATCGGGTATCGCAGATTAAGCTTGATAGATTGATGAATATGACTCCGTCACCAGATCCAGTGAATGTAAGCTCTAATGATGATACACGAGAATACGAATATGTTTCTAGTGTAGATTATGTGGCAAAACAGGAATTCGAAAATGGATATGACGGTGGAGTGTATAAAAAAGATGAGGTAGTTGCAACAGAGACTTTTGACTACAACGGTAAGTCCACCGGAATGACATACTATGTTTACGATCATCATGGAACAGGAGATGAGACTGTTACTACTAAAACATCTATCAAAAAAGAAGAGTATAAAGGCAAGGATTTAACTGACCAGGATTACATCACTACAAAGTCTAATACATCCATTAAATCCTATGTTCGAAGAACATATTATTATGATAGTGCAACTCAAAAGGTTGTGGGCGAAATTGTATACGATATGAATGGTGATATCGAATATGAAAAGAAAGTGCCTACAGGATTATCAGCCAAGCAGATATCAGAAGATACAGCCACGCTTCAGGCTCAGATGAAAAAGCAGGATTTGGAAATTCGAAAGATGGAAAATGAATATGAAACAATGCTTACCACCAAAGATAATGGAGATATTGTTGCCAGAGTTTCCGGTACTGTGTCAAAGATTCAGGATAAAGATAATTTCAACAAGAATCAGCCATTTTTTATCATTACTGCAACTGACGAATATTATATTACTGGATCTATTGGTGAGTTTTATCTGGATCAATTACATGTTGGTGATAGTGTAAGTTTCAATTCATGGGAGACTGGCCAGAGTGCTGAGGCAGTGATTACATCAATAAGTGATTCCCCAGCAGCGGAAGATAATTACTTTTTTGGTGGAAGTGGAAATACAAATTCAAGCAATTATGAATTCAAGGCATCTTTTGACAAAAGCGTTGGTATAGAAATTGGAACGGCAGTGGATATTACCATAAATAGTTCAAATCAGGAACAGAGCGGTCTTTATATCCCAGGATATTTGATAAAAAAGGATGCAACAGGAAGCTTTGTTATGAAAATGAATGAAGCTGGTGTTTTAGAAAAAGCCTATATCAAAATCGGCAAAAAAGTCTGGGGTGATATGACTCAGGTGAAGGATGGAATTACTATTGAGGATTCTTTGGCTTTTCCATATGGAAATGGGGCAATAGAAGGAATTAAATGCAAGCAGGTAAATGGATTCGAGGAAAACAATATGGGAGGCTTAGGATAGATTATGTTTGAAAATATACGATTAGCCTTTCGAGGCATATGGACACATAAGCTCAGATCCTTTTTGACAATGCTTGGAATTATTATTGGTATAGCCGCTATCATTGCAATAGTTTCCACTATTGAGGGAACTAACCAAAGAATAAAGGAAAATCTGATTGGTTCAGGGTCAAACACTGTGGATATTCAGTTGTATCAAACGGACTGGCCATATGAAATGTCATATAACGAACCACCATATGGCGTTTCCCAGATTAGTGATTCTGTACTTGGTGATATAAGGGCTATTCCAGAGGTGAAGTCCGCTAGTAAATATACTAATCGTCCGATTTATAGTGGAGTTTTTTATGAGAATTATTCTATGACCGGTGGATATGTGAAAGGCGTTGAAACAGACTATTTCAGTACTGCCAATCTCACAGTAAAAACAGGAAGGCTATTTACTAATGAAGAACTGAAGAATTTTAAAAAAGTTTGTGTTGTTGATGAATCTATAGTGGAGGATTTGCTACAAAATGAAGAGCCTTTAGGTAAGGTTATTGAAATAGGGGGAGATTCTTATGTTGTTGTTGGAGTGGTGGCATCCCGCTCTACTTTTGAGCCGGTAATTAATACTATGTCAGACTATGATACCTATAAACAGGATGAATCTGGGTCAGTATATATTCCTATAACAGATTGGCCTATCAGCTATAGATATGATGAGCCGGAAAATGTGCTTGTTCGAGCACAGACTACTGATGAAATGACTTCGGCAGGAAAGAAGACAGCAGATATTTTGAATGAAAGCATTCATCCTACAGATACAACTATTAAATATCAATCTAAGGATTTGTTAGAACAGGCCCAGCAGCTTCAGCAGTTATCTTCATCAACAAATAATATGTTGATATGGATTGCAGCTATTTCCCTTTTAGTAGGTGGAATTGGTGTTATGAACATTATGCTTGTTTCGGTTACTGAGCGTACTGCAGAAATTGGTTTGAAAAAAGCTATTGGAGCTAGAAAAAGCAAAATTATGTGGCAGTTTTTAACTGAGGCGGCAGTGCTTACTTCATTAGGGGGTGTACTTGGAGTTTTAAGTGGTATAGGATTGGCTCAGATTATTTCTATTATGAGTGGCACACCAGTTGCTATTTCGTGGCCGGCTACATTTATAGCAGTTATATTTTCGATGGTAATTGGGATTGTGTTTGGAATTCTCCCAAGTCATCAGGCTGCAAATTTAAATCCTATTGATGCTTTGCGAACAAACTAATAAAATATATAGATAGAGAATAATAGTGGACTATATAAACATGGTCCACTATTGTTTTATTTTGAATTGGAGGTAATTAATGGCAAAATTTATATCTTGGAATGTAAACGGACTTAGAGCTGTAATCGGCAAGGATTTCTGGGGATTTTTTGATTCCATTGATGCAGATATATTCTGCTTACAGGAGATAAAGCTTTCTGAAGGCCAACTTGAATGTGAAAAGGAAGGATATCATATTTACTGGAATTATGCTGAAAAGAAAGGCTATTCAGGAACAGCTATATTTTCAAAAAAGGAGCCGATTTCTGTAAGCTATGGTATTGGTATAGATGAGCACGATCATGAGGGACGTGTAATCACATTGGAGTTTGAGGATTATTATTTTATAACCTGTTATACACCAAATTCTCAGAATGAACTTAAACGTTTGGATTATAGAATGACATGGGAGGATGATTTTAGAGCATATCTCATGGAATTAAATAAGAAAAAGGGAGTAATACTGTGTGGTGATTTAAATGTTGCTCACCAAGAAATAGATCTTAAAAATCCAAAAACAAACAGAAAAAATGCAGGCTTCACAGATGAGGAACGTGAGAAGATGACAGTTCTTCTGAATTCTGGTTTTGTGGATAGCTTCAGATACTTTTATCCAGAACAAACAGATATTTACTCTTGGTGGTCATATCGCTTCAAGGCTAGAGAGAAGAACGCAGGGTGGCGTATTGACTACTTTATTGTATCGGAAGATATTAAGGATAGAATGCAGGACGCCAAAATTCATACAGATGTGTATGGCTCAGATCATTGTCCAATAGAGCTTGATTTTGCGTGATTTTCATCTTTTTGCATTACCACTTTTAACGTATTCCACATTGTGACAGTAATGTGATAATTGGTTTGTTACTATAACACCATCAAACAGGTAACCAATAAAACTTACATAGAAAGATGGAGGTAACATTATGAAAGTTTATAACATTACTGATACTAAAAAGTTTTTTGAGACACTTAGAAAGTGCACAGGAAATGTAGATGTAGTCAATGATGAGGGAAAGCAGATGTCTCTTATTGTTGATGGTCACGAGAGTCTTTCCGCACTTGCAGCCGCTTATGTAAAGGGCACTATCGAAGAATTGGAGCTTCACTTTTCAAAGCCTCAGGATATCCAGTTTGTAGCCCAGTATCTTGTTGCAATGTAGTGGTATTGTAAATGAAAAAAATAAATGAATACTATAGAACGCCCTGATGAAGGTCTTGTTAAGATTTTCATTAGGGCGTTTTGTATGTGGAGATTTTTGAGAAACGAAAATAATTTATTGCAAAACGATAAATAATTGTTGCAAATCAAAATTGATAGTGCTATAACAATAATAGATAAGGGTTCAAGAATAGCATTTAATTTTGAATCTAAGCAATATTGGAGGAAGCGAATAGAATGGACAATAGATTGAATAAATTCGTAAAAGCGATATTGGATTTTTGCTTTTACATCGGCTTGATTATGGAAGTTGCAGTTCCTTTTGGATTAAAATATGCAGTGCTTCTTGTAATGAAGCTATGGGGCGATACCACGGAATATGCAGAGATACTACAGCATTATCCGTATGCAGTGATTTCTATTATGTTAGTTGGTGCTTCTTGTTTATTGATTCTTTACGAGCTTAGAAAAATGATGAAGACTGTTATCGATGATGATTGTTTCGTTGAGGAAAATGTCAAAAGCTTGTATCGCATGGGTACATATGGTTTTGTAGTGGCTGGTTTAAAGCTCCTTCGTTGTTTTGTTTATTTCACACCGGCTGCAGTTGTTGTTGCTGGCGTTTTTGCCTTCGCTGGTTTATTTAGCAAGGTTTTAGCCAGAGTGTTTGACAGAGCTGTTACTTATAAGCAGGAAAATGATTTAACTATTTAGTGTGATTATACTGTAGGAGCAAAGATGATAGTTATAAATTTAGATGTAATGATGGCAAAAAGGAAAATTGGATTGACGGAGCTGGCAGGAAAAGTTGGAATTACAATGGCCAATCTTTCAATTCTTAAAAATAACAAGGCTAAGGCCGTAAGGCTTGAAACCTTGGATGCAATATGCCAGGCACTTAATTGTCAGCCTGGAGATATTCTGGAATATGTACCAGATGAAAATGGTGAATCATAAGGAGGATAAAATTATGGATAAGGCTTATACTGGACCTAATTATTCGGGGCATGAAATGGACAGCATTATTGCAAATGAACAGACAATTAGTGCTATGCCTCAGGTTAATGCTGTGGAGGAAATAAAAGGTAATGGTGAAGTATTCAAAAAGTATGGATTGATTTCACTTGTTTTTGCTATCGTATATACTTTTTGTCTGTACAAAAATCATAGTGGTATTACATATCCAATATTTATGGCAATTACCCTTGGTTTCTTACAAATAATCAGAAAGAAAGATGGTTTGTCATTGTTGTCTTCTAGAAATGGAAGCAAAGCTCTTGGGATCTTTTATGTATCAGCTTTGATGTTGCTTTCAATTCACAAGTGTATGACAACCTCATGGGCTTTATTATTTTTAGATGCTACAGCAATATTTTTATTGTTTTTCAGCTTTATGCTTTATTTATATGTAGATACTACAGGATGGGATATTGTAGGATGGCTTGGCGGAATAATAGTTTCAATTGTTCTTCCAGTGTCGCACTTCGTAAATCCGTTTTTTGATTTTGGTCAATGGGTAAAATCAAGAAATGGTAAAATGGAACCACAAAAAAAGCAAACTTTTATGGCTATAGTGGTTGGTGTGATTTGTGCAATACCAGCAGTTGTCATTGTTATGGCCTTACTTAGTTCGGCAGATTTGGTATTCTCGCAGATGCTTAAAAATATTGCCAATGCAATCAAGCTCCCGGACAATTTTGCTGATATTATCGGTATTATCGTTACTCTGTTCCTTTCATTTATGGCTGCCTATTTGATTCCATATACAATGGAAAGAGGAGATGTGAAAATCAAGGCAAGAGGAGAGGGAAAAGCTAATCCTGTTATCGCAATTACTTTTACAGCAATTCTTGGTTTTATATATTTAGTGTTCTCGTTGATTCAGGTGCTATATTTATTCACAGGCTCAATGAAGCTTCCAGCTGGATATACATACGCAGAGTACGCTCACGAGGGCTTCTATCAGTTAGTATTTGTCTGTGTCTTAAATATTGTAATGGTATCTGTATGTACCAGGGAGTTTAAAACATCAAAATTGCTTACTGCAATTCTTGTAATTATTGCAGGATGTACATATATTATGATTGCATCTTCTGCATTGAGAATGTTACTTTACATTGGAGTTTATCAGCTTACATTCTTGAGAGTGTTTGTTCTATGGTTTTTAGCAGTGCTTTGTTTGTGGCTGGCATTTCTTATGGTGGGAATATTCTCAAAGACATTCCCTGTATTTAAGGCTAGTATGATTGCTATTACAATAGCCTACCTTTGTTTTGTATTTGCGAATCCAGACTACCAGATTGCAAAATATGATTTGGCAACAACAGATGGGAAAGTAGCAGCATATGAATCGGTAGAAAATTATATTGTGGCCAATCTTTCTACAGATGCAGCGCCAGCCCTTGCTTCAAATCCAGAGTTGCTTCATAAATTTGAATTGGAAGTAACTGATTCATACCGCTATGCAGAGGAAACTCACGAAGGTATTAGAAAATTCAATTTCTCTTATAACAGAGCACAGCAATTGTTTAACAAGTAAATATTTCTATTTTTCTTGAAAAATAACGGTTCATATAACGATAAATGTGATATTATAACCATATGAAACGTTAGGGAGGTGTTTACTATGTCTGAAAATAAAGATGCTACATTTGTTGTTCATGTAAATAAGTGTGAAAATGATAGTTGGCAGGGCCAGGTTACTTGGGCTGATAGGGATGAGAAAATCAACTTCCGAAGCGCTATGGAGTTGATGCATATCATGGATGCAGCTCTCGATACTCAAGAATAATCAAAGATTTAGTAGTCTATGTCTATTATGGCATAGACTATTTTTTTGACTAAAAATAATTGCAGTAGTTGATAACACGGAGTACAATACAACTCATATTGAATAAATGATTGAAGGGAATACTAATATGAATAGAATAGATACTGATGGTGTAATTTTTGACATGGATGGAACTATATGGGACAACACAACAGTTTTTGCTGCTAGTTGGACTCGAGCTGCCAATGAAATGGGCTATGACATCCAATTTACAAAAGAAAAATTAATGGGACTTTTTGGAAAGACTATGACAGATATTGCAGATGCCTGTATTCCAGACAAGGATCCGGCAAAGCGCTATAAGACATTAGAGCTATGCGAAGAGTATGAAATGAAGGATTTAGTAGAAAATCATACCGATACTTGTTACCCAGGTCTTGAGGACACACTGAAGGAGCTTTGTAAGAAGACAAAGCTTTATATTGTCAGCAATTGCCAATCAGGCTATATTGAAACTTTTATGGAACTTAGTGGATATGGAAAATATTTTACAGACTTCATTTGCTACGGTGATAATGGGATGGGGAAAGCAGACAATATTAAAGGAATTGTTGAGAAAAATCATATTAATCATCCTGTATACATTGGCGACATTCAATCAGACAAGGATGCTTGTGATCAGGCTGGCGTAGATTTTATTTGGGCAGCGTATGGTTATGGAAAATCTGTAGATGGATATGTTGCTAAAATAGAGGATATTAAGCAGTTAAGCGAGATTGTCTCTAATACTTTATAGGGTAAGGCGAGAAAAGTTGACTTCTTGGTGGAATTACATTAGTGCTTCCATACAAGAAGTCTTTTTTGCTAAATTTGTGCCGGTTTAGCTAACAGGGTGTGTATCAGGAGAAAAAAAGCTCTTGAACATCTTAGCAATTATTTACGTTTAAAAGGTCAAGAAATGAACTCCCACACTAGTATACAAATTGTTAAAATGTGATTAATTTAAAATGTTAAGACGAATCTGAAGTCTAAAGAGAAAGGGAAGATAATGTTGGATTTTGAATTATTCAAAGCGGGAGAAGTGGCACCTATTGTTCTAGAGGATAATGGGGTCCATGGAATGAAAAAAATGACAGATATATTCGCTGGAGATATTGAAAAGGTGACTGGTGTAAAACCGGAGGTTTTTGATAGCTTCCCAGAGGATAAAAATTTTGTGATATATATAGGACTTGCAGAAAGTGCTGCAGTAAATGGGGAATTTAAATCGCATATAAAGGTTCAAGAGATTAGTGGAAAACGCGAGGTATATGAAATCGCATTATTCAAAAATCCTAAAAATTTGAGTCAGACAATACTTGCTATTGTAGGTAGTGATAAGCGCGGTGCTGTTTATGGAATGTTTTCTATATCTGAGAAGATAGGCGTTTCACCACTTTATTATTGGGCAGATGCACCTATTAAAACTCAGAAGGAAATTGTTCTTCGTAAGGAAATTGAAAAAATATCTAAGGAACCTTCAGTTAGATATAGAGGTTTTTTTATAAATGATGAACAGCCATGTTTTGGTAACTGGGCTAGAGAAAAGTTTGGTAGTATCAGACCATGTCCTGAACTTTATGAAAAGATTTTCGAATTGCTTCTCAGGTTAAAAGGAAATTACATGTGGCCTGCAATGTGGCGTTCTGATTTTACATTAGATCATATAGAAAATGCCAAGCTTGCTGACGAGATGGGAGTAATCATGGGGGCTTCTCATCATGAGCCTTGTTGTCGTTCGGGGCAGGAGTTTCAAACTCTCAGACATGACAATCCTCAGTATGGAAAAGACTGGAGCTTTCTTTCAAATGCTGAAGGTATTACAGAATTTTGGAAGGATGGTCTCATTAGAAATAAGGATTTTGAGAATCTTATTACCATTGGTATGCGTGGAGAAAATGATTCATATCTGATGCCTGAGGATGCAACCTTAGAAGACAATATTAATGTGTTGAAATCTGCTATCAAGGTTCAAAAGGAGCTTATCTCTAAATATGCACCATCTGAGCATCCACAGCTATTGGCTATATATAAAGAGGTAGAAGATTATTATTTTGGAGATGAACATACAAAGGGATTAAAGGATTGGGATGTGCTTGACAATGACATCATGATGCTTTGTGATGATAATTTTGCTAATGTCAGAACTCTCCCAGATGAGGACCTTAGAAAGAAAAATGGCGGATTTGGAATGTATTATCATTTCGATTATTTTGGGGAGCCTGTTTCATATCTTTGGATTAATTCATCACCATTAACAAAGGTGTGGGAGCAGATGAGCATGGCCTATGATTATGGCATTCGTTCTGCATGGATTGTTAATGTAGGAGATATAAAGAATCAGGAGTTACCTCTTAGCTATTTCCTAGATTTGGCTTATGATTTTGATAAGTGGGGAACTAATGCCATTAACAAGACTTTTGATTACACTGTAGAGTTTTTTGAGAAGATGGGCTTTGATAAAGGACAATCTATTAATTGTGCAAAGATTGCTTCTGAATATACAAAATGGAATGGCAGAAGACGTCCCGAAGCTTTGCATCACACTAATTATCATCCTTGCCACGAGAATGAAGCTTCTAGAGTTTTACATCGTATATACGAAACAACTGAAATGGCAGAAAAAATGTATCAGTCTCTAAAGAAAACAGCGTTAGAAGAATGCTTCTTTCAGGAGGTATATTATCCTGCTATGGCTGTGGCAGAGATTAATAAAATGCAGATATACAGCGGACTGAACCAGCATTATTCATCTCAGCGAAAAAAGAAGGCTAATGAGTATGGAAAGCTTATACAACAGTGTATTGAAAAAGAGCGAACTCTTACAGAGGAATTCCACACAAGAAATAATGGAAAATGGAATCACATGCAGTCTGTATATCATATTGGATTTACCAATTGGAATGATGAACAGTGCCAGCTTCCAACCAGCCATTTTGTAAATCCGGTAAAGGGTAGCCGACTTCTTGTAAGTATTACTAATCAAGATGATGTGACTGGTGCCCATCGCTGGACAAGACATGTTCTTCATATGTCTTTATGCTTTGAATCAAATTTAGAGGGTGAATTCGAAGTGGCTAATGGTGGAGAAAACAAGCTTTCATACCATATTGATTGGGAAGATGATTGGATTGAAATTACAGATGTTAATACTGGAAAGATTATTTCAAAAAATGAAAATGCATCTACAGATATTTCAAATAATTATAGGGTGAAAATCCTTAAGGGTAGCTGGGATAAATCTTCATCTGCAATGATTCGTATATACGTAGAAAACGGCGAGATAGTAGCGGATGAATCTGAAAATGGGACTAGTATTCCTATGGTAGAAATTCAGGTTGATGTATCAACACTGGATCTTTCAGATGTAAAAGAGGCATGTTACTTGGAGGAGAATGGTGTAATTTCGGTGGAGGCTGCTCACTTTGCATCAAAACAGGATTATGGTAATGCTTCATACAAGGAAATTGAAGATTATGGAAGAACACTTAGTGGCATGAAGGTATTTCCAACCACCGAAAGGTTTGATGATGAAAAAATGGCACCAAGTCTTTCTTACAAGGTTTTTGCTGCAAATGACGGTGAATATACATGTCAGATTTATGTGGCTGCATCAAATCCAGTTGTATATCATGGCAAGCTTTCTGTTGGTATTTCATCAAATGATGGCAACAGAATAGTGGTTAATACAATTCCAGATAAAGGCTTTGATCCATGGAAATCTGATAGCTGGAGAAAAGGAGTTCTTGATAATATTCATATTGGACAGTGCAAGCTGTTTTTGAAACAAGGCTTAAATGAAATAAAACTTACAGCAATTGATCCTGCAGTTGTTGTTGAAAAGTTTGTTTTATGGAACCCTAATGTGTCTATAAGAGAATCATATCTGGGACCTTGTGAAAGCAAGAATTATCAGCTTTAAAGCAACAATTAATAATCAAAGAGTAATATAGGACATATCAATATTTTGTGGGGGTTTAATCTATAGATTATCCCCCCTTTTTATTTAGTTTCACATGCTAAAATGATGTTACCCGGGGTTTTACAAAGTTACTATTAATAGTGACAAAAATATATTAGGAGAATAGTGAGGGTTATGGCGAAAAGAAAACTTTATAAGTTTTTGTCTGCTGCAGTAGTTGCATCTATGGTGTCAACATCAGCAGTACCAGTGACTGTAAATGCGCAAGAAGCGTCAGATGTAACAGTTGCTGATGAAGTCCTCGAAGCTAAATCAGATGTTTCTGAGAAGGCAGAAGAAGTTAAGGGAGAAACTAAAGAGGATAAGGCTGAGTCAACAGAGGAGTCAAAGACTACCGAAGAGACAAAGGAAGAAACTAAGGAAGAGGATACTTCGAAGGGAGAAAAGAAGGATTCTAAGACTGAGGACGAAAAGGAATCAAAAGAGTCAGAAGATGAGAAAGAAAACTCAGAAGAAGATGAAGAAAAGGATTCTGAAAAGGACTCAGAAAAAGATTTAGAAAAGGCTGATAAGAAAGACAAAAAAGAAAAAGAAGATAAAGAGGACGAGGATGAGTCTAAGGAGTGTGAAATCACATATCCAATGACTGACTTCGACCAGGACTACAGCAAGGGCGGCTCATGGGGTTCAGATATTGTTGTAAAGGGCGGCGCCTTCAAAATTTCTTACAGCGGAAATTATGCTGAAAAAGTAGTTGGCTTACCAAAGGGAATTGAAGGTAAGCAAGTAAAGTCAGTTCGCGTGAACATCAAGAAGGGCGATGTCAGCGGCTTCTCTGTAAAATTGCGGAAAGATGGAGAAGAGATAAAGCCTGCTTATGGAACTAACGTGATTGAGAATTCAGACAAGGAAGATTTCGATGGAATCGGACTTATGAATTCATCAGGTGGTGAAGCTACTTTTACAATTGAGAGTATCACTCTTACTCTTAAGGGTGAGAAGGAAGATTATCCAAAGCCTTCAGAAATTAAGGAGGAAGAGGATGCAAAGTCCGATATTGAGTGGGATATTCCAAATTTGAAGGATTATGTTTCTTCAGAAAAGGGTATAGGAAAGAACTCATATACAGGTGCAGCAATCATGCTTTCTGAGATTTCTGACAAGGCTCTTATGGATCTTGTAGAAAAGCACTTTAATGCTGTAACATTTGGCAATGAGCTTAAGCCAGATGCACTTTTCAACTATCAGAACGATAGACCATCA
Source organism: uncultured Pseudobutyrivibrio sp. (assembly GCA_946403965.1). GTDB lineage: Bacteria > Bacillota > Clostridia > Lachnospirales > Lachnospiraceae > Pseudobutyrivibrio. The sequence continues at coordinate 2,547 of CAMJBT010000025.1, read as the reverse complement.
GAAGGAATGATTGTTGAAGAGACATGGACAGATGCGAAGGGTGTAACACACGAGAACATGAAGGTTCCTACACTTAACTTTGACAGAGCAGAGAAGATGCTTGACAAGCTTAAGGATTGGAATGATGAGCATCCAGATAATCAGATTAAGGTAAGAGGTCATGTACTTACATGGCATTCACAGACACCAGAGTGGTTCTTCAAGGAAAATTATGATCCTAATGGAGCATGGGTATCTCCAGAAGAAATGACACTTCGTCATGAATGGTTTATCAAGAGTGTTTATGAGCATGTATTCTCATCAGAATATAAGGATATGTTCTACGGATGGGATGTGGTAAATGAAGCATGCTCAGATAGCACAGGTACATATAGAAGTGCCAGCGCAAGCGAAAGATCAAACTGGGCTAGAATCTACGGCACAGGTAGCTCTGAAGATGCACCAGACTACATTCTTAATGCATTCAGATTTGCTAACTACTACGCACATGAGATGGGTCAGGATAATCTTGAACTTTACTACAACGATTACAACGAATGCTCTGGTAACAAGCCTGATGCAATTGCACAGTTGCTTGAGAGTGTAAAGAGACATGAGAATGACTCTGTACTTCCAACACGTATCACCGGATTTGGTATGCAGGGACATCACAACATGATTTCTCCAACAAAGCAGAAGATCGTTGAGTGTGGTAAGAGATATGGAAAGATTGTAGGAACAATCCAGGTAACAGAGCTTGATTTCAAGTGCAGCTCAGACTTTGGTGGTTCTAATGGTGAACTTTCAGCTGAGTACACAAAGGAAGCATATAGATACAAGGATGTGTTCGATGCATACAAGGAAATTGATGCAGAACCAGACATTGATGTAAATAACATCACAGTATGGGGTGTAATTGATCCTAACTCTTGGCTTCAGACTAGCTCTAGTGTTGGTGGTGGCGCAAACGGTAGACAGAAGCAGGTTCCACTTCTCTTTGATGGTGATTATCTTGCAAAGCCAGCTTATTGGGCATTTGTTGATCCAACAAAGCTTGAGCCAGCTATCAATAGCCTTACATTAGTTCAGGCTTCTGGTAAGGATGCTTTTGCACATGGAAAGACAGTAAAGATTGATGGAACAGATTACAGCTTTGTTCCAGTTTGGAATAGCAACAAGCTTTCTGTAAAAGTTAAGGCTTTAGGAGCTACATCAGCTAAGCTTTATGTCGATTTCGCACAGTCAATGGCAGATGGAGCAGATGTTAAGACCACTGAAGCACAGCTTGACGAAAACGGAGAGTGCGTTCTTGAAATTGAGACAGATGATGAAATCAAGGTTTCATCTAAGCTTGCCCTTGATGTAGTTGTTACTGATGATGAAGGTCAACATGCTTACAATAACATCAGACTTACACAGGCTGATGGAAGCAAGTACTATGCAAAGGGCCTTTGCAAACCATTTATGTCTATTGCAAAGGGCACACCAAAGGTAGATGGACAGGTTGATAAAATCTGGGATAAGGTTGAGCCAGTGGAGCTTACAATCACAGGTGGTACAAAACCAAATGCAGAGGCTGGTGCAAAGCTTCTCTGGGATGATAAGAATCTCTATGTTCTTCTTTGCGTAAAGGATGATGTACTTGATGATTCTGCAGAAGCAGCTCATGAGAAGGATTCTGTTGAGGTATTTATCGACGAGAACAACAATAAGTCAGAAGCCTTTGAGGATGATGACAAGCAGTATAGAATCAACTTTAAGAATGAGGCAAGCTTCAATGGTACAAAGTGTCTTGAAGAAAACTGTGAGCATGTAGCAACAGTTACAGATCAGGGATACTTTGTTGAGGCAGCATTTGCTTGGACAGATATTACTCCAAAGGTTGGCCAGACATTAGGTCTTGATCTTCAGATTAATGATGGTGCTAATGGCGGACGTATTGGAACAAGAACATGGTATGATGAGACAGGTAATGGATGGAGTGCTCCAAAGGTTTACGGTGAAGTAACACTTGTAAATTCTATTGATGAAGCAAACAATAACAATGAGCCACAGGAAATTACAAAGCCTGATATCAACATGTTTGGTGTAAGAGTTAAGTCTAGAGTCGTTAAGTGGGATGAGAAGCTAAACAGAGTTGCTCTTAAGCTTGAGTACAAGGTTAAGACAGATGAAGAAGCTGCATACTTTGGTGTTGAAAAAGGCACAAAGGTAACACTTGAAGATGGTAAGGATTACTATTCTTACATGTGCGATTACAACAAGTGGCTTCGCGTAGGTTTGTGCGAAGTTCATGGCGATGGAGCATTCTCCGGAGTTAGATACGTAATTGTAACAGCTAAATAATTTAAAGCTGAGCTTTCATTCTCAGTTTAATAAAACCTTTCTATGGGGTCTATCAATTTGATAGGCCCCCTTTGTGTGTGCTTAAATTTATCCAATAAATAGAAAAAAATAAATCTAGAATTACTACCCTTATAAAAGAAAATGTATATAATGAAATTATATTAATTAAATAGCTTCCTGTATACTTTAAACACACCTAAGAATTGACTAAAGAAAATACCT
>CAMJBT010000024.1 GCA_946403965.1 uncultured Pseudobutyrivibrio sp. | reverse complement strand
CCAGCTTTCCAGCGGCTGTAAGCGATGCCTGATATGCGGTGTAAGCGGCTGTATAATCGATGATTATCTGGGATAAATCTAAATCATCGTTATCTGACTGAAGATCCTGTACAGTTTCTCGTTGATCCCCAACACGAGTCTCGGTAAGCTTCAACGAATCCTTCTTACATCCCAAATCAGTTATTCCTAAACTTATTGTAGCATAATATGTATCAATTTTGCCTAGTTCTGTGTTAAAAAGTTTTTGCATGTTGTCGTTGAAGTAGTCACATTCCTTTTGAACAGCATCTTTCCACTGGCGAAGATACTCTTGGTCCGCATCAGAAGCGTACTTTGTCTCTCCCATCATACGCTCAATGTCCTTCAACTTGCCCTCAGCGGCTGTTGCATATTTTACAGCCTGAATCATCTCTGTAATATCTCGCTGAATGGCACTTGTAAACACATCTGATGCTTCAGTATTTATAGCAATTGTCTGATTTGCAGCAATGGTGTATTCAATATCAAAATGAATCACTTCACCATTATCATCAAATTTTGTATAGGTAATTGGAAGCTTTACTTCGTTTGGATCAGATGACTTTATCTTCTGGCAATTAAAATAGTACTCTGGACGAAGCTCTCCTTCTTTGAATCCTGTTTTGTCATACTGGACTTCAACCACTGCTGCATCTTTCTTCAATTTTGCAGCAATATCCTTGCCCATGATGAGCTCTCCTGTTTCTTTGATAAGGATAATATTGTTATCACCAACTGTCTTTAGCCCTGCTACTGTTGTAACCCCACTTTCAGTATCTGGTGCACCTTTTATATTCTCATCAGTACTTTCTGCCCATTCTGTTTCATTTTTGAACCAAGAAAATACATAATCAGTGGTCTCGCCACCTTCTGTCACAGTGGATGTCACAATTCTGCCGGTTTCGTCATCAAATATATTTGTATCTTGATCCTCTGTATAATTGTAATTTATCAGGTCTCCAAATTTAATGCTATTTATTGTACCAATTTCATCGTAGCTAAGGCGCATGCGGTAAAGATTACTCTGGCTCATGTCGTTGATATTTTCTGTGGCAGCAAGCTCATCTTCTGTAGTTGGAACTTTACTTGTGCCTGAATAATATCTATGCTCCTCCATATCGTCTTCCACACTAAGCTTTTGGTCGATACGATATTTAGTCTCCGCTTCCTCTTCCAAAAATGTAAGATTGCAGTTTGTTCTAAATCCTGTGAAAACTGTTCTGTTAGCATAGTCTGCATTTCCCTCTGCAAACACTTGCTTCTGAAGAGATTCAAGCTGTGTAATCATAGTATTTCTATCTTCATGGTTGTAAGTGTCTGTTGAACCTTTTACAGCAATTGTTCTGCAGTCATCCATCAATTTTCTGATATTCAAAAGTGATGTTTCTGTTACGTCCAACCAACTTGTTGCATCAGGAATATTCTTCTTGTAATACTGGGTCACCTGAGAGAGTGTGGTTGACAGTCTGAGGGAGCGTACAGCTACAACCGGATCATCTGAGGGGCGGTCAATTTTCTTCTGTGAAGTCATCTGCTTGTTGCGAGTGTTGACGCATTCCTTTGTTGTGTTGATGTTTGAAGCTGCATTGTTCATTATCATTTTGTTTGTAACTCTCATAGGATCACCTCTTATATTACTTTAGGATTAAACTCCAGTATTAAGTATCAATCTATCATATATTTCGGAAAATACTGAAATACATTTAGAAGCAAGATTGTATGCGTTCTGGAACTTCATTAAATCCAATGCCTCTTCATCTTCGTCTACTCCCGCAATAGAAATTCGCTGGTCGGAGATAGCTGTCTGGATGTTGTTAAAATTGGCTGTAAAAATCTTGCACTCCTGAGTATCCACAGTAACGTCTGAATACATACACTGAAGGAAGGAATCTCCGCCACTACCTCTAAAAAGTTCTACCTTTGATTGAAGCTTTTGAAGTTCTTCAATCAAATGCGCTGCATCAATACCATCTGTATAATTTCCAAGTGTTGTAGTTGCAAAAAGTGCAGCATCCTTATCTGTTTTCTTTGCAATGCTTACATTCTTTGCTGTAAGAAGATAATAGCTCTCAAATTTCTTTGTATCATCTTCTTTATCTTCATCACTGTAGATTGTTGCGCTCTTGTAATCATCACGCATTTGATGCTCTACCTGAAGGTCAATTCTGTCCTTGGCAATGAAGAAAGCATTCATTGGATCACCATTTCTGTCCACACCTCTGTCAGGAGATGTGTCATCTTCCGACCCAATTTCAATATTATTGAATGCCTCGCAGAAGTTACGTAGGAACAAGTTCATCTGATTGTGATAATATGGAATGCCCATATATGCAACAGACTCGCCAACCTGCAATGGCTTTGAAAGCACATTCTTCTGCTCCAGCACATTCAAAGTCTCATTTAAATAGAATGTTACTGATTCAATCTCACCATCTTCATTTGTATTGAATGAGAAATCATCATATGTATACTTTGTACTGTTGGTTTCAAGCTGTCCTCTAGGTGGTAAATTTAATTCGTTAATCTTTGTTGTATTCGTATATGCGATAGTGATTGTCTTTGCACTAGCCTCTACCACCTGGCCCTGCATATTTTCCTTGTTGTTTCCATCGCGAACTTCAAACATCGCCTTAAGCTCTCCGCCGTTACCACTTGGAGTTGCATTGAAGGTGTTGCCATCCTTTTCCCATACAATATCATAAAGACCATCTATATCTGACTGATTATGAAGCTCTTCCAACTCACGAGATTTCACCGCAAGTGAATTATGCTCATAGGTGTCAACCAATACCTGACCATTGATATATACAGTGTAGTATGTAGCTCCTGTTTTCATATCAGGATCAGCTGAATTTCTAACTTCGCGTTCATCAACCCTTACATCAACGATTTTTGAAAGCTTATCTATAAGGTTGGCACGCTGGTCTCGAAGTTCGTTGGCGTGTCCCCCACCCTGTTCGATAACATTTATCTGCTTTGTCAGAATAGAAACCTTTTCTGAGACAGAATTGATATCATCCACAGCAGTTTTTATCTCGTCATTTATAGCACTCTGTAATTCATCAAGCTTTGTTGATAACTGGTTGAAATAATCAGTCAGCTGCTTTGCTGTGGAAACAAACTGCTTTCTGACTGTCATATCACCAGGTGAACCCTGCATTGTGCTCATAGCATTGAACATTTTTGCATAGATTGTAGAGAAGCCTGTGTTTGAAACAGTTTCTGAATAATAATTTTCAATCTGGTTCATGTAGTACTGCTTCTTTTCATAGAATCCAAGTGCTGATGAATTATTCCAATACTTCTCATCATAGTATGCATCACGATGCTGAGTAACAGATTGTGCTTCAACACCAGTACCTGTAGTTCCCCAACTCTGATAGCACCTAAGTGCAGATGATGCAACTGTGTTTACAACCTGACGACTATAGCCTATCGTATTTACGTTAGAGATATTGTTAGCCGTGGTATTAATCTGAGCCTGTGCTGTATTCAAACCTGAATATGCAATTGTTAATCCAAAAAATGTTGATGACATAAGCTATTCCTTTCTGTCATTTATTCAAATGGCTTATGGATGACCAAGGGATGTAACCACATGCTCAATCATTTCATTTATTACATTTATATATCGGCTGGCTGCATTGTAAGCTGACTGATATTTAATCATTATGGTAAGTTCTTCATCTGAAGAAACACCGATGACACCTTGTCGGCTAAACTCAATTTCCTCTTTTGTGCCTTCAAGCGACTGGGCTGTTGATTTGTAAACATTTCCGGTGTTACCTATTTCACCAATCCACTTTACATAAAAACCGCTATATCCACATGGAGTAGTGTCACTTGGATTTAAATGAAAGTCTTGTCGATTCCAAATCTTACTGAGGCTAACTCCCAGGTTATAATCTACTGCCCATGTATTTTCCTGATATTTCAAATGTGGAAGATATGCTTCCTGCTTAATAAGGTTCTCATTGATGGTGAGACTCTTTAATGTGTAGCACATTGATGTATCAGTAATATCCTCTTCGTTGTAGAAATATAGTGTCATATTTTTCTCTTCTACTTCATCAGTTGGATTACCATTTTCATCCAATTTATTTACGTAGAAGGTGACATCTCTTGCTGTGTATCTATCACAACCATTTCGTACAAACAACTCCTTCGGAGGCATCTTCTTGTCGCTACCAACTGAACAATTGTCTTCATCAAGGACTTTCAGTTTTGTTAAATCATCAACTGTGACAATATTTCCTTCGTCATCCTCGTAAGTTATTGAACCTACACCCTGTAATGCATTTAAATTAGATGCTGATGTAACAGGGGCGAATATGTCATTAATAGCTGTTACTACCTCATGAATAAGAGTATCAAGCTCTGCCTCTGAATTCATCATGATTGAATTGGCAATTCCCTTCTCATAAACCTCTGTGCTGATAGGATCACCATTTTGGTCATAATATCCCAGGTAATTGCTCCAACCTGTTCCTCTTGCCATGATAAGTGCTTTTAACTCTCCAATATCCGAATTCTTTTCTGCACTGACAGCTGTTAAATCAAATATTGGATAATAGTAATTCTTTGTCTCATCTTCAGGATCATTTATCTCCGAAAGCTGTGGCCAATAAGGTGTTACATAGCCAGTTCGTTTGTTCTCCAGAATTCCAACAGGATGACAGTTGATCTCATCCACAAATTCCACACCTTCAATTTCAACTTTTACAACACCAGAAGGCTGTTCTTCATAACTGATTCGTGCCAACCCTGAAAGCTCATCAATAAGCAGGTCTCGCTTGTCTCTCAGCTCCATGGCCTTCTCCACTCTACCTGCTTCAATAGTTTGTATTCTTTTATTTAAATCAACCAGACTTTTTCCGATTTCGTTTATACGATTTAGCTTTTCCTTAATCTTCGAATTGATAATAGTCTGGTAATCTTCAAATCCATCCTCTACTGCCTGTGCGCGGGCCAAAAAAAGGCTAGCCTTTTGCAATACCAGGTTCTGGTTTACCGTATCTGAGGGATTCTTGGCAAACTCTTCAAAGGCCTCCTCGAAGTTTTCGATGGCCGTTTTAAAAGCTTCACCGTCAGATTCCTGCAGATGAGTTATAACCTCCTGCACTGCTTCTGAGCTAGCGTCATAAAAAGAATGTCGCCCATTCTCTTGACGATATGCTTTATCTAAAAAGATATCGCGAGCGTGGACGATCGTTCCTACCTGCACGCCGAGTCCACGATACTGTGTACTAACAGCGGCATCTCCTATTTTCTGATAATTTTTATCTTCATAAACAACCTGCTCACGAACATAACCTTCGGTGTTGATGTTCGAAAGGTTGTTAGCTGTTGTATTTAATCCATGTGATGCTGACTGAAGGCCAGATGCTCCAACATATAAGCTTCCAAAACTATTAGCCATAAGTCCTCCTTAAAGCTGCTAACTTTAAGGACATCCGTTTCCTACTGTTTAGCATCAAATCCTGATCTACCTAATAAATCTCCTGTAGTGTTCGCATCCCTGCCATAGTTTGAGGTCTGAGGCGCTTGCTTAATGCTCTTCAAAAGAGTAATGTCAAATTCCACCATTTCAATTGCTTGTTTCAGCAAATTTTGAGTTTGGAAATTTAACACCTGAACATTGTCAGCTGCCTCCATAAGTTTGCCTCTTGCAGTTATCAATTGTTCTCTCTCTACAGGCTGGTTCACTAAATTATCGATCATCCATGAAACGGTAATCTGCTCACCATCATGACCCATTACTGCTGCAATACTGCGCAGTAACTCGCCACGTCTCTTCTCCAGATCCAACAAGGAGTCTGCGATGGCCTGCTCCTGAGCGGTAATAGACTCCAGTACGTCAAGCTTCTTATGGATAATAGAATCCTTCTTTTCTCCATTAAGACCTATTAACTTCTCATACTGCGACCTTTCACCTTCCATGGTTAGGAGCAATTCATCCATTAAACTAGCCACGCAATCATCCTCACTTTAACCGTAGTTGCTAATTTAAATAGCACTAAATTGATTCAAGACGAGACAATAATTTCTCAGCGAAGTCGTCTGAACTAACATCGTAAGTACCAGCTTTAATTCTAGCCTTTACGTCTGCTACAAGATCTTCTCTGATGTCCGCCGCCTCAGAGACTGCCTTTTTGGCAACATTGTAATCCTTGCCTGTTGATGAAATCTGAACCTGGTCACGGCCCATTCCATTTGTTTTTGCAGTCTGTGTCGTGTTTTTAGTGTTTGATGTCTGATAGAGCTGAGCTACCTGATTGTAAGCCTCTATACGCATATCGCCACACTCCTTTCCTCCCTTTGTTTGCCTTTTTATCAACCAGCCAACACCCATTTTTCATAAACTCTTAAACATAATTGGCCAGTTGCATTATTCTCTACACTTCATTTATCGGTAGGTCCTAAATAAAACTTAACACCTTTCGATAAAAAAATTAACAAAATTTTCAAATTTTTTTGTTCACTCTATATATCGACCTGTTTTTTAATTACTTTATACACTAATAGTGAGTATTTTATGACCAAATTCACAGTCTATAAATTCATGCTGTACCATGGGCTGGTAATTACCTGACTGTGAATAATAAAAAAATCCCCGAGGGGTGAGAGGTCCTCGGGGTAAATGAGAATTGGAGTGTATAAGTTACTGTTAGTAACTAACCCTTTCGTTGTATTCATCGTATGTTATGATTAACTCATCGGAATCATAGAATTCTTCTTCCTTTAGGGCTTTAAGAGTATGCTTGCAGTCTTTTGAAAGGGATGCTGAAATTTCCTGTTCAAACATTTCATTCATATAATCATCGCCCCAATACATCTCCATATCTGAAATATAAGTGTTGTTATCGTCGCGAATTGTGAAATAGAAGTCATTATACAAATTGTTATTGTTGTATTCGTCATCATACATATCATAACCAAATCTTTGTACAAAAACTTTTCCTTCATCAATATCTTTCAAAAGTGCCTTGTATACTCGTCCGAATTTTGCTCTTCTGTCAACTTCTGAAATTCCATCAAATGTCTTAGCATCATATACGAAGTCTTTCAGATCTTCATCGTATGTGTATGTGCTAAAGGTCATATCCTTGATGTAACCTGTTTTCCAGATATTACCAATAATATGCTCCTTGATAATCTTTGGCTGATTGAGGAAATCCAAAATTGGTTGAGTTGCAGCCACATATGTTGCGCTTGCTTCCTTGGCCTGTGTATCTATCATATCGTAGCTTCTGATAACCACATCACCATTCTTCAACTGGTATTTAATGGTCATAGTAGAAATACCATTGTTAGGATATAAAGTAGTTAAATCTCGAAGCTCCTTCTTATCATCAATAATATTCTGATGAAGCTCTCTGATTTGCTCAATACTATTTTTATCCCGGAAAGTCATGATGTACTGATTATCAATACCGACCCATTTGATGTCCTTTACATCAGGTACCTTGTTCTCAATATTCATAACATCAAAGCGAAGACCAAGCATCACGATAATTGCAGCCACACTATATACAGCGCAATGAGCCAAAGTCTTGGCAGAAAAAACTCTAAGTGTCTTTTCTATCATCATCTGTGTCGCGTAGTAAATGATAATACCGATTACAAGCATTATCCAAATAGAAACTACATATCTTGTGTTGAATGAGAAAGGCACCAGCACTTCAATCATAGCTGCTGCAGCTGCGCCACCTACCATAGAAATGAAAAATGACATTCCTACAGAGAAAATTGGTTTTATAAATGGAACAGCAATGAAATCCTGAACGGTTTCAAGTTTCTTTGTTTTATACATTACAAAGCTGATGGCATAAATGACAACAGCCACTGCAAGATATATAAACAAATACTTTGCGCCATTGAAGCTATGAGTAAAGCTTATTACCTTCTCTCCATAATCGTCTGTAATAATATTTGAATAGATATTACAATTTGCAGGTATGTATAACACTGGAGTCCACATCTTGTAGTTAATTCCACTCATTGACTGACGCAAGCCAAACATTAAAACGCTGGCTGTGATTCTAAATGCAATCTCCATCAGGATATAAAGGAAATTAAAAATAATGTAGAATAAAATTCCTGTGACAATCTGTCCTGTTGTCATAAGCGCAAACATTGCAATAGACGAAAATAGTATTGTGCTTGATACTGTAACAAAAGTCCAGTACCAGATACAACTTACACTTGCTGTGCCCATGCCCACTGCTGCTACAGTCATAAATACTGCTGCAAGAAGCACTGGAACTAATTCCACTATCAAGCTGGAAATCAATCCTGTAAAGAACAAACTCTTTCGATTTACAGGAAATGCATGCATCATATAGTTGTCGCGTTTGTTGAACAAATACCAGAAGGTAATTGATGTAACAACTATTGAAATAACTATGGCGAATGCAGCTGACGGCATGATTGACATATGCTGATACAAGCGCATCTCCATCGTATATCCCATTTGAGCCATATAATCATCAGCCGAATGAGCATTTGATATTACGAAAGCTACTGGCATACAAAGTGCAAGGATGATGAAATATATCAGTCCCGGTATCCAAGTTCTACTAATATTTTTCTTAAACAATGCTTTGTTAAAAAATGATGTCTTTGACTGCATAATTTTCACCTCCTAACTCATAAATGAAGATTTCTTCAAGGGTGAGTGGAAGCACATCCATAAGAAGAGGATTCATCATAGCAACCTTCTGCTCTGCTTCTTTTGGCTCTCCCTTGACTATAAGTGTATGTACACGTCCATTTGTAATCTTTTTTAGTACCTTTATTTCTGGTGGAAGCTCTGGCATCTCACCTTCAAAAGCAATCTGAATCTTGGTGATTGAAGTTTGAAGATCATCCAGTGAACGTTCAATCAAAAGCTTTCCATGATTCATAATGCCTACATGGTCACACACATCTTCCAGCTCTCGAAGGTTGTGTGAGCTAACCAAAACTGTAAGTCCGTTTTCCGCAACATCGGACATAATCAAACTCCATATTTGGCGACGCATAACAGGATCAAGACCATCCACAGGCTCATCCAATATCATAAGCTCTGGACGAGATGCAATAGAAAGCATAAATGCTACCTGTTTTTGCATACCTTTTGACAGGCTTCTTACCATCTTCTTAGGATTGATAGCTGGGAAGCAATCCATAATCTTTTTGAAAAGTTCTTCATCGAATTTTGGATACATATCCTTATAAAATTTCATCATATCGATGGTATTGGCCTGAGTAAAATAAAAGATATCATCAGGAATCACCGCATATCTTCTTTTGATATCGTCATTTTCATATACTGGCTGACCATCAATAAGAACTTGTCCTGCATCCTGCTTGTACACTCCACTTAAATGGCGAATGATTGTAGACTTACCTGCACCGTTTGGTCCAACCAAGCCATAAATAGCACCTTTTGGAACATTCATATCAAGTGAATCAAGGGCCACAAAATCGCCAAATTTTTTTGTCACTTTATTTACTTTTATCATTTGGCTGCCCTCCTTTCGCAAGTTCTTCAATACGTTTAATTAGGATATCTTTATCTTGGCATAAATACAGAAGTTCTTTTACTATCTCATCGAATTCCTTCATAAGTTCTTCATTCCTCCCTGATGCAACGTCAGCTGGCTCTGCAGCGTAGCTTCCTCTGCCCGCAATTGTATAAATGTATCCTTCTTGCTCTAATTCCCTATAGGCTTTTTGGATAGTATTTGGATTTATTGATAAGCTGGTAGCAAGCTCTCGCACGCTTGGGAGCTTTTCATCCTTCTTCACCGCGCCAGTCACCACCAGCCGTCGAAGACCATCCTTAATTTGCTCATATATAGGCTTAGAGTCCCTATAATTTAAATGGATCATCTAAAACCCTCCTCTAAAAGTGCACTATACCGTATATAGTGTATTAGCTGTACTAATACACTTATACAGCATCGCATTTCTAAAGTCAACTTAAAATTTCTAAAGGGGCCTGCAGTCCCCACACCCCTGCCTGGACTCTAGCCACACACCCTTCTACATTGGCAAAGCCCAAGAATTTGGCATGAAAAAAGGCATACTAGGGAGGTTGGCTCCTCTAGTATGCCTTCTGGTAGTTTGAGAATTAGTAGTTCTCTTCACGAACCTCGAAGTATGACTGTGGATGATTGCAAACAGGGCATACCTCTGGTGCCTCTGTACCAACTACAACGTGACCACAGTTGCGGCATTCCCACATTGTTACGCCGCTCTTTTTGAACACTTCCATAGCTTCCACATTGTGGAGAAGCTTACGATAGCGCTCCTCATGAGCCTTTTCGATAGCGCCAACGCCACGGAACTGTGCTGCTAAATCATGGAAACCTTCTTCATCAGCTTCCTTAGCCATGCGCTCGTACATGTCTGTCCACTCTGCGTTCTCGCCTTCTGCTGCATGAAGGAGATTTTCCTTTGTATCACCAACTCCGCCAAGAGCCTTGAACCAAAGCTTTGCGTGCTCTTTCTCGTTCTCTGCTGTCTTAAGGAATAATGCTGCGATCTGCTCATAACCAGCCTTCTTTGCTACCGATGCAAAGTATGTGTACTTGTTGCGAGCCATTGATTCACCTGCAAAAGCCTCCAAAAGATTCTTTTCTGTCTTTGTACCTGCGTACTTGTTTTCTGCCATAATAATATCCTCCTTCTACATACCTGTATTTGCCTCAGTATAACATAAAAAAACCCAAACCTATATAGAGTTAGGCTTGGGTAATTCTTAAATTTTTATTAACTCATTACAAAGCAAGTCTCTATCTTTTTTCTTAGCCTTGTTCTGAAATATCAAATTAGTCTTTATGACGATTTTAGAAACTGTGTCCACCTCCTGAGTGTCCACCACCGCCAGAGAAGCCACCTCCTGAGAAACCGCCTCCCCCACCGCCGGAGAAACCGCCACCGCCGCCTCCAGAAAATCCGCTTCCTGAACTTCCAGAAGACTGTGGGCGATGAATCCTTTGAGTATCATATATTACTGCTGTACCAGCAATAGCTGCACCTGTAACAAGCAGATTACTTGCTACGTCTGAGGAACCAAAGTCTACTTTTGAGCGTTCCATCATTGCCATATAGAAAGTTCCTAGAAAACCTAACAAAATTGACAAAAGCAAAGCTGCTATTATTCTCATTGGTCTGAGGATGAATCCACCATCTACAAGTGTATCAGCCTGATTCATCGCTGCCATGATGCACTTAGCATACTGGCCTTTCGAAGCATATCTATATGCATTGTCTGTGATATCAAGGCAGTCAGCATCACTGATTTTCTTTTGTACCTCACCAAATCCCTCGATATATATTTCTCGATGAGTCATATCAATGATAAAGGCAATTCCATCAGAATACTTAGAATATTTCTGAGTGTAATATTGTGCCAGGATATCATCTACACTAGATCCATAGAAGCTGGTTTCGTTGGTTACCACAACGTAATTTTTATTGTCCTTTAATGTGCCAAGATATTCTGTTATCTCGGTCTCTTCTGAAGGGTCCAAAAGCTGTGCATCATCTACAAGATAAACATTATCTGCCGCAGCCTTTGCATTAATTGGAAATATTAAAAGTGAAAATACTGATAAAGCCAGCAATCCTTTTATTATTTTACGCACGCTCCAATCTACCTCCCTTCTTCAAGAATTGAGGTGATGGATGAGTGGCAAACCTGTTGTATTCATCCACAATAGATGTGATAGCTACAAGTATAATCATAAATGCAATTATCAGAGCACCGAAGTACCAAATATCGTTAGGCAAATCAGCAAAACGAACTCCAAGGGAAACTACCCAGCCCAATAGACCTAGCAGCATCACCTTTTTCTTACCCTTTTTCACCTTGAATATTGAAACAATTGCAAGAATGAAGCTGACCGGATACAGAATGTAAGGTAATTTATCAAGCACATTTACTTCTCCAACAAAAGTCAAATATAAAAGTGCTGCCATCACAAATACCGCTACTGTCCCAAACACTGATTTGACCTTGCCTGACTTATTGTTTTTAAGTTTCTGCTTAACCTTCCCCTTCTTGGCATCCTCTTTAGTCATAAAATATCCTTTATCATCCAAATGATTATCCCTGCGATAGGTCTTATAGGCGAGATCTGCGCCGGTGAACGCAACCAAGGATGAGATAAATGCTCCAATCGAGCAAAGGCTCTTTACCTTAAAACTAAAATCTAAAACAAAACTAGCAACTAGCAATACCAAAAAGATGATTCCAGATACTGAAATTGCCCTTCTAAACAAATCATGCTTTTCAATAGGCATATCAATATATGTCTTTCCAGTGGCCCCATTTACAATAGAATATGCCACTCTATCGCCCTCACGTGATGTCATGAAATACATAGGAAGATACGCACCGTCTGTGCAATTATATCTCACGTCATTAGTAAGAGTTCCCTCCACCTGGGATCTAGCTCCAAGTTCTGGTTGATATATTCCTGCCTGAGTCATTACTCTGTTAGTCAGGTAATCTATTGCCTTATTCTGAGATTCATTTTGATATAAATCCTTTTCTACAGTGGAGTTCTCCACAAAGAAACCAGATAAAAACCCTGGATTAAAATCCTCCAACTCTTCCATTGGAAATGGCTCTAATACTTCAGCCATTGTATCATCCAGACTTTGAGATGCATCAAAAGGTACTTTAATATGATCTACATCCACATTCACTGTCACATTAGCCTTATTGATTATTGTGTACTCGCCATGTGTATCACGAGATGTGCCCTTAAAGGTTATTTTGTCTGTAGCACTATAATCGTACAGATAATATGGCACATACAAGCCAACCATCTTGTCGATACTATCCCGATTGTTCAACCCTTCAGGAGCAAAATGAATTTTGCTTGTAACTTGATTGTACTTATTCTTTGCCTGCTCCTTTGTGAGCTTAAAAGGTAGTACATACTTTGGTGCGCCCTCAGTGGAGAATTTTTCTTGCATGATGGCCTGATTGCCACAGAATGGACAAAACTCCATACCATCATTGTCGAAAAGCTGAATCTCACCTCCACAGGTTGGGCATTCATAAATATTTGTCGTAAGTGTATCAAATCCTATTTGTTGGTCTGGCTTATAATCTGCCATCTCCGTGAGCTCACCACATGACTGACATAATAAAGCATGACCTTCAATAGAATATCTAAGCTGTCCTCCACAATTTGGACAGGGAAACATTGTTGCCATTAATAATTCTCCAAACC
Source organism: uncultured Pseudobutyrivibrio sp. (assembly GCA_946403965.1). Classification (GTDB taxonomy): domain Bacteria; phylum Bacillota; class Clostridia; order Lachnospirales; family Lachnospiraceae; genus Pseudobutyrivibrio. Next base: position 31,329 of record CAMJBT010000024.1, on the reverse strand, counting down.
TGATATATCTTTTTCTATGGTCTCTTTGTACCGCAATTTACACAGAAGTTTCCGTGGTTTTCATTTCCACAGTTAGGACAGAACCATCTATCCCCAGCTGGTGCCTGTGGCTGCTGAACCTCGTTAAAAGCATTCTGCTGTGGCTGACCTTGCATCATGCCTGCCTGGCCCTGCATCATGCCTGGCTGACCCATTGGCTGACCACCCATCATGCCCTGTTGATTTGCTGCACCTTGGCTAAGCAAATCTGCTGCATTTGCGCCGCCTGCCTGCATTGCCATATTCATTCCGAAGAATCCCATTGCTGCGCCATTTGCATTACCAGCTGCTGTCTTCATAGCCTCTGCCTGAGCCTGTACAAGTGTAGCACCTGCCATAGCCTGAGAACGAAATGCACCAGTCTTTTGAAGTTCCTTCAATGTTGCAGCATCATCCTCTGGAATGATTGTTGCAAGAATCTGAACTGAAGTAAGTGATAAACCGTACTTCTCTGTCCAATCATGATTGAGCTCCTCAGCCATAGCATCAGAGATTTCCTTTGTATAACCTGGAATTGCTGATGGTCTGATACCCATACCAGAAAGTTTGCCAAGTGCTGGCTGTAATCCCTGTATAAAAGTAGCGCGCAACTGATCTTGAATGTCATCGATTGTATATTCGTTCTTTACATTTCCAGCAAGATTTGTATAAAGTGCTGTTGGATCTGAAACCTTAAGACTGTAGTTACCATTGCACTTTAATGTAGTATCCATATCAAGGCCAATGTTAGCATCCAAAACTCTAAATGGAATTGGGCTTGGAGTGCCAAATTTTAATCCTGTAATATCCTTTGTATTTACATAATATACTCGCTGTTGAACTGGCTTCTCTCCGCCAAAAGTAAAACGTCTTCCAAACTCCTTGAATATCTCCGCAAAGTCTCCAGCAAAAATAGAAGCTGAACCATTATCTTCCCATGAATATGCACCTGGCTCAGCAGCCACATCGATAATTGCCCCACTATCCACCAGAAGTGCACACTGACCTTCGTTAACGATTACAACTGAATCCTTTGTAATTACATCCTGTTCCCCTTTAGTATTTGAGCTATTGCCAGACACCTTGTGTGTAGCTCTCTTGAGAAGGATGTCGTTTGACATCGAATCACAAACAAAGAACTCCTTCCACTGATTAGCAAGCTCCTTTGAAACGGAGCCTTTAAATGCTTGAATTAATCCCATCATCAATTCCTCCCTAATATACGTTAATCTGTGCTTAATTTTACCAAAGTATTGCAAAATATTAAAGATTTTTTACTTCTCCAGCACATATAAATATACATTAAGCCTGCACAGACACATTCCTTTACATAAAGAAAAAAGCTTCCCAAAACTGGGAAGCTTAATCTACGTAATATGAAAGGCTTTATTTTGCTGCTTCTTTAAGAGCTGCAACGATTTCCTTTTCTGTTGAAAGGGAAAGAACCTTTTCTGCTAAAGCGTCTGCTTCAGCCTTTGTCCACTTAGAGATGATGCTACGAGCTGTGAGTACGAGAACTGGGTTCACTGAGTACTCATCAAGTCCGAAAGACATAAGAAGTGGAATCATAAGTGGATCAGCTGCTGCCTCACCACACATACCAACTGGAATACCAGCTGCGTTACCAGCTGCGATGATGTTCTTGATTGAACGAAGAACTGCTGGCTGGAATGCTGAGTAAAGATATGCAACGTTTGCATTACCTCTATCAACAGACATTGTATACTGTGTTAAGTCGTTTGTACCGATTGAGAAGAAGTCTGCTTCCTTAGCAAGCATATCTGCAATAAGAGAAGCTGCTGCTGTCTCTACCATGCATCCTACTTCAATCTTGTCGTCGAAGCTTACGCCTTCAGACTTAAGCTCGTTCTTGCACTCTTCAACAAGAGCCTTAACAGCACGAACCTCATCAACGCAAGTAACGAGTGGTACCATGATCTTAACTTTACCAAAAGCACTGGCTCTGATAATACCTCTGAGCTGTGTCTTGTAAATATCTGTGTTTGCAAGGCAGTAACGAACTGCTCTGTAACCTAAGAATGGATTCTCTTCCTTCTCAAGTCCAAGATATGGGATATCCTTGTCTCCACCGATATCAAGAGTACGGATGATAACTGTTCTTCCACCCATTGTCTCAACAGCCTCTTTGTAGGCTTCGAACTGCTCATCCTCTGTTGGAAGATGTGGCTTGTCCATGAATAAGAACTCTGAACGGAAAAGTCCAATTCCCTCACCATCGCACTCAATAGCTTTCTTTGCATCCTTTGGAGTTCCAATGTTGCAGAAAAGCTCTACCTTATTACCATCAGCTGTAACTGTTTCCTTACCGAAGAAATTCTTGAGCTCAGCCTGAGCACGGATGAATTCCTCACGCTTAATAACGTACTTAGAAACAACTTCACCGTCTGGATTAATATATACATCACCCTCTGTACCGTCGACGATAGCAGTATCCTTGTCCTTTACGATTTCTGTAATACCAGGAACAGAAAGAACTGCAGGTATCTCTAAGGCTCTTGCAAGGATAGCGGAATGTGATGTCTTACCACCAACCTCTGTGATGATACCAACAACATTCTCTTTTACGATCTGGGATGTCATTGAAGGTGTTAAATCATGAGCAACTAAAACTGTGCCTGGAGCCACCTTGCTGATATCTACATCCTCTACCCCAAGTAAAATTTTAAGCAAGCTAATCTTGATATCAGAAATATCAGAAGCACGCTGACGCATCATGTCGTCCTCCATCTTAGAGAACATACCAATGAACATATCACAAACAGCTGTAACTGCTGCTTCTGCGCACTGTCCTGCGTCGATCATCTTGTTCATCTCACCAGCCATTGTAGGATCAGCGATCATTGCCAAATGGCCTTCCATAATCTCTGCTTCCTTTGGTCCGATGTTCTTTCTGATATTCTCAGCCATCTCAGCTGTCTCAGCCTTGAATTTTTCAATTGCGGCATTGAATCTTGCTTTCTCTGCTTCTGTATCATCGATGTGCTTTGACTCAAATGACAAATCACGCTCTACGATAAGGCAGATACTACCAATACCTATTCCTCTAGATGCTTCTATGCCTTTGTACATAGATGTCTTCCTCCTATCTATCGAAGAATTAATCTCCGAGACCACTTTCAACGAGCTCTACTGCCTTAGCAAGTGCTGCTTCCTCGTCTGCACCATCACAGATGATCTCGATCTCAGCGCCACACTTGATGCAAGCTGCCATAAGCATCATAACGCTCTTTCCATCATACTGCATACCATTAAAACCAATCTTAACATCAGCGTCGAATGGTGTAACAGCTGCGCTGAAAACTGTTGCTGGACGCATGTGCATTCCCTGCTCGTTTGTTACTTTAACTACTTTTGAAACCATAAATTTAAAACTCCTTTCGTTTCAACGTAATCTTAATCCCTAAAAAAGTACTTATATACTTTATAGAAAAACAATCAATTTGTCTAGAATTGTTTTTCTACAAAATAAATAGGAAACAAAAGATTATAATAGCACACATTCACAAAACGATGCAATAAATCCTATTAAAAACTCTTGTCTTAACACAGAAAAATCCACTCCGAGAGGACTAGCCTCTCGGAATGGGAATAATATGGATTGTTTAAGGAATTACTCCTCTACTGTCTTCTTTAATACACCAAGAAGTGCGCAGCTTACAAATGATCCAATTGCAAGTGCTACAAGGTACATAGCCCAGTTACCAACTACAGGGAATACGAAGATTCCACCGTGTGGAGCCATAAGTGTGCACTTGAATACCATTGAAAGGGCACCAGCAACACCTGAACCAACCATAAGTGATGGGATTACGTGAAGTGGATCTGCTGCTGCATAAGGGATAGCACCCTCTGTGATGAAGCAGAAGCCCATGATAAAGTTAACAGGACCAGCCTTTCTCTCAGCTACTGTGAACTTCTTAGGGAAGATAAGTGTAGCAAGTGCAATTGCGATTGGAGGAACCATACCACCTACCATAACTGCTGCCATAATCATCCAACCTACTTCGTTCTGCTCTGCAAGAGCTGCTGTACCGAATACATATGCTGCCTTGTTAAGTGGGCCACCCATATCTGTTGCCATCATAGCACCAAGGATAATTCCAAGTGGTACAAGAGATGTTGTTCCCATGCTTGAAAGAACACCAGAAATCCAAGCGTTAAGTGCACCAACGATTGGGTTGATTGCGCACATAACAACACCGATTACTGCGATACCGCAAAGTGGGTAAATAAGTACTGGCTTGATACCTTCAAGAGACTGAGGAAGTACTTCACATACCTTCTCAAGCCACTTCATGAAGTAACCTGCAGCGAAACCTGCAACAAGTGCGCCAAGGAAAGCTGATGGAATTCCTCCACCTGGGTTAGCGAATGTTGCACCTGTAGATGCAAGTAAACCACCTACGAAACCAACTGCAAGACCTGGTCTGTCAGCGATAGACTGAGCAATAAAACCAGCAAGGATTGGAAGCATGAAACCAAATGCTCCACCACCAATATTCTTGAACCAAGCAGCTACTGGTGTGTTTGTACCAAAGTTGCTAGGATCGATTGAGTAATCATCAAGCAAGAATGCGATAGCGATAAGGATACCACCACCGATAACGAATGGAAGCATGTGTGATACACCATTCATAAGATGCTTGTAAAGCTGACGACCAATTGACTCGTTTGAATCGTCAGATCTCTTTGTAACTGCTCCTGTGTGATGATATACAGAAGCTGTCTCTGCCTTTTCGAATAATACTTCTGGTGTGTGAATTGCTTCCTTTGTAGAAGCGAGCACAACCTTCTTACCATCGAATACGCTCATATCAATGTTCTTGTCACAAGCAACGATAACTGCATCTGCCTCAGCAATTTCTGCTGCTGTAAGAGGATCCTTAGCTCCGCCTGAGCCGTCCTTCTCTACTCTAAAGCCAATGCCGAGCTCTTTTGCCTTGAGCTCAAGTGCCTCAGCTGCCATGAATGTATGTGCAATACCTGTTGGGCAAGCTGTAACAGCAACAATCTTCTTGCCAGACTTTGAAGGTGTAGCTGTAGCTGATGCACCAGCGCTAGCATCCTTCTCTGCTTCTTTCTTATCAATAAGACTTAAGAATTCATCTACGGACTTAGCAGCAACAAGAGTCTTGCAGAAAGCTGTATCCATGAGCATTGTCATAAGCTTTGATAATACCTCAAGATGTGTGTCCGCGCCGCCCTCTGGAGCTGCAATCATAAATAAAAGATTGCTTGGGTTTCCATCAAGTGCTTTGTAATCAACACCGTCTGGGCATGTGATAGCAACAAGACCTGCCTTTGCAACTGCTGCAGACTTGCCATGAGGAACAGCGATACCGTTTCCGATTGCTGTAGACCCCTTTGCTTCACGCTCAAGGATAGCTGTCTTGAAGCCAGCTGCATCCTTTAAATTGCCAACTGCATCGTGAAGAGCAATAAGCTTGTCAATCGCTTCATTCTGGTCAGCAAGTGCTACCCGAAGCTGGATCCCTTTTGGATCAATGAACTCTGAAATTCTCATATTCCCTCCTACATTTTAAAACTTAAAATATGAATAATAATTTATAAATCAATTGCCCTCTCCGCATAGCAATTAATTCCATATTGATAAATGTGGCTTTTAAAGACCTTTGTACAATGCTTCGATATCTGCAGCCTTTGCTAATCCATCAGAAAAAGCTGTAGCTGAACCTGCTGCTGTACCCATCTTTAAAGCTGTTTCGTAATTCTTTGTCTTCATGTATCCTGCCACGAAGCCTGCCACCATAGAATCACCAGCTCCTACTGAATTTCTAACTGTTCCCTTAGGTACGCCGATACGATAACGCTGACCATTTTCATCAACCAGCATAGCTCCATCTCCTGCCATTGAGATAAGCACGTTTCTTGCACCCATTTCCTGAAGCTTTAAAGCTCCTTCATATATTTCATCGTCTGTCTCAAGTGTCTTTCCAACGATTTCTCCAAGCTCAAAGTTGTTTGGCTTGATAAGGAATGGATGATACTTGAGAACGTTTGTAAGCAAATCTTTTGTTGCATCAACAACAAATTCAATTCCCTTTCCATCAAGGCTAGAAAGAATTCTTTCATATACATCATCTGGAAGTGAATTTGGAATAGAGCCTGCAAGGATAAGTACATCGCCCTCAACAAGTCTTGAAAGCTTGTTGAAAAGCTCAAGCTGTGACTGCTCATCAATCTTTGGTCCCTGAGCGTTAATCTCTGTTTCCTCTGATGCCTTAAGCTTTACGTTGATTCTTGAAATACCTTCCTTAAGCTGAATAAAATCTGTGTCGATACCTGCTGCCTGAACACCTTCATCGATAGCTCTACCTGTAAAGCCTGCTACGAATCCGAGAGCTGTACTCTTAAGTCCAAGCTCTGATAAAACCATGGATACATTGATACCCTTTCCACCAAAATAATATTCCTCGCTAGAAGAACGGTTGGTCATGCCTGGGAGCAAATCTCCATCCATTCTAACTACATAATCAAGTGCTGGGTTAAATGTAACCGTATAAATCATCGCTTTACCTCCATTTTGTTTAATCACAACAAACCATAACTGTTGTATGATTCATATATTCCTTAGATGCGACTCTGTCAGTGATTATGTTGCATTCACCTATGTTTGCAAATGTCACTGAGTTGATCTCATCGAATTTGGTATGATCAGCTAACACGTAAGACATATAAGCATGTCTGATTGCTTCTGTCTTTATCATGGCCTCGTCAACATCTGGTGTGGTAAAACCAGCCTGAATGGAAATACCATTTGTGCCCATGAAAGCCTTTGTAAAATGATACTTTCGAATGAACTCAATGCAATCAGGTCCAACCACTGCTTCTGTCGAGGCTTTTAGCCTTCCACCTATCATAATTGTCTCAAGGCCCTTTTCCATAAGGCGCTTGGCATGTACCACTCCGTTTGTGATGTATTTTGCGTGATGATTGTTAATATAATCAATCATCGCCAAGGTTGTGGTACCTGCATCAATATAAACAAAATCATTGTCCTCGATAAGGCCTGCAGCAAATCGACTGATATTGTCCTTTTCAGCCACATTCTTTTGGGCTTTCATTTTTACTGCATCTTCCTTTGTGTTAACATCGTGTGCGGTCAAAGCTGTTGCTCCACCAAAGACCTTTACCAGCTTACGAGAACGATTTAATGCATTGATATCTCGACGTATAGTAGCTGCAGATGTATCTAAAAGATCAACCAGTTCATTAACTGAAACAGCCTTTTTTTCATTTACAATTTCGATTATCCTTGCGCGTCTTTCTTCCGTAAGCATTATTAACACCCCTTGAACAAATTTGCTCATTTATGATTGCTATAATCAAAATATAACACGTTAATTTATGTAACGCAATCACAAATGAGCATAAAACATCACGGATAATCATATTCCGTCAATATATACATTTTTTAAGATTTGTTTTTGTTCATATTTCTCTTTTTTTGGCGTACTTCCTTGTCTTCATACATCCTTTTATCAGCTTCATCAAGGCATACAGAAATGCTCTCATAATCAGAATAATAAACTATTCCCTTTGAAGCTCGAATTGACAACTTCACATTTCCTATCCACTCCAGCCTAGACAGTCCTATATCTAATTCCTGTTTAATGCTTTCGATTTCTGCATCATTCCTGTACTGATGTAGAATGACAAACTCATCTCCTCCATATCTAAATACAACACTATTTTCAGATGCAACTCTGGAGAATACTCTAGACGCTGCCTTTAATACTTCATCACCTATATCATGACCATACATGTCATTAATCTGCTTGAACTTATCAATATCCAGCAAGAAAAACGCAAAATCTGTATTATTTCTATGATATTGCTCCTCATATTTAAGAACGATTTCCTCAAAGGCTCGTCTATTATATAATCCAGTAAGAGCATCTGTTTTAATAAGAATCTCCATTTTTTCGAATTGCTCGAGTTCTGAAGTAACATCCTGGAAGAAACCAACCAACCCAACTATCTCTCTATCTACAACAAAAGGCCTTTTGTTTGCACTTATATACCTTACCTGGCCTCGAACGATGCACTCACCATGAACATTCTCAATTACCTTGCCATTTTCGATTACGTCGAGTTCATCTCTCTTAAATGGTTCAGGATCAATATACCAGCCCATATCCTCATCTGTTTTGCCAATAATACTTTCAACAGACTGGAATCCATAATAATCCAGGAACATCTGATTAGCACCTTTAAATCTTCGTTCTTTATCCTTCCAAAATACACCTAGTGGTAGCAACTGCAAAATATTTATTGCGTCAGTATCACTTCCAGCCTCATACTTACTAACCTCGTTAAATTGCTCTGGCTTTGCCATACTAGAGGCTGTGTTCATTCTTCTTGCTATCTCATTCGGAGCTGTTGAAACACAACACATAACTGCATCATAATTTTCAAAGTGCATCATAGAAAGAGATATTGTTTTCCAAATATAAATCTTCCTTGGTGATAGTACTCGAATGAATCCTATAATCGAACCACCTGGCTCCTCCTTCAGTCGGTCCGCGATAGTATCTAAATTCATTAGGTCCGCAAAAAACTTCCTATCGTCTGGATAGATAATATCCTCCTGAATTGAACGAATAACTTCTTTTGATTTTTTTCCTGTATAATCTAACCTTAGACGACTATCGTTGCGAAAAACATTTTCATAATAATTATTACCTATACCATATAAGTCAACACACTCATACATGCTCAGCATAGATCGGCTAATTGCATTTATTCTATTATCATTATTAGAATTCAAAAATCTTGACAATAATCGTACAGAAACCAAATACGCAGACTTATTAGCTGTATCATCCGAACACAAATATCTTATTCGAAGATTTATAATGTGACCTTCCCCAATAAAATCCAAACTTACCGGACTGCCTGTTTCTTTGCTGTGAACACACAATTCCTTAAAATCCTCTTGCCTCGTCCATTTTCTTCCGTTTGTATTATTGAGCATATCCTCAACATCTTTGACACTATCAAAATCAAACTCGCGAATCAGTTCTTTAAATCCGGAGTTACCATACATCACCTTCCAAACAGAATCTTCAACAACTCCAACTGCAAGAGGAAGAGGATTTTCTATATCATTATTCTCAACGTTCTGAAGAGGATTTTGACGCAATAAATCAACTTTTCCTAATTCGTTCTCAAAGAATCTTTCCTGTCCGCTTTCTAGCTTACGTCCGCTCTTTAGTACACAGTCCAGGCTCTCCAAATAAGGCATAGGTCTACCAATCAGATATCCCTGAATCATCTCACAGCCAATACCCTTTAAGAAATCATACTGCTCCTGATTTTCAACACCCTCTGCCAGTGTATGAACATTAAGATTCTTAATCATTGACACAATATGTCTAAGAATAATTTTTCCATTATCAGACTCGTCGAACTGACTAAGGAAATCCATGTCTATCTTCACTAAATCAAATTCATAGTTCTTCAGAAGATTTAATGAAGAATAACCGCTACCAAAATCATCCATCCATACACTATAGCCAAGCTCTCGCATCTTCTTGACCTGATCCATGATATATCTGGCATTTTTGGTAAGAGCGCTTTCTGTTATCTCGAAATGGAACATATTTCGAGGACATCTATATTTCTTTACCTGTTGCTCTATAAATGAAACAACATCAAATACTTCAAAATCTATTCTGGATAAATTTATAGAAACGGGCACAGCATCCATTCTATGGGCAACCTGTGTGTGATACTTTGACATTACTTCTTCAATAACAAAAGCATCCACTTTTGGAATTAAATGGTACTCCTCAAGTACAGGGATAAATTCGTTAGGAAATACCATTCCCTTATTAGGGTCAATCCATCTTACCAGAGCTTCCCATGAACAGACGTCGCCTGTGAGAGTGCGAACAATTGGCTGATAGTATACCTTTATATACTTTTTCTCTATTGCTTCATCCAAACTATCGAGAATCTCTTGCTTACGCCTAATTGAGCCGCCTAAATCCTCATCATAGAATTTAAACGAAATATCATACTGTCTTTTTATACTTACGCAAGCCATTCTTGCTCTATCACAGCAGCGAACAACATCATGATCTTCACCACCCTCAAAGACGTAAATACCTGCTTTCATTTCCATATTTACACTTTTTTGGATTAGCTTTACTCTTCTTCTAATGTCATTTATGGCAGGAACAATCTGTACAGAAGTTGCACACACTACGAAATGGTCACCTGAAAATCTTGAAATCAGTTGACCTGGAAAGACATCCTTTATGATATATCCGATTGACGCTAACAGCTCGTCACCTAATTCATATCCATAGTTTACATTGTATATTTTAAAATTCTCCAAATCGAAGAATATAAAAGCATATTCAATCTCTTCATTTGCAGAATCCAACAAATTTTGAGCACACTCCAAGAAAGCCTGTTTATCTAACAAACCGGTCAATTCATCCGTCGTTATAATAATCTCTCTAAAATCATTGGTGTCGCCCATAATTTATCCCCTAGTCGTCTACTATGAGTCATTTTATTCTAACACCCATTTGTGAATTTTTTATCTAATAAATGTGTCAACTATTGGTATAAGGGGCAATTCAACATAAAACGAGCTGCCAATCGACTTCAAATTTTGAGATTCACTGTGAATGTTAAAGTAAAAGTGATAGACTAAAAATCACCCCCCTATTTAGGGACAGGGTATTATAGATAATAAAGATGTTTCAGTTAGCTACTATATCTTTAATTATCAGGGGAAGGGAGCATAAATATGAGAAACTACACTTTTGAAATAGATTTTGACGATGTATTGGCACCATTTTGTGGTATTGCCGTGGATCTTGCCAATGCTGAAAATCCTGGGCTTAACGCCACTATAAAGGATATTAAATCCTGGGGCACTGGTGAAGATGGCTCCAAACAGTCAATCATTGCCAGATACTATGATGACGAACGCATTCTAAAAAAACAGCACGTTTCTGAAGAAGCCCGTCAGTTTATTTACAAGCTAATGGAGATTGGCGATGTATACATCAACACTGCTGTGTCTCCAAAATATGCCGGCCTTCGCTATCAACAGATTGCCGAACAACTTCCAGATTTTCCACTGGAGAATGTCATTTTGACTTTCTCCAAGCAAACTGTAAAGGTCGACTTTCAGCTGGATGATGGAGGACACAACATCCTAAAGAGCCAGGCCAAATATCCAATTCTTATGCGTCGTCCGTGGAACTCCCACCTATCTGGAGTACTTGCGGTAAACGACTACTCAGAATTTTTGATTATGGTTGAACAGATTATCACCTCTTCCATCAAAAAAGCAAAACCTACCGTTCCTTCGGTGATAGCTTTGATTGGCCCTAGTGGCTGCAATAAAAATGCCATTGCAGACAAGCTTGCAGCCAATGGATTTGCAATGCGTATACACTCTGTTACCACAGGTGAAGCAAGTGAAAATCACGACAAGGTCAGCGAAGAAGAATTTTCCGATTTAAAGTTTATATCACACACTGTTTATGCAGGAAATCGCTACGGAATTCCTAAAGATGCTATTGAAGAAGCCCTTGCTTCAGGCCTCAATGCAGTCATTCCTACAGATATCACCGGCTCCATTGCCATGAAAAAGGAATATCCAGTTGTGTTGGTATTCTGCAAAGCCAGTCATGAATACATGATTGACAACATTCTAAGAAAGAATCTTGATAGAGAGGCTATCAAGTATCGCTGGCTATCTATGGAAAAAGAACTAATGAATAAAGAACTTTGCGATGTTGTAGTCAATAGCGAACGTGTTGATGAAGCTGTAAAGGTAATTACAGAGCTATTTGAATAAACTAAAACTCCCAATTGAGGTGCCCCTCAAATGGGAGTTTTTTTATAGACCAAATCCTATTTTTTGAAGTTGAAGTGTAAACAGAAGCTGTCCTAAAAAGAAGTGAACCACCATACACACCCACAGATTACGAGTCTTGCGATAGATGAAATTCATAAATAATACAAACAGTGCTGTGAACACAATCATCGGAAAACCATACAGATAATGCATTGCTCCAAAGAAAAGTGCAACTACTGAAACAGATTTATTCTTTCTGTGGTTACCTACCAACAATGTTCTCATTCCATCATATCCCATTACGTTAATACAGTACTCCTGCCAAAATGCTGTAAAAGGATAAAGAATTGTGTTTGTTGTAACATTCCCCGGCAACAATCTATCCCAATAGAAAAATGGATGGGCTCTTTTTAAAAGATCTGGCGCAAACTGTAATATTGCAAGCTTCAGGCAAATCATAAAGGTTCCAAACAGCAAGCATAGCAAGCCGCCCACTTTTAACGCATACCAGATTCTCTTTTTATTAACTATCAATGGTTTAATAAGGAAATCACATGGAACCTTTCTAGCCAACGGAATCAATGTAGCTATAGCAAGAAACAAACCTACGAAATTTCCAATCTTGTACACCGGATTCGTGTCATAAAAAAGTTCCATTGCTGAATTGATAATGATATAAAGTGACATGTACGTCAGAAAGGCTATTAAAAGATATTCTGAATATTGCTTTCTAGGTGATGTCCGTCTGGTAACTCTAACTGGTTCAATTTCGATACTACTTTTGTCCATAACTCTGCAGTCCTTCATATATTCTTGATGTTCTTGTGAACTACAAATACGTGGTCTCGCAAGATCTTATATTAATATTTTAGCACTCTTTTTCCAGAATTGTGCAATTAATAATCACTACCAATAACAAATAGTTACCATTCTGACCAATCCTTATCGGCATTGGGTGAATCAAAGTGAATAGTATTAACAAAAAATGGAGCCAATCAAATTAATGATTTGGCTCCAAGAGTGTTAGGTTCTAAGCTTCTTTAGCTGCTTCTTCCATTGCTTTATTTTCTGATGCAACGTGGTTTTCATAGCGTGTGTAAATTGCCCATGCTACGAGACCAAAAATAACTGGTCCACTAAGTGACCAAAGTGTTGTCTTGATGTCTCCGTCAAGTGCTGGCTGGACGATAGCAAATACATTTGCAAAGAACAATGTAAGTGTTACTACATATCCCCAGATTGTTGCAGACTTCTGAGACTTGTAGATAACGAAGCTTCTATCGATGTTATTAAGCTTCTTGAAAAATGGGAATGCAAATGAAATAAACATATATGGCACTGTCATTCCTACATTTACCATTGCAGTCAGAATTACGAAAAACTGCTGCATTGTATCACCACCAAAAGATACTAAGAGTATCATGATACATACGATTGCACACTGAATCCACATAGCATTCTTTGGCATTCCGTCTTCGGCGATTTCGCCCATCTTTCCTGGCCAAAGTTCCTTTGGTGTACCCTCGATAATCTGTTTCAATGGTGAATAAACAAGTGTGAATAATGCTCCCATAAGCGCAAGAAGCATAATAAGTGCATATACACGTGCAAATCCATGAGCAAAAGCTATCTGTGTAGCCTGTGATGCACCAAATGCCTTACCAAATTCCGCTGCAAAGTTTGACATGATTACGTATGATACATTTCCAAGTGTGATTGTATCTGTACCAAGAATCTCGTTGTAATTTGTGAAAGAACCAACAAGCATGATAAGTAATGCATAACCAACTACAATTACCATAGCGGCTGAAATAATTCCCTTTGGGAAGTTTTTCTTTGGGTTCTCAGTCTTGTCTACAAGACCACCAACTGCTTCAATTCCACCGTATGCAAAAAGCGCATAAACTATAAATGACAAAATCATAATTGGGCTACCCTGGTATGCCACGTTAAGTGGAACCTTGAGTGACTCCATTCCAACAAATGGCTGCTGAAGCTGACCATGACGAGCAATTATCATAACAATAGACCCTACTACAACCATAATGTTGATTGTAAGAACGGCTGTACCACCAATAGATGTTACCTTGCTAATCTTGTCTACACCCTTTGCATCAAAATATGTGATGAACACAAAGAATGCAACGGCCATAACACCAAGCAATCTCGAACCTGATAAAAAGCTTGAACCAAAGAACGACCAGTTTGAAGTACAATCCTCACCAAAGATAAGGTTTGATACAGGAACCCAAATTCCTGAAGACACATTTACCATCCAAAGAACATAAGATGTGTACCACATAAATGTACCAATGAATGCATACTTTGGACCTACTGACTTGCACATCCAAGAATACATACCACCTGATTCATTACGAAATGCGGAACCAAATTCCGCTACCATGAATGCAAATGGAATAAAGAATAAAATACCAGCAATAACAAACCAAGGTATTGCGGCATATCCCATTAAATAATAAGATCTTGGGATATTGTTAAAACCGTAAACTGATGTAAAAATCATCAGAATCAGGGACATAAGCCCTAATTTTTTCTCTTTCATTACTTCATTACCTCTTACTACATTTTTGCTATGCCCTCCTACGGTCACAGCGTTCATTATTATATCACGATTATAGTTTTTTCTCTATTGGTAAATATTTCTCAATCTAAGCCTGTAATAAGTGTAGTGAACATAAAAAATACCTACCAGATTTGAGCCTGGTAGGCATTTCTTCTATCTTAATATTTCATCTATTGTGGATACAGTACTAAAACTTCCTGAATGTCCAGATATTATTTCTTTCATGATTTGAAGCTCAAAGTAACTGATATAGCAAATCAGTGTATTGTTTTCTCCAGCTATGGCGCCTCTTGAATCCATAATGGTGCAAGTCTTGTTAAGTCTTTGCTTAATATCCTTGATTATTCCCTCTGGATCCTGTGTGATAATAGTCACCTGCTTTATAGCTTCAAAGTGGTCAGTATAGTGGTCGATAACCGCAGTAGCTACCACAAAAACTAATAAGCTGAGAAGTGCTGCATTCACATCAATCACAATGAAAACTGTCATATACACTAGTGCGTTAAAGCCCAACAGAACCGGGGTCATACTGTAATTTCGCCCTGTCTTATCTGATAGCTTTTTCACAATAATGTTGGCAAGAATTTCCGAACCATCTATGCAACCACCGTTCCTCAAAATGAGTGATAGGCCAGCTCCAAGAATGGCTCCTCCAAATGCCACTGCCAAAAAGTGCTCGGTGTTTAATTCAAGGGGAATTTTTTCGAAAAATTCAAGCCCTAATGTATATACCGCAGAACCAATGGCAGCTTTTATAGTAAAGGCTCTGCCGAGGAACAAATATCCAGCAATAATAAAAGGTATAAACACCGCCAACACACAAAGTGATAACTGAAATCCTGTTATTTTGCTGATGATGATTGCTACTCCGGCTGTGCCATAATCAATTGCATCGTTGGGAAGCAATATCAGTGCAACAGAAAAGCTTGCCATGATAGCCCCAAGTATAATTAAAATGTACGAAAACAACCCCTTCTTCATAAAACTCCCCCGAGCTGCAAATAAAAGATTAGAATGCGTCGTTCAATACTTCTTTTAATGTGTCAGCAGATGCTTTAAGGTCAGCCTGCTCCTGCTCACTAAGTCTGATAGGTACTGAGCCTTCAACACCATTTCTACCTACGATAGCTGGCATACTGAGGGCTACATCTTCAATTCCAAATTCACCATGCTGGATGCTAGAAATTGGAAGAACAGACTTTTCATCTCTGATGATAGCTTCACAAATACGTCTAACGCTCATAGCGATTCCGTAATATGTAGCATTCTTCTTTTCGATAATCTTGTAAGCACTATTTTTAACATTTTCAGCAATTTCAACCATTGCCTTGTCATGCTCATAGTGTCCACGCATCTCACAGAAATCATGAATTGGAATACCAGAAACATTTGCACTGCTCCATGCTGCAATCTCGCTATCTCCGTGCTCACCGATGATGAAAGCATGTACTGAACGGCTATCAACATCAAGGTGCTCTCCAAGAAGATATTTGAATCTTGCTGTATCAAGAACTGTACCTGAACCAAATACTCTGTTCTCTGGGAATCCACTAAGCTTTGCTGCTGCATATGTAAGAACATCAACAGGGTTTGCTACAATTAAAAGAATTCCATCTTTGTTGTACTTTGTAATTTCTGGAATAATAGATTTAAAAATACCAATATTCTTCTTTACAAGATCAAGTCTTGTCTCTCCTGGCTTCTGGCCAGCGCCTGCTGTAACAACAACTACTGCTGCATCAGCTGCATCTTTATAATCACCTGCATATATCTGCATTGGCTTTGCAAAAGGTAATCCGTGGCTAATGTCTAAAGCCTCACCCTCTGCCTTGTCCTTATTAACATCAATAAGAACCATCTCTGAGAAGAGTCCACTCTCCATCAATGCGAAAGCTGATGCTGAACCAACAAATCCACAACCTACTACTGCTACTTTTCTTTCATTTAATGTTGCCATATAATACCTCCTTAACAATGACTTCATCAATCTTATTGTATCAGAGATTGTATACAAAATGCTTGTTCATAATGATAAACTTTATCTTTTAATTCTGTTTTAATTATCAAAATTATTTGAAGAAAATGTTAATTGTTGGTTTTCAATACTTCTAATCCTAGCAACAGTGCCTTTTCGTGGGAATCTTTCCCAAATTCTCTGGCATCATATTCATGAACATTTGCAAGAGAATCTGCCGTAAAAAGGAATTGTCCAAATTTTGCTCCACGCTTTTTACACACAGCTGCAAGCGCTGAGCATTCCATTTCCACTACATCACAGCCCTCTTCTCTACGATACTGTACCATTTCCTTTGTCTCTCTGAATATTCCATCTGTAGTCCATGTAGTACAGGTAACAAAAGGAATATCATGTGCTCTAAAGCAACTTTCGATTGCTAAGATTTGTTCCTTATCCAGCTCAATATATCTTGATGGAGGAAGATACTGATATGAAGTTCCCTCCCCTCTTAATGCCTTTACAGGAACTATAAATGCATTTTCCGGCAAGTCTGCCAATACGCCACAAGAGCCCACTGCTATAATCTTCTCACATCCACACTTAACAAGAAAATCCATAAGTGCAGCTGCCGCTGGCGCACCTATAGTTGGCTGAACAAGACAGATATCCTCTTTTTCTTCGTGCAAAATGTATACCTTTGTAATGTGAGAAAAAGTTTCAAATTCATGTACAATCTCAGCATTATTGTCTTTGGCATATTTATCCACCACATCTCCTAAAAATGCAAACAAGCACTTCTTTGGCAAAACCAAATCTTTGCAATCATGATTTGCCGGAATAACTTCCTCTGAAAAGTCATCATATTCTAATATTGGTATATCATTTTTTATAATCATTCAAATGTACCTCTTTTACTCGTTGGCCTTTAGGCTTGCGACCATATCTATCTTTTTAAGGTTACGTGACAATGCAATACTTGTTACAAACATAATTATAAGTGTACCGATTATAGCAATAAGGTATGTTGATAAATCAATGTTTGCGAAGAAATCATAATTATCGCCAATAGCATATTTAAACATACAGTCAGTAAATTCATATCCCAGTGGCAAACCAAATATAATTCCAACTATGGTAAGCCATAGATTCTGCTGAGTATAAATGAGTGCCAGCTTTTTGAACTTGAATCCCAATACCTTTAGTGTTGCAAACTGATACATCTTTTCTGTAAGAGCAAGTATTCCCATATTGTAGATGATAATAAAACCAAGTATAGCTGATATGGCGATTAATAAAATTATCATGCTACTTATCATTTCAAGCATTACATTCATCTGCTCCTTCAAAGATTCAATAGATGAAATAGTGGATACTCCATCAATATCTGAATCTGTTAAATTGCTAAGGTCGTCATTTGTATAAATAGTATCACAGACGTATTCCTCGCCAAGGTCTTCAAATGCCGCCCTTGTCATTGAGAACTGCTGACTTTGAGGGTCTCTGTATGCAGCGGCAATTCTAGTCTCATACCAATCATCCTCACCCATGATTCTCCATTTGACTTTATCTCCTAATGAAAAACCATTTTCTTTTATAAGCTTTTCTGTAGCAAATAGCGCCCCTGCTTTATTTATATCACCATCTGTGTTTCCTGGGATTCCATCACTAATATCATAAGTATTTGTATCATGATCAGATACTCTTAAATATCCATCAGAATCATTTACTGTAATGGTGGATGCGACAATGTCGCCTTCAGAATCCTTGTATTCTATTGCTACTGTTTGGCTGGTTGCATCCCCGTATGTATCAAACAATTCATCCAATCTATCATCAGATACATTTTCTGACAAAGTGAGTTTATATTTATAAGCCTGTATCTTATCAAACTCCCATTCCATATAATGATTCAGCGAATCCTGCATACCAAATGCCATCACTATAAGTAAAGTTGAGCCCATAATACCAACTATTGCCATTATGCTTCTTGATTTACTTCTGAAAATATCACGTAGATTCCACTTTACAGAAAATGGAAGCTTTGCGCTGATTCCCTTACCGCCTTCTTTTGCTTTTATTTTTATATGAGGCACTTCAAGCCTAAGGGTTTGAGCTGCAGATTCCTTTAAAATGGCCTTGATAGAATAATATGTAATTATCGTAATTACGATAATAATTGCAGCTGCAAGAATATAGTTTTTGCTGAGAATAACTTTGTGAGCTTCTGGCAAATCAAACATGGATAATTCCATATTTAAAAATGGCTGTCCAAGCAAAGGGGCACCTACAGCAAGTCCTAAAATTGCCGCTATTACACTTACCCAAAATCCGTATGCAATATAATGGATTGTAACTCTTCTATTTCTAAATCCTAAAGCTTTTAGCGTACCAATCTGTACTCGCTGTTTTTTTACAAAACGGCTCATTGTTGTTACAACAGAAAGTCCCGCAATAAAAACAAACAAGATTGTAAACATGCCAGAATATGTATCACCCTCTTCTGACTCAGCCTTCAAGCTAGCATAAGATTGCCACACATCTCTTCCTGTTATAGCGCTTATCAATGTGTCATCCAGCTCATACAATTCATTTTTAACTGTCTTTAGTTTATTTTCAAATTCATCTAATTCACTTGATTTAATATATGGATTTGGAGCTACACCTGCCACATCCACTATAGCATTAGGATAAACAAAACATTCTTCTATATCAAAATCTGGATCTACGGCTTTTATAAATGCTTCCTTATCTGATATATCTGCCCTTTTATCCTTTACCAAGCTAGCTTTATCCAAAGCTGTCTCAAGGTCCACAGCTTCATCTATATCCAGCTGCTTTTTAATAAAATCTATATCAGCACCCATGGCTTTGTAGGTGTCCACAGCCTTTTTAATATCATCTGCTGAATCTAGATATTCTACTATATCATCCTCCTTAAGAATCTCATCATACAGATATTCCTTAGGAAATTCATTCATGGATAAATATGCCCATCCGAAATCTGCCGCATCCTGGAAAATTACAGTAGGGTCCGATACCGTATATACGTGATCTGGAGAAGATACGATTCCTCGAACTACCTCTTTGAATTTATAGCCTTCAACATAAAATGTAAGTTCATCCCCAACCTGAATATCTCTAGCCTTTGCAAAATAATATCCTATCCAGACACCATCCTTATCAGGGCTGTAATCCTCTCCATCTCTTAAATACAAAGATGAAATATTCTTTTCCTCATCCTCGGTGTCTAGGAAATTCAACTCAGTTGGTATATTTTCAACCTCCGAGTCCTCTGCATTTTCCAAATCAACAGAACCCTGCATGGACAGATATCTTTCCACATCTGCCACGTTATCTAATGCTTTTATTTTTTCTAATTCATCCTCTGTAAAGTTCTCACCATACAGCCATAGGTCCTGCAGATTATTCTTTTCATAGAATTCAACTGACGAAAATTTCAACCCATCAGAAAAAGCACTGATTCCTGAAAAAGCCATAATCGCCAAAAATATCATGGCAAATATAGTAAAGAACTGTCCAAAGTTTCCCTTTATTTCTCTGAATAATTTTTTTCTAAACATCTTACCATTGAACCTCATCTATGTTTGCTGGGTTTGCGTTCTCTTCAACACTCTTAATCTTTCCGTTTTTTACGCGGATAACAACATCTGCAATGTCCGCAATGAGTGCATTATGTGTAACGATGATAACTGTATTGTTGCCTCTTTCCTTTGTAGTTTGCTTCTTCAAAATCTTTAAAATCATTACACCAGTCTGAGAGTCAAGGGCTCCTGTTGGCTCGTCACATAATAGTAACGCTGGATTTTTTGCGATAGCGCGGGCGATGGAAACTCGCTGCTGTTCACCACCTGAAAGCTGATTAGGGAACTTATTTATGTGCTCCAATAAACCTACATCCTCAAGTGCTTTTGTGGCATCTAATGGATTCTTTACGATTTCATTAATCAACTCCACATTTTCTTTTACTGTAAGTGAAGGAAGAATATTGTAAAACTGGAATATAAAACCAACTGATTCTGCTCTAAAATCGCTGAGCTTATTCTCAGAGTAGCCAGTTATGTTTTCCCCATTTACAATCACTTCTCCCTCTGTTGGTACATCCATTCCACCAATGAGATTTAGTAGTGTAGATTTTCCCGCACCTGAAGGTCCAAGTATTACTACAAGCTTGCCTTCCTCGATATCCAAATCTACATGATCTAGTGCGCGATATTCCTTCTCACCCACGTTATAAACCTTAGATACATTTCTTAATGATACTTTATTCACTTGTCTCCTCCTTAGCCTCAAGATTCCTACTTACAATTCCATTGTTTGGTCAGTAAGAAGTTGTAGAAACTACTTCACTATACATTCCAACCAGCCCTTTACTAAAAAGAGCATAATTTTTCGAGTTCTCTTCTTTGCTTCATTAACATCCTCTTCGTGGGTAACTAAATGAATATATGCTTCCACATGCAAATGTGACAACCAATGCACCATATACTTGTCCACTTTTTTACCTTCCTGCTTTGCATATATTTCAGCTAGCTCACCATATTCCTTCTCCAGCTCTGCCACACACATATCTGGAGCCTTTTCTAATGAAGAGCCTGCTGATTTTGTCAAAAGAATCAACGATTCTTCCCGATGCGAATATAATATATCAACCAATCTATCTGCCAGGTCGATTTCATGTTCAAAATCAGACTCCACCAACAGATGGCTACTGCTTTCTTTATCCTCTAAAATATGTCCTGCTATAGCCTGCTGCACTGGAACAAGCACTTGATTTACTATTTCACAAAATAGCTCATCTTTATCTTTGAAGAAAAAATAAATAGCACCTGTGGTACATCCGGCTTTTGAACATATTCTTCTTAACGAAGATTTTTCAAATCCATATTCAGCAAATTCTTCTTTTGCTGCAGCCATGATTTTTGCTCTGGTTTCTTCTTTTTCTTTTGTCGACATTTTTTCCTCCATAACAAAAAAGATAACAGTGTTATTCACATAACACTGTTATCTTATAACTTTTGGTTAGTCTTGTCAAACCTATAGATAATAATTTTTTTCAAAAAAAAACCTCCTTGGATATTTCTATCCAAGAAGGTTTTATGATTCTTATTAATATAACTTTGCACCAGCTGGAATGTGGTTATCAATCATAAGAAGGTGAAGCTCTTCACCATCTGAATCCATAAGGTTGTTAACTGCTGAAAGTAACATACCGCAAGACTCGATTCCCATCATAGCACGTGGTGGAAGGTTTGTGATTGCAACAAGTGTCTTGCCAACAAGATCTTCTGGCTCGTAGAACTCGTGAATTCCTGAAAGGATAGTTCTGTCTGTGCCTGTTCCATCATCAAGTGTGAACTGAAGAAGCTTCTTTGACTTAGGTACTGCCTGGCAAGCCTTTACCTTTACTGCTCTGAAATCTGACTTAGAGAATGTCTCAAAATCAACCTGCTCCTCAAATAATGGCTCGATAGCTACATTTGAGAAATCAATGCTTGAATTTGGAGCAAAGAAACCGCTCTTGTCATCAGCTGCTGTAGCAGACTTCTTTGGTGCGTCAAGACTCTTCATAGTCGGGAAGAGGAGTACATCGCGGATAGCCTGGCTGTCTGTAAGTAACATACAGAGACGATCAAGACCATATCCGATACCGCCTGTAGGTGGCATACCGATTTCAAGTGCATTGAGGAAGTCCTCATCTGTATGCTCTGCCTCATCATCTCCTGCTTCTGCGTTAGCATCCTGTGCTGCGAAACGCTCACGCTGATCGATTGGATCATTAAGCTCTGAGTATGCGTTACACATCTCCCATGTATTGATGAAGAGCTCGAAACGCTCTACTCTTGTAGGGTCTGTAGGCTTCTTCTTTGTAAGTGGAGAAATCTCGATTGGATGATCTGTAATAAATGTAGGCTGGATAAGATTCTCCTCGCAGAACTCCTCGAAGAAGAGGTTAAGGATATCACCCTTCTTGTGACGGTCCTCAAACTCAACGCCCTTTTCACGAGCGATAGCCTTTGCTGCCTCATCATCAGCAATAGTATCAAAATCAACGCCTGCAAACTTCTTTACAGCGTCTGTCATTGTCATTCTAGCAAATGGCTTACCAAGGTCGATTTCGATTCCGTTGTAAGAAATCTTTGTAGAACCAACAACCTTTTCAGCAAGACGACGGAACATAGTCTCTGTAAGCTCCATCATCCCTTCGTAATCTGTGTATGCCTGGTAAAGCTCCATAAGTGTAAACTCAGGGTTGTGACGAGTATCAACACCTTCGTTTCTAAATACACGTCCAATTTCGTATACACGCTCGAAACCACCAACGATAAGTCTCTTAAGGTAAAGCTCAAGAGAAATACGAAGCTTAACATCCTCATTAAGTGAGTTGTAGTGTGTCTCGAATGGACGAGCTGCTGCACCACCTGCATTTGAAACAAGAATAGGTGTCTCAACTTCCATGAAATCACGCTCTGCAAGGAAATTACGGATTTCCTTCATCATAAGTGAACGCTTAACGAACACATCACGTGAGTCCTTGTTCATAACAAGGTCTACGTAACGCTGACGATATCTCATATCTGTATCTGTAAGACCGTGGAACTTTTCAGGGAGAATCTGAAGAGACTTTGAAAGTAAAGTCATTTCCTCAGCATGAATTGAAACCTCACCTGTCTTTGTTCTGAAAGCATAACCCTTGATACCATAGATATCACCGATATCAGACTTCTTGAAATCTGCGTAAGACTCCTCACCGATTGCATCTCTGGCAACATAAACCTGGATATCGCCCTTGCGGTCTCGGATGTTGCAGAAGCTAGCCTTTCCCATAACGCGCTTGAACATCATACGTCCTGCAATGCTAACCTCAATTGGCTGTGCATCCATAATTGCACGACGCTCATTGTAATCATCGTTAACTGCCTGCTTTGCAGCATCTTCGTCCATACCGTCTGTATTAACTGGCTGACGACCTGCAAGAAGCTTTGCCTCGTGCTCTTCATATAAATCTCTAACTTCATCTGTGTGATGAGTCTGGTCAAACTTTGTAATCTGGAATGGATCCTTGCCTGCCTCCTGAAGTGCAGCAAGCTTTTCGCGACGAACCTGAAGTAACTGATTTACATCCTGGTTGCCACCATTGTTCTGCTGTGCCATATTATCTCCTTTGTTATTTCATATATATTTAATTATATTTAATTAGATTAGTAATTACATAAAAAAGTCAATCAATTATAGACCTAGTACTTGGGATTTGTCAAACCATCTGCACAAGCCAAACATCGCTCTTAACCATGAAATATCCCATAACATTTTTGATAAGCTCTGTACCCTGCACGAAGAAGTATACCCATACTATTCCAAGGCCTGTGTAATGTGCAAGAATGAATGCACATGGAGCCACAATAACCCATGTAAACACAGAATCAAAAAGGAATGTTACAAGGGTCTTTCCTCCTGAACGAAGTGTAAAGTAAGAACAATGGCTAAAGCTGCAAGATGGCATCCATATAGCTGCCACAGCAATAAAACGAGTAGCAAGTGCTCTAATATCTGGATCTACATTGTATATTCTTGGGAAAAGTCCGCCAAATGCAAACATGATGATGGCCATGACAGTACAACAGAATACACTGAAAGCAATCATCTTGTTATCTGCATCCTTTGCATCCTCAAGATCCCCTGCACCTAAGTGCTGACCAACTACGATACTGATACATGCACCAAGCTGAATGAATACTATATTGAACAGATTTGCAATGGTGTTTGACATACTCAATGCAGTCAATACATTCATTCCTCTAACAGAATAACTCTGAGTAACCATGCTCATTCCCGCTGCCCAAAGAACTTCATTTAGCATCAATGGCGCACCCTTTATGAGAATCTGCTTTAGTATGTCGGCAGGTATCCCAAATCCGGTGTAAGCCCCCTCAAGATATTTGTTAAGCTCACGATGTGAATGAGCCCATACCAGTACAATTGCACACTCTATATATCTTGCTATAACAGTTGCAATGGCTGCACCTCGTACTCCCAACTCTGGGAATGGGCCAAAGCCAAAGATTAAGCAGTAGTCTAAAACTGCATTAGTTGCTACAGCAACCATACCTGCCACCATTGGAACTACAGTCTGACCAGTTTCCTTAATATTGGTAGCATATGCCTGGTTAACTGCAAATGGGATAAGTCCCAGGAGTATAATTCCCAAATACTGAAGACCAAATTCCAAAGCAAGTTCTGGCGAAGCCCCTTCACTTTCTGTAAGGAAAAGCGAAATAAGCTGACTACCGAATATTTTAAAAATCAGGATACCAACAAAGGTTGCCAGCAGAGTAGCATAAAGCTTGAAACGGAAAGTGTACATGTGGCCTTTGTGGTCCCCCTTTCCAAAATACTGTGCTCCATAAATACTTCCTGCAGATGCAGCTCCAAAAATAGCTAACGCAAATACGAAGTGAAGCTGGTTAACTGTTGCAACTGCAGATATTGCCTCCTGGCCTAATTGACCAACCATGATGTTATCCAAAAAGCTTACGAAGTTTGTAATAAAGTTTTGGATGATCATTGGTGTTGCAAGGAAAATGTATCTCTTGTAAAAAGCTTTGTCACCGATAAATGTCTTTTTAAATTTTGCTAGCATTTTGTCCTCCTTACGCATGAAAAAAGCGCCACAACCATCTGGTTGTGACGCCATACCTATCCTCTAATTACTTAGACTTCTTTGCTGCAAGAATCTTGTACTGGAATTCACCAGCCTCAGTCTCTACTGTAACTGTATCGCCCTTCTTGTGTCCAAGAATAGCCTTTCCAACTGGAGACTCGTTTGAAATCTTGCCCTTAAGGCTGTTTGCCTCTGTAGAACCAACGATTCTATACTCTACTTCCTCGTCGAACTCTACGTCAAGAAGTGTAACTGTCCAACCGATGTTAATGTTCTTTGTATCGTGTTCTTCTGTAACGACCTCAGCGTTCTTTAAAATCTTCTCGATTTCTTCGATACGAGCTTCGATATCTCTCTGCTCATCCTTTGCTGCGTCATACTCTGCATTCTCTGAAAGGTCGCCCTGTTCTCTGGCTTCCTTAATCTTCTGAGATACTTCTTTACGTTTATTGACCTTGAGATCCTCAAGCTCGTCCTCTAATATCTTAAGTCCTTCGGCTGTAAGTAAATTTTTCTTTGCTTCCATAAATGTTTTCCTTTCCTGTTAGGATGTATTATTAAATGATTTTGCCAAAAAAATACCAAGCAAAATCCCTTGCTTGTCCTAGTAACTTAGTGAATTATAAGCCACCCACATTTTGATGTCAAGAATTCCTATCGCTATTCATAGAATATTCAAAATCACTGACAATAGGTACTCAAAAATTCTGTAAACAGCTTCTCCAACTCCTCATAAGATTCCACGTCATTGATACGGCCACGGAGCTTACTAGCTCCTTTGTAGCCTGCTGTATACCATGCTGCGTGCTTTCTCATTTCGCGTATTCCAAGGTAATCTCCCTTGAATTCTATTTGAAGTTTAGCATGACGAAGCATTGTCTTCACCATTTCTTCCATAGGCGGTTTGCCAATAAGCTCACCTGTTTCAAAGTATGTAAGAATCTGATGGAAAATCCATGGGTTGCCCTGAGCACCTCTTCCGATCATAAAGCCATCGCAATTTGTCTGCTCTTTCATAGCGATGACATCTCGGGCATCCAGAATATCTCCATTACCAATTACTGGTATCTTCACTGCAGACTTTACATCAGCAATTATGCTCCAATCAGCTTTTCCAGAATAATATTGTTCTCTGGTTCGTCCATGGACTGCCACTGCAGCCGCTCCAGATTCTTCGGCCACATGTGCCATCTCTACAGCGTTAATATGTTCATCGTCAAAACCTTTTCTAATCTTAACAGTGACTGGCTTATTTATGGCTTTTACCATACTCTCGATAATCTTTCCTGCAAGCACTGGATTCTTCATCAGAGCAGAACCATCACCATTGTTAACTACTTTAGGAACAGGACAGCCCATGTTGATATCTAAAATATCAAAATTTCTATGCTCTATTTTGGCTGCCATTGCACCCATAATTTCAGGATCTGAACCAAAAAGCTGCAGGCTGACTGGACGCTCTCTTTCGTCTACAGTTAGAAGACTCTCTGTATTTTTATTGTTGTAAAAGATTCCCTTTGCACTGACCATTTCCATGCAGCACAAAGCAGCACCTTGTTCTTTGCATAGCAAACGAAATGGCAGGTCTGTTACGCCTGCCATTGGTGCCAAAATCAAATTATTTTCTAATGTTACGTTTCCGATTTGTAATTTTTCAATCATTATTTCTTCTGTTTGTCGTAAATAAACTTCATTCCATAAAGAGTAAGGTTTGGATTGTAGATATCAATGCACTGTGTCTCATTTGAAATAAGATTTCCAAGTCCACCAGTTGCAACAACCTTTACATCCTCGTAACCGCTCTCCTCAATCATGTGCTTAACAATGTATTCTGTCTGACCAATCTGTCCATACACAAGACCTGCCTGCATTGAAGAAATTGTCTCCTTTGCAAGAATCTTTTCTGGCTTTTTGATTTCAATTTCTGGAAGCTTTGCAGCATCCTCCCAAAGGGCCTTTGCGCTGATACGAATACCAGGAGCTGTAACGCCTGAAACGAATGCACCGTTTGCATCCACCAAATCGTATGTAGTAGCTGTACCAAAATCCAGTACAAGAACAGGACCACCATAAAGCTCATAGGCCCCAGCTGCATCTACGATACGGTCAGCACCAATCTGCTTTGGATTCTCTGTTGCAATTCTGATTCCTGTCTTGATGCCAGCCTCCACAATGATAGGCTGAATATCAAAATATTTAATGATTGAGCTTGTGAGTGAGTGCATTACGTTTGGCACTACTGATGCAATAATAACATCATCAATCATATCCGCATCCAATCTGTTTGATCGGATTATCTCTTTGATTGTAATTCCAAACTCATCTGATGTTCTGTTGATTTTTGTGGTGAAACGGAATGAGCCTAAAAGGTCTTCTCCGTCAAAAACACCCATTGTGATATTTGTATTTCCAACATCTATTGTAAGAAGCATTTAATTCTCCTTTCTAAGGAAACAGCACGATTGTCTCCCACAATCCTGCTACTTCATCGAGTCTCTTTTATATTTATAAGCATTGGTTTATAAGAGACCCTCACCTAAAAAAACTACTTTGTAATATGTCTCAAGAGCTTCAAAAAGCTCTGTTCTTTCTCGCTGCATTCTTTTTACTTCAAGGGCAGAACCAATCTCGTCATAGAGAAAATCATCCTCGTTGTGATCAACTTCTATTCTGAGTGAACCATCCTCGTCGTAAATCATTTGAATTGTACCGCTTACCTCCTCTGTATACATAACACACAGGATTTTTAGCTCATCCTTTATCATCGGAGGTAGTCCGTTGAAATCAGGATTAAGATAGAATTTTTTGGTGTAGCAGCTTGCGCCGCATAAAACTGTTTCTTCCATTTGACTCCTTTAAAAGCGGGAAAAGCGCAGCATCACCCTTTTGAAAAAGATGTAAGCTTCGCTAAACATATCCGTATATTCCTCTGACCGATACTTCACCGGCTCTGATTATTCGTTCTTCACCCTGGGTGTTTACGATAAGTTCACCCCGGTGGGTAATTCCCACGGCTGTCGCCTCATAAGAATCTGCCTGAGCTTCTATTCTAACACGTTCTCCACGATTAGCAAGATGTCTTTCATATTCTTCTTTTAGTCCTGCTAAATCTCCGGTCTTTATGAAAATATTATAATAGTCTCTAAAGCACTGCCAAATGGCATGAGTAATCTCTTTTCGGCTTCCTTTTTTTGTACTGCCATTGTGTCTTAATTGCAGATCCACAGATGTAGCCTTGAAGGCTATTTCTTCTGGAAAACTGGTGTTGTGTACATTCACACCAATTCCGCAAGTGACATACCAAGGTTTTCCGTCCTTAATTTCCATCTCGGTAAGGATACCACAAATCTTTTTCCCATCAAGTACAATATCATTCGGCCACTTTATTAGGCCCTCAAGGCCACAAGTAATTTCTAATGCCTTTCTAACGGCCATTGCCGCAATGATAGTGATGGTTGGAACAGATTCTAAAGTAAGTTCTTTTGGATGTAATAATATTGATGTTGAAATAGAATCGTGGCTGGGTGATTCCCACTTTCTTCCAATTCTGCCTTTACCTGCCGTCTGTGTGCCAGCAGAAATAATAAGCCCTTGGGAAGCCCCAGCTCTAGCACGTTCCTTTATTCTTTCGTTTGTTGAATCTACTGTGTCGTAATATTCGAAATTTAATTCCTTAAGCATTTCCTAATGTTGCGTACATAACCGCCTTAATTGAGTGCATTCTATTTTCTGCCTCATCAAAGACAATTGAACGCTCACTTTCAAAGATTTCGTCGGTAACCTCCATGCAGTCGATACCGAACTTCTCATAAATCTGCTTTCCGATTGTAGTGTTCAAATCATGGAAGGCTGGGAGGCAATGCATAAACTTCGCCTCTGGCTTCGCATACGAAAATGCCTGGCTGTTTACCTGATATGGTGATAATTCCTTTATACGCTCTGCCCATACCTCATCAGGCTCTCCCATTGAAACCCATACATCTGTATAGATAACATCAGCATCCTTACAGCCCTCTGCTACATCCTCAGTAAGAGTGATTGTCGCACCAGTTTCTTTTGCGATTTCCTGACACTTTGCCACAAGTGAATCCTCTGGAAAGTATTTCTTATTAGTGCATGCCACAAAATCCATTCCAAGCTTTGCGCATGTAACCATAAGTGAGTTACCCATATTATAACGAGCATCGCCCATATATACAAACTTTATTCCTGAAAGCTTTCCAAAATGTTCCTTTATTGTCATCATGTCGGCTATCATCTGTGTAGGATGTGATTCATTGGTAAGACCGTTCCATACTGGAACACCAGCATACTTAGCCAAATCCTCTACTATTGTCTGAGCAAATCCGCGATATTCTATTCCATCATACATACGGCCTAATACACGAGCTGTATCAGCAATGGATTCCTTCTTTCCAATCTGCGAACCAGATGGGTCAAGATATGTCACATGGGCTCCCATGTCATGGGCAGCAACTTCAAAAGAGCAGCGGGTACGTGTGGAAGTTTTTTCAAAAATCAATGCGATATTCTTTCCTGCCAGATATCCTGCCTGTGATTTTCCTTGCTTCTTTTCAGCTTTTAAGTGCAACGATAAATCAACTAGTCCATTAATCTCCTCTGGAGTAAAATCCAGCATCTTTAAAAAATTCTTTCCCTTCAAGTCCATAACGTACCTCCTTTATGCATAAATATACATTAACAATGATTTATTATGCATTATATAACAAAAAAGCTTTTAGGAAAAGACCTAAAAGCTTATAATTTTGCATTTTATTATTTTTAGTAGAAAACATGGTTTCCAATGATTAATCCTTCTTTTGAACCTGCACGTCTAAAGTGAAGGCGTCCACCCGATGGATCTGAACCTGCCATAGCTTCCTGAGCAGCCTGTACACATGAGGCTTTAGGACCATTTGCAACTACACTAGACATACGAGATGTTGAGAACTGGCCTCTTGCAAAAATAACATCATGAATATTGTTTGCATAAGAACCGCTGAGTACTCTGTTCATAACAACAGCACCAACTGCAACCTGTCCTTCATATGACTCGCTACCAGCTTCAATCTGAATAATAGCAGCAAGAAGAGTAACATCATCAGCTGAAGAAACAACTGCCTGCTTTGCAGCTGCTGTCTCTGCTGCCTGTGCCTTTGCAGCCTCTGCCATAGCTGCCTGCTCAGCTGCCTTTGCTTCTGCGGCTTCCTTTTCAGCTGCCTGTGCTGCAGCTTCTTCCTCGAGAGTGATAGCCTCGCCTGTTGCCATATCAACCTGGACATAGTCAGCCTTTACATAACCAGACTTGTTGCCAGATTTAACTGCAACCCATCCATCAACCTCTTTAGCTTCTGTATCTACCTCAAGCTTGCTTCCCTTAGAAACAACCTTAACAATCTTTGAATCCTCTGATGCTTCGCTTCTAATACGAAGACCATTTACATCAGTTGTAGCAAATGAATCACAAACATCGATTGCAAGCTCATATGCCTCAATACCAGTAACACAATAATCTGCTGATACATATCCGTGAGCATTTCCTGACTCAATCTCGTACCAACCATCAAAAACATCTACTAATGTAGCAATATCACCTGAACGGAGCTTACCGACAGCCTCTGAAGCAGTATTTGCCTCTGAGCGGATGTAAATGTATTCATTAACATTTGCCATCACCTTATCAGACCACTCATCGTACATATCATTTGAATCACCTTCAACCTGATCGGTTGTGGCTGCAACGACTGTAACATTTGAAGCCTCTACACCAGATGCCATAGCCGAGAAATCCATTGCTGACATCGCTGCAAAAGCACCTGCTGTTGTAGCTGGCTGCACTTCCACATTTGTAGTTGTAATTTTCTCTGCAGGAGCATCAATAAAAGCACCTGTAATTAAAAGAGCTGTAGACAAAGCTAACGCTACTGACTGCTTTGTACGCTTGTTAACGAACTTCCTATACATTGCACACTTTGCAGTTTCAATATTGTTAAATCTAATCATAAGCCTCCTGTTATTTACAAATAATTTCATATATTACAAATATGTTACGTGGGCTAATATATCATTATTAATTAAAAAAGTCAAATTTTTGGGTTTTGACTTTGAAAAATAGCCTAAATGCGATAGAATTTGTTGTGATAAATTACTTAATTATAGAAGGTAGATAGTGTGAAAGAAAGTAGAGGAAAGCCATAAACTGGCGCACTTAAATAAGCTGT
>CAMJBT010000023.1 GCA_946403965.1 uncultured Pseudobutyrivibrio sp. | reverse complement strand
TAACTATATCAATGTGATGGGCAAGGATTTCTTCACATATATGGGAAACACCTTTGTTCTTTGGATTCTTGGATTTGTTCCTCAGATTGTTATCGCACTTTTGCTTGCATCATGGTTTGTAGATGTACGACTTAAAATCCGTTGCGAACAATTCTTCAAAGTGGTGATATATTTACCAAATCTAATTATGGCATCAGCTTTTGCAATGTTGTTCTTTACACTGTTCTCAACATCAGGTCCGGTCAACAATATTCTTGAGGCACTTGGACTTATTAAAACCCCAATTGATTTCATGGGAACACCTGTGGGAACTCGACTACTTATTGCACTTATGAATTTCCTTATGTGGTTTGGTAATACAACAATAATGCTTATGGCTGCTATCATGGGTATCAGCCCGGATGTTTTCGAGGCTGCATCCATTGACGGTTGTACACCTAGACAGTCATTTTTCCACATTACACTACCACTTATCAGACCTATTTTGACATACACACTTATTACATCTCTTATTGGTGGTTTGCAGATGTTTGACGTTCCACAGATCCTTACAAACGGCCAGGGAAATCCAAACCGTACAAGCTATACACTTATCATGTGGCTCAACAATCTGCTTCGCGCACCAGACTACGGTCGCGCTGGTGCATTATCAGTTTACTTGTTTATAGTTAGCGGTATTCTTTGCCTCTTTGTTTACAAGATGGTAAATGGAGATGATGACAAGAAGGCTGCAAAGAAAGCTGCAAAGGCAGAGAAAAGGAGGGCTAAATAATGGCACGAAAGGATTTTGCAGGCGTAGCTAGAAGCTTAATAGCACATTTAGTTCTTATTATTCTTTCCTTTATGTGCTTGTTCTTCTTTTATATTTTGATTATCAACTCAACTTGTTCACACGCTGAGCTTCAGAAAGGATTTTCGGCACTTCCAAAGCATAGCCTTGTGACAAATTTTAAGGCAGTTGCAAATGATGGTACCTTCCCAATGACAAAGGGTATCATTAACTCAGTAATTGTATCCAGTTTGTGTGCTGCTATATGTACATATTTTTCAGCTCTCACAGCGTATGGTTTATATGTTTATGATTTTAAGCTTAAGAAAGTGGCATTTACATTTATTATGATTATCCTTGTAATGCCAACACAGGTTACAGCACTTGGTTTCCTTCGCTTAATCACAAACCTGGGTATGTATGATACATTGATTCCGCTAATCTTACCATCCATTGCAAGCCCTGCTGTATTCTACTTCATGTACAGTTACCTGCAGTCAAATCTTCAGCTTTCACTTGTTGAAGCTGCCAGAATTGATGGTTGCGGTGAGATGAAGATATTTAACCGTATCATCTTTCCTATTATGAAGCCAGCTGTTGCAGTTCAGGCAATTTTCACTTTCGTAGGTTCATGGAATAACTACTTCGTTCCAGCCCTTATCCTTCAGTCTAAGGAGAAGGCTACAGTGCCAATTTTGATTGCTACTCTTCGTGGTGCTGATTATATGAATTTTGATATGGGCAAGATCTACATGATGATTACAGTTGCAATTGTTCCTATCATCATTGCATATCTCTTCCTTTCAAAATTTATCATCGCAGGTGTTGCACTTGGCGGTGTAAAAGAATAAAAATTCAAACAATACCAAAATATTAATCCCTAAAAAAGTCCTATCATATTTACTGATAGGGCTTTTTTATATAGAAAGTATATGGATTGTTCACAGATTTTTAATTACTACATTGTAAAATGATGAGTAATAATATACACCGTTTCATTCGAAGGAGGGGGTAAGAATGAAAAGATTTTTTTCATTATTACTATGTTTAACCATGGTGATAGCAGGGGGAATTGTTAGTTGCGGAAAGAGTGATGGTGCATCACAGGACAAGGAATCAGGGAAAAGTGCTAAATCTGAGTCTGGAACTACCATCAAAATGATGAACATTAAGATTGAGATTAACGATTATGTCCTTAAGCTGGCACAGGAATATGAAGCTGAGACAGGTGTTCATGTGGAGGTAATGACAGCAGGTCCAGGCGTGGATGCTCAGGCTATGCTTAAGGGGTATTATTTGTCGAATCAGATGCCAGATATTATTGCCTGCGAAGCTGCCGGATTCTCAAATTGGGAAGGTATGCTTGTGGATATGAGTGATCAGGCATGGGCTTCAAAAACATCTGGAGCTTTTGTTGATGATACTTATGGAACAATAGGATTCCCATACACCACAGAGGCAATAGGACTTATATATAATGCTGATATTTTAAGCAGATGTGGTATAGATCCAAATTCAATTACAGGACCAGATTCTATGAGAGCGGCTTTTGAAACTGTAGCAGCTCACAAGGAAGAACTTGGTCTTGACGGTGTTATCGATTATTGTGTTGAACCAAAGGAGCTTGGCTGGTCTTCAGGAAACCATGTTTTTGGTGCTTATGTAGATTCGGGATTATCTAGAGACGATACTTCTGTGATTGATTATATAGCTGAAAATAAGCAGGTTGAACCTGGAAGATTCCAGAACTTTACTTCTATGGTAAGCATGTTTAATCAGTATGCAAATCCAGATCTTTTATTTACAGCTACATATGATGACCAGGTAGGCGCTTTTGCAGCTGGTAAATATGCATTTATAACTCAGGGTTCTTGGATTGGAGCATCTCTTTCTTCTAGTGATGCATATAAAAATGCGGGAAGCTTCCAGGTTGGAATGATTCCATATGCTTTTGAAGAAGGAATGAATACAATTCTTACTTCTGCTCCTTCATGGTGGGGCGTAATGAAGGAAGGAAATGTTGAAGCTGCTGAGGCATTTTTGGAGTGGGTTGCCGGCGACGCAGGACAGAAAATACTTGTAGAAGGAGCTGGATGTGTAAGTCCATTTTCAGATTGTAAGTATGTTGCTGCTGATCCATTTGCCCCTGTTTTGGCATCCTATTTGGCAGAAGGTCGTACCTCTGATTGGCATTGGATGCAGCTTCCTAGTGGAATTGGTACCGGTGATGGAGGTCTTTGCTATTGCTTCTACCGATATGCGTCAGGAGAAGAAGATTCAGCTGGATTTGAGGCGGATATCAATCAAACATTAGCAGCATGGTATGCTAAACAATAGAAAGGGGGAGATGACTGTGAGTAAAGAGAACAATACTACAAAGGTAAGTGGAATTCATTCTATAATCGTACAGATTTCTGCCCTGAATATTGCAATGCTTGTGGCATTCCTTTGCGTGATGATGATGATTATCAGAGCAATGAATACATCAACAAACAGCAGTGTAGATATGTTTGATTCCATGATGCAGCTGACTACACATGAGGCAAATCTAAAGACGGATGTTATGTCTTTGTATGATCAGGTGACAGGATATATTGCTTCTGGTTCAGTGGAAACCCAGGAGGCTTTGCTTCCTCAAATCGAGGTGGCAAAATCTGCAATCGAAAAGGATATTGCAGATTTAAATGATGATTTTGCATCTTTCAATAATGAGGCTGCAACAGCTCAACTAAAAGAAATTGAAGGGCAATATCAGAGAATGTGTAAGTTTATTGATAATGCCATGACAAAGTGTGATGCAGGTGATCAGGACAATGCTTATGCAATGCTTTTTGATAAAGCCGAGATTCAAAAGGTAGCAATTATTCATTCTACAGAAGTTCTTGATGAAGCTATTACAGAAAATGCTTCAAGCACCAAGACTATGATGAACAAACTTCTTAGTGAAGGAAAGATTGTTGCTGTAATCGGTATAGTTATTATAGTTATTTTGGTTGTTATGAATTTTATTGTCAGCTACAAGAGTATTGTTGCTACAATAAAGTCTATCAGTGATGAGGTTAATGCAATAATTGCTGGTATTCAGAAGGGTGAAGGAGACCTTACAGCAAGAATAAAGACTAAGACAAAATCAGAGCTTTTATATATCAAAAATGGTATTAATCTATTCATTGAAACACTTCAGGGCATCATGAAGGAAGTTAAGGATGGAACCATTGTACTTAGTGCTTCTTCAGAGGAGGTTAACTCTCAGCTTAGAATCGCTGATGACAATGTAACAAATTCTTCAGCAGCACTTGAAGAGCTTTCAGCAAATATGGAATCTGTAGTTGGTATTTTGGAGTCAATCAACGAGCGAGTTGATGATGTAAAACAGGCTGCACAAAGAATTACAGACCAGGCTGAAGAGGGAACAGGAACAGCCAATGAGATTAAGGTTGAGGCTGATGAGCTGCAGGAGAAGGTTAATACAAAGAAATCAGATGTAGGTGAGAGAATGGCAGCACTTTCAGAAACACTTGAACAATCAGTTAAGGATTCTGAAAAAGTTAGCCAGATTAGCGATCTTACTAATGATATTTTGGATATTGCAAGTCAGACCAATCTTCTTGCTCTCAATGCATCAATTGAGGCTGCTCGTGCAGGTGAAGCTGGAAAGGGATTCGCTGTTGTTGCTGACGAAATTAGTACACTTGCTGCAAACTCTCGTCAGACTGCAGCTACAATTCAGGACATAGCAAGAGAAGTTACAGATGCAGTTAGCACACTTGCAAGTAATGCTCAGGAAGTTCTTGATTTCATTAATGGAACAGTTATTGGCGATTATGATGAATTTGTAGATACTGGTGAAAAATATGGCCATACTGCAGAAGTTATGAATGAGATGCTTACAGATTTTACAGAGAAGGCAGAAAGCTTGAACGAGATTATGGCTGCAATGGTAGAGGCAGTAGATACGATTACAAATTCTGTTCAGGAAAGTTCACTGGCAATAAATATGAGCGCAGAAAACTCTACCGAAATTGTTTCAGGTATCAAGAAGATTTTCGATGCTATGGACAAGAACAACGAGGTAACAGAACAGCTAAACGATACTACTCAAAAGTTTACTTCACTTTAAATTCTACAAGGCAGGCACAGATTTTTGTGCCTGCCTTTTTATGCGCAACACAGCAAAATATTGCGCAATGATGACAAAATAATCCTATTGATTTATATTTGGCTAAGTCTTATATTTAAAGTGTTGGGGGAAGAAAAACTTCTTGAAAATCATGCGCAATTAGTTGCGCAAATCGGCGGTACTGTCAGTCTTAGGCCGGCTTGACAGAATGATTATTTCATGGAGGTTTTCAAATGAAAAAGATGGGACTATTGAAGAAAAGGATAGTTTCCGCTGGATTGAGCCTTGCACTTTTGGCAGGGTTACCAGCAACAAATCTAGCTAGTCTTTCTAATCCTGGGTTAGACCAGGTCCACGCTGCAAGTGGAGTTACTAGAGAGACTATTCATGACGGCGCAATTTTACACGCCTTCTGTTGGAACTTTAACACAATCAAAGAAAATATGCCGGAGATTGCAGCAGCCGGCTACACAGCAGTTCAAACATCTCCTATTAACGAATGTCTTTCAATTCATCCGGGAATGGCTCTTTATGGAAGCACAGAGGATGAGGGAAGATGGTATTACCATTATCAGCCAACAGATTGGAAGATTGGAAATTATCAGCTTGGCTCTCGCGACGAGTTTAAGGCTATGTGCGACGAAGCTGATAAATATGGTATTGGTGTAATTGTTGATATTGATCCAAATCATACTACACCTGTATTTGATCAGGTTTCTGAAAATTTAAAGGCAGCAGCAGGTGGAGAGGACTCCCTTTATCATATCGGTGCAAAAACAGGTAGCATGGCATATGATAATCGTATTTCTGTTACTTATGATGCAATGGGTGGTCTTCCTGATGTAGATACAGAAAATGCTGGTTTTCAGAATTATTTCTATGAATTCCTTGAGGATTGTATCGCTTGTGGAGCAGATGGCTTCAGAATTGATACAGCAAAGCATATTGCTCTTCCTGATGATGGAGTTGCAGAGGAATACGTAGGTCAGGAAGATAGAAACAATTTCTATCCAAATATGAAGGCTGCAATTAATGAGAATGCAGCAAAAGAATATGATGATTTGTTCGTGTATGGTGAGGTTCTTGATGGTGATGCAGCAAGACTTGCCGCTTATCAGGACATGCTTGGAGGAACCTGTGCCAGCAATTATGGTGGCACAATCAGAAATGCTACAAGTTCTGGAAACGTCTCAACAAAGAGAGTTTTGAGCTACAAAATTTCTGATGACACATCAACTGGTAAAACATACAAGGCTGATTCAAACAAGCTTGTTACATGGGTAGAGTCACATGATAATTATATTAATGATGGTAGCTACAATGAGGTGGATGATAGAGCAGTAATCCTTGGCTGGGCTATTATTACAGCCAGAGCTGATGGAACACCACTTTTCTTTAGCCGTCCAGATGGAAGCTCTCAGTCAAATCCATGGGGCAACAATAAAATTGGTGTAGCTGGAAGTGACATCTACAAGGCTCCTGAGGTTGTAGCCGTAAACAAGTTTAGATTGGCTATGGAGGGTGAGAGTGAAAATCTCGTAAACCCTGGCAATAATTCTTCAATCCTGATGATTGAAAGAGGAAACAAGGGCGTTGTTATTGTAAATGCAAGTGAAAGTGATTATGCTCTTGATTCTGAGACTTCACTTTTGGATGGTACATATCTTGATTCAGTTGAAGGCAGCAATGGTCTTTTTTCTGTTGATGATGGCGTAATTACAGGTACAATTCCTGCAAGATCAGTAGTAGTTTTAGACAAGCCAGCAGATGGCGACTATTCCACGCTCTTTTTCCACAATACAGACAATTGGTCTGTTGTTACTGCTGATGTTGATGGTACTGTTTATAAT
Source organism: uncultured Pseudobutyrivibrio sp. (assembly GCA_946403965.1). Classification (GTDB taxonomy): domain Bacteria; phylum Bacillota; class Clostridia; order Lachnospirales; family Lachnospiraceae; genus Pseudobutyrivibrio. Next base: position 40,308 of record CAMJBT010000023.1, on the reverse strand, counting down.
TGTGATAATCAGGGTTACAGCTGGTGGAAAGTTACAGTTCCACAGAAGGAATTCAAGGTAACTTTCAAGGGTGATGACGGTCAGACAAGCACTCAGTTTAATATTACAAAGCAGGCTGGAAAATACATGACAGCAAATAATAGCAAGCAGTATTTTTCAAAAGCTGAAGCTGAGGCAGATCTTGGCATTATCACAAAATCAATTTACTTCATGAACACTGAAGAGTGGAAGACAGTAAATTCTTACGCATGGGTTGATGAACCAAACTTTAAAGAATTATTCGGAGGATGGCCAGGACAGGCATGTGCTTCTGAAGAAGGATATTGGGTAAGAGCTGATGTTAAGCTTACAGGTGATGATGATTTTAATATCATCTTTAACGGTGAAGGTGGACAGACTTCAAATATCAAGATTTCTGATTCAAAAGTATATATTGTCCCAGGTGATAAGGGAGATGATGGAAACTATAAGGTAACTGCATTCTCTTCAAAAGCAGAGGCCGAAGAATCTACAGGAATTGGAGCTGATTCAATCACTGTTCATTACTACAATGCAGGTAATTGGGAAAAGGTAGGCGTTTATACCTGGGGTGACCTTGATGTTGGTAGCTGGCCAGGACAGGAATGCGAATACGAAGGTGATGGATGGTGGAAAGCAACATTAAATGCAGGACCAAGCTCAAATCTTAATATCATTTTCAATAACTATCCAATAGGTGATATGGAAGGTCATCAAACAGATGATATGAAGGCAGATAGCCTGAAGAAGGTTTACTACGTAGGAGCAAGCTATAAGTTTACAAACAAGGAAGCTGCAGAGGAATTTACAAAGGACCCTTCATTCAGACTTGATAAAAATAGTGCTGCTCAAGCTCCAGCGGTAGAGGACAAGAATCGTGATATAGAAGATGAGCAGCCACTTAATGATGGCGAAACAAGAGTGTATGTAAAGCTTACTGATGCTCAGTATGCAGATGGTGCAAATGCATACATATGGACAGATGGTGACAATCATGAATATCTTGGTGGATGGCCAGGAAAGCATATGTCACACATTGGAAACAGCTGGTATTCAATTAATGTTCCAAATGAAGCTTTAGCAACAGAGGAAGCTGAAGATGAGGAAGAAGAATTAAAGAATAAGGACTTAGAAGATAAAGAACTAGAGGAAGAACTTCTGGAAGAAGGATTAGAGGATTCTGAGGATGCCAATGAGGAAGAATCAGAAGACCTTGAGAAGGACGATGCTGAAGAGGTAAATGATGCTGAGGCAGCAGATCAGCAGAATACTGATGAGGTTAAGTCAGAAGAGCCTGTTGATTCAACAGAAAATGTTACTGAAGAGACAACAGTTGAACAGACAAGTCCAATTGAAGTAATCACAAATGTTATAAATACTATTGTGGATGCTATTAAAACATCATTTGGACCAATGGAAGTAAAAGCAGAAGAGCATGATATTTTTGCAGAGGGAGTACATGTAATTACAAACAATGGTAATGGATTCCAAGAGAATGATGTGAATTCATGGTTTACACTTGTTAGACCTAGTGAGGAAGAGCTTAAGCAGGAGGAGCCATCTGAGGAGCCTGGCACACCTGAAACACCAGAGGAGCCAAGTAACCCAGAGCCAACAACTCCAAGTGAGCCAACAACACCAGAGAATCCAGAACCAATAACACCAGAGCCTACTACACCAGTAGAGCCTGAACCTGCTACACCAGTAGAACCAAGCAACCCAGAGCCAACAACTCCGGTAGAACCAACTACACCAGAGCCTGGCACACCTGAAACACCAGAGGAACCAACAACACCAGAGAATCCAAAGCCTATCACTCCTGATGAGCCACAGGTTGAGCCTGAGAAGCCATCAGAAGATAAACCAAGCGAGGATCCTGGAAAGAAGCAACGAGAGAAAATCAGAAAAGTTGTAAGATATGTTGTTAAGAAGGTTGTTACATTTGTTTTAAAACAAATCAAGAAATTATTTGGGTTTGGATGGTAATAAAAAATCTGGGCTATGATGCATAGCCCAGATAGTTTTTTAATGAATCCAAATTGGAAATAGCGGCCGCACGGCCAAGTTCATAGACCCGCTGAAGTTCAGTTGGGTCTTTTTCTGTGGCACCGATTTTCAGTGGTGCATTTGGACGTATAACAAAAACATTTCCCGCCTCTTCTTTGTTGCGGATATATGCTTTTTCTTCGTTGTACATTTTATAGCGATTTGCCATAGTCTTTATCATATTTGGGAATTTACCCAACATTAGCCTGATAAGCCACATGAACTTTTGAGGCTTTTTTATATAGTCGGCAGGTTGAGTTTCGATAACAAGAATCTTGTCACATCCCTGACTTTCCATGAATTTAAGTGGAATTGAATCTGACATTCCACCATCTAAATATGGTCTATCACCAATAACAACAGGGCGAGAAACAACAGGCATAGAAGCTGAAGCTCTGATCCATTTTAAGTCAGAACCTTCTTTTGTGTGATCTACATTGTTGCATTTGTGATAAACAGCATTTCCAGATTTTAGATCTGTAGCAACACAGAAGAAGTCCATAGGATTGTTGTAGAAAGTCTCTGTATCCCAAAGATCCAATTCATATGGAAGAGTGCCGTAGCAGAATGGAACGTTGTAAATATCACCTGTTTTAAGTAGGGATTTTATGCTGCAATAGCGCTTGTCATTGCAATAGACCTTGTTGTAGCGAAGGGGTCTACCAATTTGCTTTGATTTGAAGTTGAGTCCAAAAGTGGCACCGGCAGACACACCTACAGCGCTGTCGAACTCAATGCTATTTTCCATTAATACATCAATCACGCCACAGGTGAACATACCACGCATGGCTCCACCTTCCATAACTAGTCCTTTTCTCATTAGCATTTTCTCCTTTTCCTAAAGCAATTACAGAGATTATATCATTAATCAACAAATATTTCAAAAATGTTACATAAATAATTTTCACAGAATCGAAACGGTTGTGTGTTAATTTGTATTTATGCCTGTTAAATGGTAATATTCTCAAGGAAAATAATAGCAGGCAGGTAGAGTATGGAAAAGAAATATGATGCAGTTCTGTTTGATATGGATGGAACTCTTACAGATACAGAAAAATACTATCAGGAAGCATGGCCAAAGTCCCTTAATCATTTTGGCTATGAAATGACTCCCGAAAAGCCATTAATACTTCGCTCATTGGGACGCCCATATGCAGTGGAGCAGTTTAAGGAATGGTATGGTCCTGATTTTGATTACTGGTCAGTCAGAAATTATCGTAAGCAGCTTGTGGAGGATATTTTTAAGGATGGAATACCTCTAAAGCCAGGCGCAAAAGAAATCCTACAGTGGCTTAGAGACAATGGTGTATTTGTGGCACTTGTAACTGCAAACGATAAGGAAAGAGCAGAGCGCTACACAAAGAAAATAGGCTTGTACGATTATTTTGATGCAATCGTATGTGCAGATATGGTTGAATTTGGTAAGCCTGCACCGGATATTTATGCTTATGCCTGCAAGGAATTGAAGGTTGAGCCAGGTCGCACTCTTGCTGTGGAAGATTCACCAAACGGATGCACCAGTGCCTACAGAGCAGGTTGCAACGTAGTAATGGTTCCTGATTTAACTGAACCAGATGAAGAATTAAAGAAAATGCTTTATGCGAGAGTAGATAAACTTTTGGATTTAAAGAGTTTGTTTTAAAGGAGATTTTTATGTCAGAGGCAATTGTAACCCTAAAAAAAGGAGAAGGTCGTACAATAAAAGCTGGCGGGGCTTGGATATTTGATAACGAAATTGACAATGTACTTGGTTCGTTTGAAAACGGAGATATTGTCATTGTCCATGATTTTGATGGATACATGATGGGGCGTGGATTCATTAACACAAACTCAAAGATTAGAGTAAGAATGATGACTCGAAAAAAGGATCAGCTAATAGATGATGAGTTTCTTTATATGAGGGTGAAGAACGCATGGGAGTATCGTAAATGCGTATTGCTTCCGGTGGATATGAACTGCTGTAGAGTAATCTTTGGTGAAGCAGATTTCCTTCCGGGGCTTGTCATCGACAAATATGATGATGTGCTTGTGGTGGAATCCCTTGCCCTTGGAATTGATAAGCTGAAGCTTAAAATTGTGGATATGCTAAAGGAAATTATGGCTGCTGATGGATATAAAATCCGTGGTGTCTATGAGCGAAGCGATGCAGCAGTTCGAAAGAAGGAGGGCTTAGCTCCTTATAAGGGATTCATTGGTGATGAATTTGATACCAATGTTGAAATCGTAGAAAATGGCGTTCACTATATGGTGGATGTGGTTAATGGTCAAAAGACAGGATTTTTCCTTGATCAAAAATATAATCGACTTAGTATTCAGAGACTTTGTAAGGATAAAAGAGTTCTTGATTGCTTCACCCACATGGGTACATTTGCACTTAATGCCGGGCTTGGTGGTGCAAAGGAGGTTACAGGTCTTGATATTTCAGAGTTTGCCGTATCACAGGCCACTGCAAATTCAAAGCTAAATGGATTGGAGGATACTGTAAAGTTTCGCCAGGCAAATGTTTTGGATGAGCTTCCAAAGCTTGCTGAGGCAGGCGAAAAATACGATGTGGTAATTTTGGATCCACCTGCTTTTACAAAATCCCGAGAGGCTACAAAGAATGCAATGAAGGGCTATCGTGAAATCAACATGAAGGGTATGAAGCTTGTAAAGGATGGAGGCTATCTTGCTACCTGTTCATGCTCTCATTTCATGACTCAGGATTTGTTCATAAAGATAATTGGTCAGGCTGCACAAGCTGCCCACAAGCGTCTTCGTCAGGTGGAGTTTAGAACACAGGCTCCAGACCATCCAATTCTTTGGGCAGCTGATGAAAGCTACTACTTGAAATTTTTAACATTCCAGGTATGCGATGAAAAATAAGATTTATTTAGCCCCACTAGAGGGTGTAACAGACAGTATATACAGACGAACTTTTGAGAAATATTATGGAGGTGTGGTAAAATATTTCACTCCGTTTTTGTCACCTAACTCCACCTATAAATTTACAACCAGAGAGTTTAAGGAGATTGATCCTGAGAAGAATGATGTGAGAATCACTGTACCTCAGCTACTTACCAACAATTCTCAGCACTTCCTATGGGCAGCAGGTCAGATTGCCGCTCTTGGATATAAAGAGATTAATTTTAATCTGGGGTGTCCTTCCGGAACTGTGGTTGCAAAGAAAAAGGGCTCAGGTCTTCTTTATTATCCAGAAGAAGTAAATAAACTTTTGTATGAGGTATTTTCCGGGCTTGAAAAGGTTTGTACAGAGAATGGAGCAAAGGTTCCAGAGATTTCCATCAAGACAAGACTTGGAAAGGAAAAGCCAGAGGAATTTTATGAAATATTGGATATTTACAATGAATATCCTATTTCAGAGCTGACAATTCATCCGAGAATTCAATCTGATTTTTACAGGGAGCCTATCAAACCAGAATTTTTTGATTATGCCGTTACTCATAGCAAGGCTCCACTTGTTTTTAATGGTGAAATCAAAACTATAAAGGATATAGAAAATACCTTTTCAATTTATCCCGTTATAGATGCTGTCATGATTGGTAGGGGACTGATAGAAAATCCAGAGCTTGCTATGAAATATTCAAAGGGAATTTCAGAGGATTTGTCTACGGAAATTGATATAGAACGGTTCAAAAAATTCCATAATGAATTACTTGAACAGTATATAGAAATCCTATCTGGTGAAAAGCCTGTGCTTCATAGGTTAAAGGAATTTTGGGGCTATTGGCAGCAGCCATTTGCAGGTCAGGAAAAGACAATTAAGAAAATTAGAAAATCAAATAAGATTTCAGAATATAAAGCTTTATTTGAGGAGCTTGTTTAAAAGGTTTTGGAATAGTTATAGCAGGACTCTGTAATAAAGGAGGCATCTATGACGAGAATGATGAAGCGGGCGCTGATTAATTTTTTCTTCAGACTCTTTGTTTTTATTTTTATTTTTGTGATGTATTTAACAGACAAAGAAAAGCTGTTTGATTTTATGACCCACGAATTCACCTTTGGCATAGTGGAGCATGGAATAAGTGTGCTTCATGTGTTGTGGTTTGTATTTATGGTGATGATGCTACAGCATATTTTCCCACATAAAAATCTTTCTATGGCATATAAAAAGGGGAAACTGGAGGAATTTGAGCCAGCAGAAAACTACTCAAGGCTTCAGCTTTTGGAATTTGTTCAGGACATGAATATTAAAGCCTGGCTGGTGATGCTTTCTTGGCTTTGTTTCAATGCAGTTTTTGCAACGCTTTATCTGTTCAAAATAATTGATGTGGCAGATATGCTTATGCTGACAGTATTCTTTTATCTAAGTGATTATATCTGCATATTGTTTTTCTGCCCGTTCCAGACATTTATTCTTAAAAACAAATGCTGCATTAATTGTCGCATTTATGACTGGGGGCATTTTATGATGTTCACTCCAATGCTATTTGTTAGGAATTTTTTTTCATGGAGCTTGTTTTTTACATCTCTGGTTGTGCTCATTCGCTGGGAAGTAAATTATGCCAAGCATCCTGAATTATTTTGGTATGGAAGTAATAATCGTCTTAAGTGCAGTCAGTGTAAGGAAAAACTTTGCGTAATTAAAAATGGATTAAAGCAAAAGAAGGCTTCTCCATAAGTGGAGAAGCCCTCTTTGTGGTGTGGGATTATTATATTGATTTTATTGTAATTTCAAATCAGAGCTCTTAACCCATCCGATTTTCTTTAGCCAATTATTTATCATAGGACAAATCACTGCAGGAAGTACAAAACAAATAAGAATCATGCCTGCCCAATCAAATGGTGTGATAGAAGCTTTTGCACCGGAAGCAATATCGTTAACCCATCCAGTGTATACACCAATCTGGCCAACAAGACCGCAGGTGCCCATTCCAGAAGATACTGGGGTGCCATTCATTTGCATTTTGAATACGCAGGTGGCAAGTGGACCGGTGATAGCAGAGCAAAGGATAGGGGCAATCCAGATGCGAGGATTTTTGATGATATTTGGCATCTGAAGCATTGAGGTGCCGATTCCCTGAGAAATAAGACCTCCCCATTTATTTTCCTTGAAGCTCATACATGCAAAGCCAACCATTTGTGCACAGCAGCCTGCAACAGCAGCGCCTCCTGCCAAACCAGTCAGTGAAAGAGCAGCGCAGATAGCAGCAGATGAAATTGGAAGTGTAAGCGCTATACCTACAATAACTGAAACCAGAATTCCCATCAAAAATGGCTGTTTGGTTGTGGCCCACATAATCAGGGTGCCAACTTTGCTTGCTGCCTGACCAAGAGCTGGAGCCCACCACTGAGAAAGGGCAATACCAACACCAATGGTGACAAGTGGTGTAACTAAAATATCAATTTTGGTTTCTTTGGAAACGGCTTTTCCAACCTCTGATGAGATGATGGCGATAAATAAAACTGCAAGTGGACCACCAGCTCCTCCTAAGGCGTTTGATGCAAAGCCGACGCTTATTAGAGAAAACAATACAAGTGGAGGTGCCTGAAGTGCCGAGCCAATAGCAACCGCCATAGCAGGTCCACTCATTGCAACAGCAAGGCCACCAACTGTATATTCAACACCTGCCACTGTTGCAATTGGAGTGATTAAATATCCAATGTGAAACTGGGTACCGATGGTGTTGATAATTGTGCCGATAAGAAGAGAACAGAACAAACCCTGTGCCATAGCACCAAGAGCGTCTATTAGGTATCTCTTAACAGATATTTCGATATTTTTCTTTTTTAAAAAACTAATCATAGAATATTCCTCCCATATAATCTTTTTTATTCTAAAGGAAATCCAGCTTACGTTCAACACAGTTATTTTATATATCCTACGCATTTTTTTCATTAAATCTACATAGGTAGTAGTTATACTCAAATAGTGATATTTGGGGGGTTCTGTATGGAGCCGGGTTAACAGAGAGGAGTTTTTCTTATGGAATCAGAGAAATCCAGCTTTAATATTCATTCAATTTACGTAAAGATTTTGGCTCTCGTAGTTATTGCAATTCTCGCATTTGCATTGCTAAACGTAGGATATATCATTCCTAGTGCGAAGAAAACCATTCGGACTGTCAATGAAAACAATATGAAGGATTTGGCAGCATTGAGTGGAGAAATAGTTGAACTTGAAATGGAGGCTCAAGGGGTAGAGAATATCACCTATGATGTATTAAAACCATTACTTGATGGAAAAGGATTAAATGGAATTAGCTCCAGCTATATATATCATCAATGAAAAGGGCGAATTCATTTATCATAAGAGAGATGAAAAGATTGGAACACTTGTAACAAATGCTTCAGTAAACCAGCTGCTAAAGGACATTCCTACTGGAAATTATGAACATAGTGGCATCTATAATTATGTGGATGAAAATGGCGTAAAGAAGTACAGTGCATTCAAGGTCCTTGATGATACTGGCTGGGTTTCAGTGTGCGTTGCAGATGATACAGAAATTGTTGCAGAGATTAATGCAATAAGAAATCTTGGATTTATTTTTTCATTAATAGCAGCAATTCTTGTTTTGGTGGTGGGTATAATTTCAGCTAGAGGAATAACCAGACCAATTGCAATCATTACAGATGTTGTAAGTAAGGTAGGAGAGCTTGACTTTACATCAACCGATGTTGAGAAGATTAAAAATAATAAGGATGAAACTGGTGTTATGGCTCGTGCAGTTGCAAATATGCAGGATAGCCTTAGAGAAATTGTTAATAAGATTTCTGGTATTTCTGTGGATTTGGAAGGACATGCTCTTACTCTTAGAGATACATCTATGGAGATTAACTCAGCCAATGCGGACAACTCTGCTACATCACAGCAGTTGGCAGCCAGCATGGAGCAGACAAGTGCCACTACAGATATAATTAATGAGAAGACAAACAGCATTAAAGAAAATGCAGATAGTATAGCTGAGGAGACAAATAGTGGTGCTGAGAATGCCAAGGAAGTAAAAATCAAGGCAAATAGAGTTTATACCGAGACTGTCACAGCTAAGGAAAAGACAGAGCGAATCTATGAAGAAATTAATGCTCAGGGCCAGGATGCTCTTGAAAAGTCTAAGGCGGTTGAGAAGATTAATCATCTTGCATCAGCAATACAAGATATCGCAAGCCAGACAAATTTATTGGCGCTAAATGCATCAATTGAAGCTGCAAGAGCTGGAGAAGCCGGTAAAGGTTTTGCTGTTGTAGCAACAGAAATTGGTGGACTAGCCACCCAATCTAGCGATACAGTTACAGGAATCATGGAAATTGTATCTGAGGTTCAGGAATCTGTTGCATCTATGAATGAATGTCTTAGCAGAACATTACATTATATAGAAACAGATATTGCTTCTGACTATGAGAACTTCCTGAAGATGGCTGATGACTACAAGCTTGAATCAGAAAACTTCTCTGTTACTATGGATCATATTTCAAGCAAGATTAATATTCTTCAAGAGTCAACCACAGCTATTTCAGAATCAATCGAGCAGATATCAAAGACTGTTTCAGAGGCTGCAGATGCAGTTACTACTGTGGCAGAAAAGACAACTGATGTTGCAAATCTTTCTGATGGTGTAGTAAGACTTGTAGGAGAAACAGAAGAAAATTCTGATGCACTTAAGGATATAAAGGATTCCTTTAAATTGTAGACAAGAGTTGTTAATGATTTAATATTAATATTACATTAAACCCCGCAGTGTTTCGCTGCGGGGTTTATTTGACAGCAGGAAACTGAAAATCAAAATATGGTTTCCCGTTTAATCGTTAAGTGATATAATGTTTTCGGTAATCTTTTTGAGGGAGGTAGATGTAATGAAAAAGTATTACAAGGTGGTATCACTAGCTCTTGCAGGTGCTATCACAGCTGGATCATTTACACCAATTTCTTCACATGCAGAAGAAATTAATGGTTCGGATGGCCAGCAAATAGAGGAGGCTCAGGCAGTCCAGGAAGGTCAGGAAGAAAGCCCTGAAGTCATTCAGAACCAGGTTCAAGACCAGGTTCAGGAGCAGACGCAGGATGCTCAGGGTGATGCATCAGATTTGCCAGATACAGAAGCAGGTGATAGTCAAACCCAGTCAGAGCCAGCAGATGCTTCTGAACAGGATGCTGAGGCTACAGATGCTTTGAATCAGGAATTAGAGCTTACAGAAGAGGAAAAGCTTCTTAAGGAACAGGAAGAGGAGCGCCTTAGAAAAGAACAGGAAGAAAAGGAAAAGGCTGAGCTTGAAAGACTTAGAAATGAGATGGAGCTCAAAGAGCCTAAAGATGATGAGGACTTTAATGAGGATGGAATTTCCGATCTAATGACTAAGCGTCTTTGCGATGGGGAGATTCTAACAAAGGACGGTGCAAAGGCTTTCGGATCACTCTCATATGAGGAGGTTCAATCAAAGAATGATTTAGATTCTGATGGCCTTTTAAATGGTTCAGAGCTTAGCGTTGTTTCAGAGGAGGGCAGTGAGTATGTTGTTCTAAAATCTGATCCATGCAAGCTTGATACAGATAGTGATGGAATCAATGATGCTGATGATACAGCTCCATGGGAGCGTGGACTTGAAGGTGGTGTATTAGGTTCTGTAAGACTTATTGCTCGCCATGATGAATCCACTGGTAATCCAACACATGGACATGTTTACATTGTATATACCAGCTATGTAGACAATCTTGAGATTTCTATCGAAAATCTTTACGGATATTATGTTGCAAATCCAATGTATAAAGCCCAGCTTGATGCAGCTTGCCAAAGAGAAAATGGAGAAGTTGTTTCTTGGAGAAGCACTGTCGATGAAATAACAGAAGCAAACGAGGCTGAGAGAAACGAAGCTGCTATGGCTCTTTATCAGGAGCAAAATCACGAGAAACACACACCAGGTTCAGTTGTTTTGAATCGTGGTGACTATATTTCCATTGGAAATTATGGAATGGCATCTATCAATGAGACTGTTCAGAATGTATATCTTCCAGAGGCTCAAAAAGTATTTGCTCATAATGATGCAGAACTTGCAAAGCTTTGGAACGAGGCGACTGGTCAAAATGTTGATGAAGAATATGTTCGCCAACATGCTCAGGAAATAATCGAAAGTCTCAAAAATGATAGCTCTATTTATGTAGATTATCTCGCAAACAACACCACAGATGGTGGTGTTTGGATTAACAGAGAGCTTTTCAATCAAAAATATGCTTATGATCAGGGGCCAAACCAGGTTATTGAAAGAGATGCTACCCAGCAGGAACTTAATGTAATGCTTGATGCATTCTCAAATAATAGCTATTTCAACATCTTTACACACAACTGTTCAACAGTTGGTACAGAGGCTTGGAATCAGGCATATGGATATGAGAAGGATGAAAAGGGACAGGTAAAAACTGACGAAAATGGGCAGGCTGTAAAGAGTGCTTATTATGTTAACGCCGGTGTTCAGACAGGGGTTGGAAGATTTGATTTTCCTTTGATTGTTAAGAATTCAATCAAGTCAATGAAGAATCTTCCAGGTTACATTGGAGAAATGGTATATGTCACAGGAAAGAGTGTTGTTAATACAGTAAATAATGCGGTAAAGTCATTTGATATTTCAAAGCTATTTACAAAGAAGAGTGCAGCAAATGCCTCTGGGGCAGCCACACATACAAATTCATCTTCTAATGCAGATAATGATAGTTCTGAAAGTACTATTTCATACAATAAATCATATTCAGCGCCAGCTGTTGTCACTTCCTCAAGTATCAAAAAGGAGGCGGTCTCTCTTGAAGAAGATACTGTTGTAGCAGCAAACAATGGTGATACTAAGCCATCAAGAACAAAGGCAGCTAAAAAATCAAACAAAAAAGCTGATGGTGTTAAAACAGTTGATATAAAAGATTCTGATTTAGATGAAGAGGAAATCAAACAGGATTCGAAGGTTGCTACAAAAGAGACAACTATAGAAGAAGAGGAGACACCACTTGTTGGAGAAGAGTCTAACTCTAGAAATGGTCTTTGGATTGTACTGGTTGTTATTGTTGCCATTGCTGGCGCAATCACAGGCGTTGCTATAAAGAAAAAGAAGACTTACTAATATTATTTAACAAAATATTCAATTATACATATTATAATCAAAGAGGGCTTTGGGAGAATATAGTATCCCAAAGCCTTTTTGGTAAAGAAAAAATATTTTCAGAAAACTTGTTGACAAAGAAAATTTAATTGTGTACAATCAAAACAACAAATTAATTGTACGCAATTTAATTTCGTTGTTGGAGGTTTAAAATGGAAAGATTTGATATAGCTATTATAGGAACTGGCCCTGCTGGTCTTGAGGCTGCTCTTACAGCAAAGGTTAGAAATAAATCAGTTTTATTATTAGGAAGTAAGGAATCTTCTGACAAGGTTTCAAAAGCTCATACCATTCAAAATTATTTAGGGTTACCTGATGTAAAGGGTGATGAAATGGCAAAAGCATTTTTGAACCATGTGACTTCAATGGGGATTGAAATCACTGAAGATAAAGTAAATGCTGTTTATTCAATGGGACAGTATTTTGCTATTCAGGGTCATAATGCTGACTATGAAGCAAGCTCAGTTATTGTTGCTGCTGGAATGTCTGCTATGAAGCCATTCCCAGGAGAAATGGAAAATCTTGGAAGAGGCGTTAGCTACTGTGCAACTTGTGATGCTGCATTATACAAGGGCAGAACAGCAATCATTCTTGCATACAGTGCAGAGGATGAGCCAGAGGCAGAATTCTTGGCAGAAAGAGCTGAAAAGGTTTATTATATTCCTCAGTATGAATATGCCGGAAGTCTTGGTGGAAACATAGAAGTATTGACTGATGTAAAGCCAAAGTCAATTGAAAGAACAGAGGATAAATCTGTTTTAATTACAGAAGGTGATTCAGTTAGTGCTGATGGAATCTTTATTTTAAGACAACAAATTGCTCCATCACAGCTTGTACCTGGCCTTATAATGGATGGCAATCATGTTCAAGTAGACAGATCAATGGCTACAAATATTAAGGGATTGTTTGCATGTGGCGATATTACAGGTACACCATATCAGTACATTAAGGCTGCTGGAGAGGGAAATGTAGCTGCACTTTCTGCAGTTGCTTATCTTCAAGCTAATAAAAACAATTAATAAAATAAATCCTGCAAAGCAGGACTCTTGCTGACAATTTCATTGTTTGGTCAGCAAAAACATGACATAGACCAATATTTTTGAGTTTGAAAGGAGAACTTATTATGGTAAAGAGCATTACAACACAGGAATTCAATTCAATGGACAAAACAGGCATTTCAGTTTTAGATTTCAATGCTACATGGTGTGGACCATGCAAGATGCTGGCACCTGTTTTAGAGGAACTTTCAGAAGAAATGGCTGCTGATGCAAAATTTTATAGCGTAGATACTGATGAAAATCCTGATTTAGCTAAAGAATATGGTATAATGAATATACCTGCTGTAGTTGTTTTGAAAGATGGTCAGAAGGTTGATATGAATGTTGGATTTGTCCCAAAGGAAGCATTGAAAGATTTCGTATCAAAAAATCTTTAAGATAGAGGTGAATTAAATGTCTAGCAAATACGATTGCTTAAAAATATCTAATCAGCTGTGTTTTCCGCTGTATGCATGTTCAAAGGAGATAGTCCGCAAGTATAAGCCATACTTGGATCCTTTGGATTTGACATACACCCAGTACATCACACTACTTGTGCTCTGGGAAGAACAGGAAATCACTGTAAAGGCACTTGGAGAGAAGCTGTTTCTTGATTCAGGTACATTGACACCAGTTTTGAAAAAACTGGAGCAGAAGGGATATGTTGTAAGAAATCGTTCAAAGGATGATGAGAGAAACTTAAACATAACCCTTACTCCAGAAGGTGAGGAATTAAAAAAGCAGGCATGTTCAATACCTGCTAAAATGGGCAAATGTGTTAATCTCTCTCAAGAAGAGGCACAACAGCTTTATAATCTTTTATACAAAATAATTGGTTGTGCCAGAGAAGAGTAATTCATTTACTATTCAAAGAAATTGAAAATGCTAACATTGTCACGAGCTTGGGATATGACATCGTCTATAAAAGAGGCGGTGTCATTTTTTATTGTATTCCAGTCAATGACAGTAACATTTGATAGGTCAACTATAGCATTTTCGAAAACATCACCCATGTTTTCGTTTTTGGAAAGCTTTCCTTTTAGATAGCCTTCAGCTAGTGTTTTTTCATTTTCATTTATTGCAAAATCTGAAACCTCAACCTTGATTCCGTCGTCTACATAGTTTAGAAGTACGTTGCAATCTAAAGTATATACTTTGCCGACGCTGGTGGTGTAGGTGACATTATCGCTAAAGGAATTAGTGTAGTTGGTTTCACCATTTCGGGTGATTGTGACACGAACCTGCTCGCTGTCTGGAAGCGGAGAGTATATTTCTATGGTGCTTAAGTCCTTGCCATATACAGAAATATAGGCGCCTTTTGTCTTGTGTGATAAATCAAAGGTGATTTTTCTAGTGTGATTGTTGCTGTCTAGATAAATGGAGCATTTTATGTCATGGTCTGGAGTTTCCATACCAAGCAGCTTCCATATGAAATCACCCTGGCCCTTTGGAATGGTTATGTTGAATTCATCACATTCAGTGCCATCTTCATCGATATACTTGGCACCGCTTTTATCTATTTTGATATTTCTAACAAAATTGAAGATGTTGGTTTTGTTGTCATGGAACCAGGCTCTGTTGATATCGTTGTTTAGGTTTGGTGCTGTGAGAAATAAATCATTTCCAGTATCAAAGCCGTAGGAAATATTGCCCATCATTGGGGCAACCAGATAAATTGTCTGATCCTCTGCATAAACCTCCATCTGTCCAACATCCATAACAAGGACATCCAAATCAGATTTGCATGAGAACTTCTTTTGTGATGCAGAACGTTCTCCTTTAATGGTTCCGCTAATTGAGTAAGGAAAGCCCTCTAGTTTTTTTATGTAGGCTGAACCGGTATATCCAATATCAGCGTTTGCGTAATTTCTAAATAAATCCTTAAGATCGATGTTGTAGGCAAGATAATTTTGATTGTTCAAAGTGGATTCTGAAAAATCAACAACTGATGCCAAAATCCTAAGAGAAGAATTGTAAGTGAGCTCTGCTTTTACAAAGATGGCCAAAGCTAAAACCACAACTATTATTATCCCTAATTTTTTCTTATTCATAACAATTATTATATTAATTCAACAGGTGTGTCTGCAATAGACAATGCAATTGATGTGTCCATCTCGATTAGATGTTCTGCGGTCTTTGCAGCTTCACATGCTAAGGACTCCTCAGCATAACGTACGCACGCCTGATGATACTTGTCAGAGTCACCAGTTCTCTTGTAAACCATCATATATAGTTTTGCAGTTTCAAGCTTGAGATTTGCATTGTTTGAAATAGTTGCACTGGAGTCCAAATTTTTGGCAACAGCTTCAGCTCTATCAAACTCATTCATACCACAGAAGGTTTCAATGAGAAGCTTTAAATCCTCCATGTAATCCTGAAGTGTGATTTCAGGGCTTTTCATAAAACCGGCAAAGTCGCTAAGATGTTCGTTTACATAGGCTGTATCACCTAATTGATAGTGGAGATTTGCATTAAGTGCAGCAAGACTTAAATCATGATAATGAACATCATTTTTATGAGCAATTTCGGTGGCACGTTTTATGTAGGTCTCAGCTTCTGACAGTCTATGTATATGCAAATAAGAGTAGGCTAGATTAAGGCAAGCCACAAGATAAGTTTTGGGATCATTTTCAAATTCGGTTCCATAGTCTTCCAAATCCTGCATGGCCATTTTGCCATAATTGATACCACTATCATAATCTCCCAGCACCATATAGCGATTGCAAATAATTGTATAGAAATAGTGCTTGGCACCTTTGATTTTATTTTTGTCCAGATAGTCAAAAGCGTTTAGGCATTTGTAAAGCATTTTGCTGTCATAGCCCATTATCCCATAGGCAACAGCAAGTCCACGAAGTGCCATTATATAATTTGTGGAATCACCCAATTCCTCATAGATGGATTTTGCCATATTAAGATTGTCTATACCCAATTCCAAATTGTTGATATGGACCAGATTTACCCCTTTTTGATAGTATTCATTAGCAATTTGCTCTGTGCTTGCCATAATGTGCCTCCTGTTGAAGCTCGGATATCAGTTCTAAACAGAGTTATTATATTAAATTTTTGTGACTATTTTCGTAACTTGTTGTTTATTCACTACTAAAAAATTATACTAGATAGTGAAAATGCTTAATTTATGGGAGTTTGAGGATGAAGAAGACTAGTGGTTTTTTACACGGATTGATTTTAATTGCAGGTATAATTTTATTTTTCTTTATAATTGCCCTGGTGTTTATAGGGGAATATAGTTTGCCTGATGAAAGAACCTACACTGATTTCAGCGTGGAGAGCTTTAATGAGGGATGGAAGCGGATTCATGTGGACAACTCGGTTGAGTCTATTTCGGTTCCAGGTCAATATAAACCGGAAGTATCCCATGAGTTTGTGATTATAAACACATTAAAGATTTGGCAGGACAGAGATTGTTACCTTAGTTTCAATTCAAATAAACAGGATGTAAAGGTATATGTGGCAGACGAAATTCGATATGAATTTACCACCAAAGAAACACGTCTGTTTGGCGATCATAGTCCTGGAACATTTTTGTTTGTTCCGTTGCATCCAAGTGATAACGGGCAAACCATAAAGATAGTATTTCAAGGTGATAACAATTATTCCGGTGTAGTTGATGAAATAAATATTGGCTCACAGCTTGGAATAATAATGAATATTTACAGTAGGGAAAGATATACATTATTACTTACATTATTCCTGCTCACCCTTGGCATCATTGCATTTATTATTGGCGTTAATGTAAAGGTGGCCTACAACAAAACCATATCATTGTTCTACGCAGGTTGGATAATGATTTGCTTTTCAATATGGTCACTGGCAGAATCCGGATGTCGACAGATTTTTGTTCCGAATTATTCACTTTTGTCTTACATGACCTATATCAGCTTGGGAATGCTTCCAATTGCAATGGCTATGTTTTTCGATAAGCTACAGGAAGGTAGATATCGAACCATGTATATGATCATTGTTGTGTTGGAAGAGTTCTCGGTTATGGTTGCAATACTTTTACAGTTCTACAATGATACTGATCTAAGTAATCTGCTACCAATTGCATTTTTGGCAATTGTTGTAACAATGGCCTTATTCCTGCTTACACTTATTCCGGATTTTATTCAAAGCCGTGTGAAGGGCTTTTGGATGGAATTGATTGGAATCCTGGGTAGTATTGTAATGGGAGCTATCCAAATATATGATTACAAGAAATATCGACCTATCACAATGAATGCCTTGTACCTGCTAATTGGTATGGTATTTTTGATGACCATGTCATATATAAATGCCCTTAGAGATATTCGCGATACAGAGCGAGAAATGTTTGCAGCAGTACAGGCACATGAGGCCAGCATAGCATTTATGACTAGAATGTCTCATGAGATGCGTACTCCAATAAATGCTATTTTAGGCATGAACAAAATGATTCTCCGAGAAAGCAGGGAAGATAATATTTTGGAATATGCCAGAGATGTAAACAGTGCAGGAAATTACCTGCTTGGTATAGTGAATGAGGTGCTAGACCTGGCAAAGGTTACAGCTGGTTCCATCGAAATATCTCCGGAAGATTATGATCTGATGGATATGATTAGAGAGTGTTACTCTTTAGTACGCCCTAGAGCAAAAGCCAGCCGCCTTTCATTTGAGGTAGATATGAGCGATGTTCTGCCATCCAGACTTCGCGGTGATAAAGAAAGAATTATTCAGGTAATCACAAACCTCCTTACCAATGCAGTAAAATACACACCAGAGGGGCGCGTCACTCTTACTGTAGATGGTAAAATTGAAAATGGAAAGCTGATGCTGATAGTAAGCGTCAGTGATACAGGAATTGGTGTTGCTGAGGAAAACCTTCCATATCTGTTTGATTCCTTCAGGCGTGTAGGTGAGTTTAAACAAAAGCGCATAGAAGGAACGGGACTTGGACTTACAATTACAAAACAGCTGGTTGACCTTATGGAAGGAGAAATTTCAGTAGAGTCAGAAATAGGAAAAGGAACAACCTTTACAGTGATTATCCCTCAGGAAATCCGTTCAGTAGAGCCTTGTGGAGCTTTCTCTATGGGACCGAATGGTGATAGACGTGTTGCTGACCGTCATGAGACCTTCGACGTTTTAGGTAAGATTCTTGTGGTTGACGATGTGGCTATAAATCTTCGTGTTTTTTCAGCCCTTCTTAGCAATACAGACTTATCGGTAGATACAGCTATATCTGGTGTTGAAGCGATTGAAAAGGTGAAGAGAACAAAATACGATTTGATATTTATTGATCATCTGATGCCAGGCATGGACGGTATTGAATTAAAGAATGTTCTTGATAATCTTGATTCAAACCTAAACAAGGATACACCAATTATCATGCAGACAGCTAATGCTGTTGTAGGTGCAAAGGAAGAATATGTTCGACTTGGATTTGCGGATTATATTGCAAAGCCTATAAAGGAAGAGGAGTTGCGAAAGCTAATACGTAAGTATATAATTTAAGAAGATTTGAGAATAGGAGTAATACAATTATGGCATTTAATCCAGCAGATTTATTTAAGGTAAGAAGCGCAGCAGAAAAATTCAATGCAAATCATCCGAAGCTTGTACCATTTTTCAGTGCAGTTAAGGGCCGTGCTATGACTCCAGGTTCTATCATTGAAATCGCAGTTACGGATCCAAGCGGAGAGCGTATTGAAACAAATCTCAGAGTTCAGGAATCAGATCTTGAACTTATTAATTTGCTTACAGAGATTGCAGCAAAGGGACAATAAAAACAAAGGCACTTGCGATTATGCAGGTGCCTGTTCTTTTATTTGAATTCGAAGAATTTTGTATCAAGTTCTGGATAGGCTCGCTTCATTGAAATAGGAGCCCCTGATTTATTTACAAAGCAATGTACCGATCTAGCAACAGCTCTGTCCTCACCAGTAGCCTTATCGTAAATGCGATAAGCAATTTCCATCTCGTGACCATCATAAGAAACAAGCTTCGTATCTACAATAACCGTCTCATCAAACTTAACAGCGCTTCTATGCTCAATGGATTGAGAAACAACAGGAGAGCTGATTTCCATCTCCAGCATCTGCTTGAAACCAAGTCCCATCTGCTCCATTAAATCCATTCTGGCATCCTCCATCCAATTGGCATAGTTGGAAGTGTGGATGATACCCTGTTGATCAGTCTCATGATATTTAGTGTGATGCTCAAAAGGGGTAATCTCAACTTGTCTTTTTGCACCAGCAACTTCAATTTCTTGTTTTGCCATAGTCTTACCTCCTGATGATATGTTTATTAATTATAGTATAACACTTTACGGCAGAGTTAATTATTAAAAAACAATAAAGCGATAAACAATTGAAGCTTAGATCAATAAGTGGTAAAATGTATCCAATTGATAATTTTTTAACGAGCGGAGGTTTATTATGGATTTTCAGGCTGAATACAAAAGCAAGCTCACAACAGCTGAAGAGGCAGTTAAGGTAGTAAAGAGCGGAGATTGGGTAGATTATGGTTGGTGTACAGGTACACCAGATGCACTTGATAAGGCACTTGCAGCACGTACAGATGAATTACGTGATGTAAAGGTTCGTGGTGGTATCTTAATGAAGCTTCCAGCTATCTTCGAAAGAGAAGATGCAGGTGAGCATTTCTGCTGGAACTCATGGCACATGGGTGGTATTGAGCGTAAGCTTATTGCAAGAGGCTGCTCATACTATGCACCTATCAGATATTCAGAGCTTCCAAGATACTATCGTGAGCACATCGAGCCAAACGATGTTCTTATGATTCAGACTACAACAATGGATAATCATGGATACTTCAACTTTGGTCCTAACGCATCACATCTTATGGCTGCAGTTGAAAAGTCTAAGCATATCATCGTAGAGGTTAATGAAAACATGCCTCGTTGCCTTGGCGGTTTTGAGGAAGGTATCCACATTTCAAAGGTTGATGCTATCGTTGAGGGCAGTAATCCAGCTATCGGAGAGATGGGTGCAGGCGGAGCTCCTACAGATGTAGATAAGGCTGTTGCAAAGCTTATCGTTGAGGAGATTCCAAACGGTGCATGCTTACAGCTTGGTATTGGTGGTATGCCTAACACAGTAGGTGCTATGATTGCTGATTCAGACCTTAAGGATCTTGGTGTTCATACAGAAATGTACGTTGATGCATTCGTAGATATTGCAAAGGCTGGAAAGATTACAGGTGCAAAGAAGAACATTGATAGATTCCGTCAGACATATGCTTTCGGTGCTGGTACAAAGAAGATGTACGATTACATGGATGAAAATCCAGAGCTTATGAGTGCTCCAGTTGATTACACAAACGATATCCGTCAGATTTCAGCTCTCGACAACTTCATCTCAATCAACAACGCTGTTGATGTAGATTTATTTGGTCAGATTAATGCTGAGTCTGCTGGAACAAAGCATATTTCAGGTGCAGGCGGACAGCTTGACTTCGTTCTTGGTGCTTATCTTTCAAATGGTGGAAAGAGCTTTGTATGCCTTTCATCTACATTTACAACAAAAGATGGTACTGTAAAGAGCCGTATTCGTCCTACACTTGCAGAGGGTTCTATTGTTACAGATACTCGTGCAAACACACATTATCTTGTTACAGAATATGGTAAGGTTTGCCTTAAGGGTCTTTCTGCTTGGCAGCGTGCAGAGGCTATTATCTCTATTGCACATCCAGACTTTAGAGATGAACTTATTGCTGAAGCTGAGAAGATGCATATCTGGAGACGTTCAAACAAATAAAATAGGTTTTTTATTTTCCTCAGAAAATCAAGAAATGGGCATAGACCCAAATTTTCTGAAAGAAAATATTGCCTTGCAATTATTATCAATAGCAGGCAGCATTTATAGAGGAATTAAAGGAGCTAATTCTAATAAACACCCTCCGTCTACAGGACAGGGGGCTGTTCAAAATGAGTTGGCTCCTTATTTTTGTTCTAAATTTCAATATTATTGATTTTGTTATGAAGATGATAGTCTATTGGTAAGAATTGTATATTTAATTGTATGACAGAAAGTTAAATATGGATTTGAAGATAGCGCTTCTATTGGATATAATTTATTGATATGAAATATGTAATATTGCGAAGGAGATTTAGACTTGAGTAAGACGATTTTGATTATAAATACAGGTGGCACATTATCTTCTGTCATGAAGGAAAGTGGTCTTGCACCTGGCCTTTCTACAAACGATATGAAAAGAGAACTTCATATTGTTTCAGGGGATATAAATTTCGAAATAGAGGATTTCCTTGCAGTTGATAGTGCTAATATTTTCCCGGAGGATTGGAGCAACATCGCGGAACATGTTAGCGAAGTAAGAAATAATTATGATGGTATCGTTATTATCCATGGTACAGACACTTTGGCATATACATCATCTATGCTTTCATTTATGCTTCAAAATATAAATATACCAGTTGTAATCACAGGATCACAGCTTTCCATAACAAATCCTATTGCAGATGCAATGGAAAATCTGCGCTGTGCTATTCATATGGCTGCCAGCGGTAGAGCAGGAGTGTTTGTAGCTTTCAATCGAAAAGTTATGTTGGGATGTCGTGCTTCAAAGGTGCGTTCGCTGAGCTTTGATGCTTTCGAAAGCATTAATTATCCAAATGTAGCTGAAATCAGTTCGCTCGGAATGAACATTGATGATAGGACAATTCCTGTCAGAAGCGGAGTATTTCGCCTTGAAAATTCATATTCCACAGAAGTGTGTATGATAAAAATGTTTCCAGGTATTCACAGAAGTCTTATTGAATCTATTGCAGCTCAGGGATATAAGGGGCTATATATCGAAGCTTTTGGAATTGGAGGCATGCCATTTTTAAAGCATGACTTTATCAGCACATTGGAAAAGGTAATAGCTGGTGGTATGACTGTTGTGGTTGGTACACAGTGCAGATACGAGGGATCTAAAATGGATGTGTACGAAACTGGAAAGAGGGCCATGGAAATCGGAGTCCTTCAGGCTCAGGATATGACAAGTGAAGCAGCACTTACAAAGCTTATGTGGATTCTGGGCAGAACTAACAATGCATCAGAGATAAAGGATTATATGTCATTGAACATTGCCGGAGAGTTGAGAAATTAACACCAAGGTTGTTGGAAATGCTTAAATATGATACCCTTTAATTGTACTTGTTTAAACAAGCAAAGAAGGGACAAAAGACTAATGCCAAAGTCAAAGTATGAAATAATATTTAAGGATATAAAACAGCGAATAGAGGCTGAGGAGTACGAATATCAATCCATACTTCCATCTGAAAATACCCTTGTTGGTATATATGATTGCTCTAGAAACACAGTGAGAAGAGCACTTTCGCATCTTGCAGAAATAGGATATGTGCAGGCTATAAATGGTGTGGGGGTCAGAGTGATATACCAGCCGGTGGGAAAGGCCAGCTTTGTGATTGGTGGAATTGAGACCTTCAAGGAATCCGCTGCCAGAAACAAGCTTAACAGTGTCACCAAGGTGGTGCTGTTTGCAGAAATAGTAGCAGATGAGAGGCTTGCAAAAAAGACAGGTTTTGCAAAGGGAACCGAACTTTACTATATTCAACGACTGAGACTTTTAGATGGTAAGCCATGTATCTTGGATATAAATATGTTTGATAAAGCCTTGGTGCCTGGTATCACCCAGGAAATCGCAAACAAATCAATATATGACTATATTGAAAATGAACTTCACATGGAAATTGGGATGAGTAAACGTAAGATGACAGTGGAAAAGGTCACCGAAATGGATGAAATGCATCTTTCACTTGGTGACTATAATTGTCTTGCGGTTGTTACCAGCCAGACCTTTAATGGTATGGGACTTATGTTTGAATATACTCAGTCTCGCCATTTGCCAGAGTATTTCTGTTTTATGGATACAGCAGTACGCCAGGGAAGATTAGTTTAATAGTTTTATTTAAAGTATCTAGTAAGGAGTTGCTAGGTACTTTTTTTAAAAAAAGTATTGACCTGTTTAAACAGGTGTGGTATATAATAATCAAGACCTGTTTAAACAGGTTATGAACGAGGGGATATATCGAAGAAGAAAAGGAGATTATCATGGGAAAATTTATCGAGCAAAGTAAACAGTTGCTTGAACTGGTCGGGGGGAAGAGTAATATTGCAGCGGTTTCTCACTGCGTTACTCGTATGAGATTCGTTCTCAACGATCCTTCAAAGGCAGATGTGCCAGGAATTGAAAAAATCAGCGGAGTAAAGGGTACTTTCACACAGGCCGGTCAGTTCCAGGTTATAATTGGCCAGGAAGTTCAGGATTTCTACAACGATTTTACAGCTGTTTCAGGTCTTGAAGGCGTATCAAAGGATCAGGTTAAAAAGGCAGCAGTTCAGAATCAGAATCAGCTTCAGAAAATTATGTCAGCAATTGCTGAGATTTTCGCACCTATCATTCCAGCACTTGTTGTTGGTGGTCTAATCTTAGGTTTCAGAAATGTAATTGGTGATATTGATTTTGGAAATGGCACTATTGTTTCACAGTCTGTATTTTGGGCTGGTGTTCACAGCTTCTTGTGGTTGATTGGTGAAGCTATCTTCCATATGTTGCCTGTTGGTATCTGTTGGTCAATTACAAAGAAGATGGGTACAACTCAGATTCTTGGTATTGTACTTGGATGTACACTTGTTTCTGGTCAGCTTTTAAATGCTTACGGTGTGGCTGGTGCTGCAGCAGATGCAATTCCAAAGTGGGATTTCGGATTTGCTCAGGTAAACATGATTGGTTATCAGGCCCAGGTTATTCCAGCTATCCTTGCTGGTTTCTGCCTTGTATTTTTAGAGAGATTCTTCAACAAGATTTGTCCAAAGGTTATTTCAATGATTGTTGTACCATTCTTCTCACTTACACTTGCAGTTATGGCATCACATTTCATTCTTGGACCTATTGGTTGGAAGATTGGTTCATGGATTTCAGCTGGTGTACACGCTGGTCTTACAAGCTCAGTTAACTGGCTTTTCGCAGGCGTATTTGGTATGTTCTATGCACCACTTGTTATCACAGGTTTGCATCACATGACAAACGCTATTGATGCACAGCTTGTTGCTGATTTTGGTGGAACAATTCTTTGGCCAATGATTGCACTTTCAAATATTGCACAGGGTTCAGCAGTTCTCGGAATGATTTACCTTCAGAGAAAGAACACAAAGACACAGGAAGTTTCAATCCCAGCATGTATTTCATGCTACCTCGGTGTTACAGAGCCAGCTATGTTTGGTGTAAATGTTAAGTATGGTTTCCCATTCATTTGCGCCATGATTGGTTCATGCATCGCAGCAGTTATCTCAGTTGGTAGTGGTGTAATGGCAAACTCAATTGGTGTTGGTGGTATTCCAGGAATCCTTTCTATTCAGTCTAAATACATGGGCATTTTTGCACTTGCTATGGTTGTAGCTATTGTGATTCCATTTGTTCTTACTCTTGTAGTAGGCAAGAAGAAGCTTACAACAGAGGATTTATATGGCGAAATTGAAGAGTCTGAAGCAGACGCACCAGAGATTCATTCAGTAATCGGTGGTGTAGATTTAACAAAGGTTGTAGCAGGTACACCAATTGCTCTTGAGCAGGTTGATGATGCTGTATTTTCTAAGAAGCTCATGGGTGATGGAATTGGAATTATTCCTACTGAGGAAACAGTTTATGCACCAGCTGACGGTGTCGTAAAGGTTACAATGGATGATAGCAAGCACGCTATTGGTCTTAAGCTTGATAATGGAGCAGAGGCTTTGATTCATGTTGGTATTGATACAGTTGAGATGAAGGGCGATGGCTTCAATTATTTAGTTGAAAAAGAGCAGCGAGTAAAGGCTGGAGAGCCATTACTTACTTTTAATAAAAAGCTTATTGCAGCGGCTGGAAAGAAGGATACTGTAATTTGCGTTGTTGTTGGAGGCAACTAAATGTTAAATTTCAAAGATAAAGTAGTTTACCAAATATATCCAAAGTCATTTAATGATACTAATGGAGATGGTTGGGGTGATTTAAACGGAGTCACAGAAAAGCTTGATTACCTAAAGGAACTTGGGATTGATTATATATGGCTTACACCATTTTTTGTATCACCACAGAGAGACAATGGCTATGATATTGCAGACTACAGAGCTGTGGACGAAAGATTTGGAACCATGGCAGATTTTGAAAACTTAACAAAAGAAGCGAAAGCTCGCGGAATTGGGGTCATGCTTGATATGGTGTTTAATCATACATCCACAGAGCATGAATGGTTTAAGCGAGCGGTAGCCGGGGAAAAGGAGTTTCAAGATTATTATAAGTTTGTGGATGGAGAGCCAGACTCCCCACCAACAAACTGGGTTTCAAAGTTTGGAGGAAATGCCTGGGAGTATGTTCCTTCTATAAAGAAATGGTATCTTCATTTATTTGATGTGACTCAGGCGGATCTGGATTGGGAGAATCCTGTGGTCAGAGAAGAACTAAAGGATATTATTCGATTCTGGAAAGAAAAGGGCGTTAGTGGATTTAGATTTGATGTAATCAATCTCATTTCAAAACCATCAGTTTACGAAGATGATAATGAGGGTGATGGTAGAAGATTCTACACAGATGGTCCAAAGGTTCATGAATATTTGAAGGAGCTTGTGAAAGACACAGGTATTGAAGATATGATAACAGTAGGTGAGATGTCTTCTACTTCAATTGATAACTGTATCAGATATTCTAATCCAGATGAGAAAGAGCTTGCCATGACATTCAGCTTTCACCATCTAAAGGTGGATTATAAGAATGGTGATAAATGGTCATTGATGCCATATGACAAGATGGCTTTTAAAAACATCTTTAGAGAATGGCAAGAACAAATAACGGCAGGAAATGGTTGGAATGCATTGTTCTTAACCAACCACGATCAGCCAAGAATTATTTCCAGATTTGGTGATGAGGGTAAATATTGGAAGGAATCCGGAAAGCTTTTTGCAGGTCTGATTCACTTGATGCGTGGTACCCCATATGTTTACCAAGGGGAAGAAATTGGAATGCTCAATACCCACTTTACAGATATTAATCAGTACAAGGATGTGGAGAGTTTGAACTATTATCAGATCCTTCTTTCTCAAGGAAAGAGTGCAGATGAAGCTCTTGATATAGTTAATCAACGTTCAAGAGACAACTGCCGTACACCAATGCAATGGGATTCTTCTGTAAATGATGGTTTTTCAGATGCATCACCATGGCTTGCAGTGCCTGATTATGGCAAGCAGATAACTGTAGAATCACAGAGAAATGAAAGTGATTCAATCCTTTCATTTTATAAAAAGCTGATTGCCCTCAGAAAAGAATACCCTGTGATTTCAGATGGCGATGTACATTTCGATATGAATGTACCTGAGCAGGTGGTATGTTTCAAGCGTTCCATTGGAGCGCAGACACTTATGGTATATGGCAATCTTGAGGATTCAGAAGTAGAAATATCAGTTGCCCCTGAAGTGAATGGCGGTAAAGTACTGATTTCAAATTATGATGTTTCTTTAAGCAGTGGTTCGGAGCTGAAATTGAGGCCATATGAATTGAAAGCAGTGTTAATTAACCAGAAATAATTCAATAGAATGCTATGCAAAGACTCTAGTATGTTGGTGCTAGAGTCTTTTTTTTCGCTTCGGTCAACAGCATATCGATAAAAAGTTCCTCCAGTTTTTTTGGACATGTTGAGGAATAAACTACATAGAGTACTTGTAATTCACAATTAGTTTTCTGACAATACATAATTTAGACACAAATTGGCGTTACAATAAACAGCAGTTAAGCAATAAATATAGTTAAATATAACGTTGTGGAACATCATTTCAGATAAACTTTTTTATATATAGGGGTGTTAAGGAGTTTTACAGGAGGTGGAAGCATGAGGAAAGAACAAAAAGGATTTAAAGTTTTTAATCGTGCACTGGCATTTATCATGGCATTTGCAATGACATTTACCATGGGATTTAATGTGCCAGTATCAAGAGCTGAAGGCACTGAGGGAAGTGATATCATTACTTCTATCAATGGTCTTGACACGGATGTCGCAGTACAGCATCTTCCAGTTGGTGCCCAGGAAAGTGATATTGTTTTCCCAGATTCATTTACTGCTACAGTTGAAACAACAAGAGAAGTGGTAAGTGATACTGTAGCTGGTGCAGCTGTAATTGAAGGTGGAGTTATTCCTTCAGAGACTCTAGGTGAGAATCCAGAGAATTTAGAAATAGAACCTCCAACTGAGCCAGAAGCGTCAGAGTCTACAACAGAGACTCCTGAGGCTGCAACAGAGGAGAATGAGGGTAATGAACAGCCAGAGTCTACAGATGATGTTGTTATTGGTGAAACAACATCCGAGGCTGATACTACAGCCCAAGCTTCAACTGATTCAGAACCAGCAGCATCTGAGCCAGCATCTGAGCCAGCATCTGAACCAGCATCTGACTCAATACCTACATCAGATGATACAGCATTAAATGGAATATCTCCTGTAGCATATATTGTAGACAGATTGTTCCCAGCTATGGTTGTAAAGGCAGCAGAGGAAGAAGGTTCAGCTCCAGAAGAGGAGTCAGAACCAGAAGAGTCTTCAGAGCCAGCAGAGGAGCCTGTTTCAGAAACACCTGTAGAGCAGCCAGTAGTGGAGCAGACAGAAGCAGCTGGAAGTATTACACGTACAGTAGAGTATGTTACAACATCTTCAGCAGTTACTCTTGGTGGAGTAACTTGGACATTGGATGTAGCTAGAAGTTCAGCAGAAGCATTTGATTCGAGTGTAGAAGGTGCAACATTTGTATATGTAGCAAGTGTATCTACTTCATATCAGTTAAATGCATCACTTCCAACAATTACAGTTATCATTGGTGAAGAAGAGGAAGCTCCATTAGCATTCAATAAGAGTGTGGTAGTGGATGGCGTTACTATCACAGTAAAGGCAGATGAGGGTGTATTCCCAGCAGATGCAACAGTATCAGCTAGAACAGCAACAGAAGTTGAGAAGGAAGTATTTGATGCAGCAGTAGAGGAAATTGAAGAAGAAATTCCTGTAGTAGATTCATATGTATTTGATATTAAGGTTTTAAATGCAGCAGGAGAAGAGATTCAGCCTGATACAACAAAAGGACAGGTATACGTTTCATTTGAATCAGATGTTATATCAAACAATGAAATGGAAGCTGCTATTTACCATATTCCAGATTCTGAAAATGGAAATACAGAAGCTGAAAAGCTTCCTACAGATAGCGTAGGAAATACACTTGAAGCAGAGACAGAGAGTTTTTCTCTTTATGGTGTTGCTATAACTGAAGTAGGACCTAATGTTTTTGATAACGGTGGTTATCCATACATGGTTTCACAGAATGGTAATAGCATTACTTTGGCAGTTAAATTAAATGGTGAAGCAACAACTATTAAGTGGTATAAGACAGAAGAAGCTAAAAGAGTAAACGGTGTTGCTACTAAGGAGTCATTGGATTCACTTGGAAACTTAACACCAGTTACAAATAATACTAATAATACTAACGATGAAGCTACAATTACATTAGCAGGTGATGCAATAACAGATGGAGCTTGGTATGTATGTGTTGTTAATGGTAATGTATCAGAGCCAGTTCAGTTACTAGGAAGTTTATCTACTGCTGATAGAGTACAAGATGTTTTTGGTAGAGTTTGGACTCAGCCGATGATGCCATATTATTTATCAAATGGTGTTATGGCATATGGCGTTTATGGTGATAAATTTGATGTTACAGGTTACTTACCTAATCTTAATTTAATGATTCAAACATCGTATGGTAATGGCTGGCAGATGAAATCAACTACCGAGACTGATCCATCTATGGGTGCAGGATCACAGGTAGATAATAGCGTTGACTTGTATGCAAGATTTGGTGGTGATGATGGATATGCAGTATTCTTTGATGCTGTTTTAAAGAATGGACACAAATCATTTTCATTTGGATGTGATACACAATTAGCAGATAGAACATTGCTAGGAGATTATGCAGATAGTGCTGCACTCTTTGCTGAAAAAGATGCTAGTGGAATGCTTGACTATGTAGCAATGGTAGGTGCTGTATCAAAAAATGCATCTGATGATACTCCAGCATTTTTGATTAAGCCGGCAACAAAGACTGGATTAAAATATTGGATAGGAGGTTATAGTCGAAGTTATGAAGGACACTATGATTATAATAAAGATGATCTCGATGGTTGCACCACAGGATCTATAAAAGAGCAAGGCGGTAATATAGTTAATGATATTGCAGTAGCCGTAACAGATACTGATTCAGGAATGACAATGTCATGGAGAAACGTTGATAGAGTATCTTTCCAGTTCTCTGTAGGTGATGTTGCAAGTACAGTAGCAAAAGTTGGTGGAAACATTGATTATGTAAATGAGTATATTAAAGGATTAGATAGAAACGAAACATATATCGTTACATACAACAATGGTGAAGGAAGTTATACACTTACATCTGACAGCAATGGTAATCTTCCACTATATGGACCTTATGGTGAAGATGGAGTTTACGATTTAGCAGGAAAGACAGTAGTACTTCAGAAAGCAAATGCACAAAATAGTGAAGCTTCAGAGGCAATGTCAATCGAATCTCGTTCGGTAACACCTGATTTTGATACAACAGGAACTGATGATGGTGGTGATGCAGATAAGCCAGCTGATGTTGGAAACGATGTAATTACAACATCTGCAACTTCTATTACAGTTAATTCAGAAACAGCAGATTGCCAATATTGTTTATACAATCCGGATGGAACAGTTAAGGAAGGTTGGGTAACTCCAACAAATGGAATTTATGTATTTGACGGATTAACAGAAGGTACTGAATATACAATTAAGTCACGTATTAAGCCTACAAGCTCTAAGCCTGGTTCATTACCATCCGAGGGTGTTAAAGTTACAACAAAGGGCACTGTATCAGTTGATGTACCAGCAGGTACATTAACAACAGATTACAATGGTCGTCCAGTATCATACCCTGTTGTTTCAACAACAAATGGAGCAAAGGTTGAATATAGCACAAATCCTAACACAAACTATTCAGAGACACTTCCAACATTTACAAATGCTGGAACATATACAGTATATTATAAAGTTTCAGCTGATGGTTGCACACCATCATATGGAAGCTATGAGGTAACTATTAACAAGCAGCAAAGAGAACCTGTAGAAATTCAGGAAACATCATCTATTCCAGCAGAAGGAACAGAGAATGGAACACTTGATCTTTCAGATTATTTTGGAGCAAATCCAGAACTTGTAGAGTATGATGTTGATGGCGATATAGCTCCTTATGTCACAGGTGTTTCTATAGTTGATGGACAGCTTATCTATAAGGTGGATAATAGCCCAGCAGGAACAACAGGTACATTAAGAGTAAAGGTTCAGGGAACAAATGATGCTCCATATTGGATTACAATTCCACTTGTATCAAAGGCAAAGCCAGCACCTGCACCAGTAGAAGAATCTTCGGAGCCAGCTCCTACACCAGCTCCAGCAGCTCCAAAGCCAGTAGTTCAGGAAATTCCTGAAACACCAGTAGTAGAGCCAGTGACTGAGTCTGTAGTAGAAGAAAAAACACCAGTTGTTGAGCAGCTTCTCAATGTTGCAGCAGATGTTCTTGATGATACACTTGGCAAAGGAAACATCATTGACAAGGGCGATATCTGGGGCGACATGGCTGAAGATACAAAGTCAAAGCTTTTGGATAAGCTTAGCGAAACAGGAGGCGAGATTGTAAGAGTCGCAGATCCTACATTAGATATATCTGCAGCAATGGCTGAAATTAAGGCTGAAAATGCCCTTGGAAATAGCAAGGATAACGAAGAAATAAATAAGGTTCCTGTAAAGGAGACACCAATAGCACTTGTTATGGGCGAAGGTGCAGTAGTTGTTAAGCTTGAAACACCAGAGAATTCAAGAAATACTGCAGGTCTTGCAGATGCAAAGGCAGTTGCAAAGTCTATTCTTACAGAAGAGCAGTACGCAATGGTTGCAGCAGGAAGCATTCTTGAAATAAAGGTAGAGGTACTTCCACTTGAAGAAGATACAATTCCAGAACTTGATAAGCAGGTAATCACAGATGGTGTTGCTTCAGTAGCAGCAGAAAAGCCAGCTCTTGCAATGGCAGATTACATCGATATCAGCATGTTCATGAGAATTGATGACGAAGATTGGAACCAGATTACAGATACAGATCCAATCGATATCGTTGTTGATATTCCTGATAATTATAAAGGATTGTCAGATACATATTACATTATGAGAGCACATGAAGGTGTCAGCACATTACTTGAAGACAAGGATAATGACACTGAGACAATTACAATTTCAACAGGTCAGTTCTCAACATACGCTTTGATGTATGATGATCCAGAAACTCCAGTAGTTGCAACACAAGCTAACTTTACTTCAACAGACAATGCAGAATTTGTTGTAGCAAGAAATGTTGTTTGGGGATTTGTTTTATCAGCAACAGCAATTGTTCTCATTGTATTTGCAAAGAGAAGAAGAAAGGATGAAGAGTAAATAATATGACTTCTTGTGGGCTACTTAAGGAAAAGGCTCACAAAAACCATACACTTTCAACTTTTTTTAATACCCCATAAGTGCCGCCCTCCAGAAATGGAGGGCGGTGCTTTTTATATATCAATTAAAATAATTTAAATTATATTAAAATAAATGTTGTAAACCAAACTCAATTCTGATATATTCTAACTAGAAAATTTGAATCTAAGGCAATTTTATTTAGGGGCTTGATGCTTTAGACCAATAAAAATAGGAGGAGAATGCATGAAAAGAATTACTTCATGCGTTTTAGCTATTTCTATGGCTGGTGGTCTTATGGCTTGCTCAGGCTCTGAAGTCAAAAATTACACGGTGTCCTATGATGGCATTGCCACAGGCAACGTTTCTTCGGGCGTTTCTGTCCATGACCCATCCATACTTGAAGCAGATGGAACGTATTATATTTATGGTTCGCACATGTCTGCCGCAAAAAGCACTGATCTATTAAATTGGCAGAAGGTGGCAGATGGATACAACAAAACAAATCCGGTTTATGGTCAGATCTACCAGGTGGCAGACAAGGCCTTTGCTTATGCAGGCAGCAAAAACAGTATCATAAAAACAGATGATGGTGGTACTCATGTCTGGGCTCCAGATGTGATTTACAACAAGACCAATGGTCTCTATTACATGTATTATTGTACAACAAGTACTTTTAATGCATCCAACCTGTGCTATGGCACCAGCGAAAGCCCGGAGGGGCCTTTTGAATGGCAAGGGGCACTTATCTATTCAGGCTTTACAGGTAAAAATATAGACTCTACAGATGTACTTGATTATGTAGATGAGGATTATGCAAAGAAACATTACATAAAGGGTGGAGCATACAACTATGAGGATTATCCAAATGCCATTGATCCTACGATTTTCTATGACAAGGATGACAGAATGTGGATGACCTACGGCTCTTGGTCTGGAGGAATTTATCTATTGGAAATAAATTCTGAGACAGGCCAGGTGATTCATCCAAAAGCTGATGAGGCCAACAATATAGATGCCTATTTTGGAAAGAAGCTTTTGGGTGGCGGACATATTTCCATTGAAGGTCCATACATTATGTACGATGCCAACACAGATTATTACTATTTGTTTGTAAGCTATGGCGGTCTTACCAGCAATGGTGGATATCAGATGCGTGTATTTCGTTCCAAGGAAGTGGATGGAAATTACGTTGATATGAATGAAGCTTATCCTGAAAAGAGTGCCCAACATCAGAATTTTGGGTTGAAGCTTTCTGGAAACTACAAGCTTCCGAGTCTTGAAAAAGCTTACATGGCCACTGGTCACAATTCGGCTTTTGTAGATACTGATGGCAGGGAATATATTGTGTATCATACCCGCTTTAATGATGGTGGAGAGGGACATTCTCCAAGAGTGCATCAGATGCTTATGAATGAAGAGGGCTGGCCGTGCGAGCTTCCTTACCAGACGCAAGGCGAAATTGTTTCTGATACAGGCTATGACAAATCCCAAGTGGTAGGTCGATATTTTGTAGTTAATCAGGGCACCGACATTTCCAGTGAAATAGCAAATCCTTTTATTGTTTATTTGAATAAGGATGGAAGCTGTGACGGTGAGGAAATCAGCGGCAATTGGGAAATGAAGGATGGTACCTATTATATGAATATCACTTTAGATGGACAGGAGTATAGTGGTGTATTTTGCCAGATGAAAGATGAGGCAGGTACAGATGTAATGTCTTTCTCTGCCGTAGGAAACAATACATCCATTTGGGGAGTTAAATATTTAAATGATTAATATGGGAGATTTTTAATATATATGGACAAGAATTTTGAATACAATAAACCATGGATTTTACAGCGAGCAGATCCATACGTGTACAAACATACAGATGGTAAATATTATTTTACAGCTTCAGTTCCTGAGTATGACAAAATTGTACTTAGATGCAGCGAATCATTGGCTGGTTTGAAGAACGCTGAGGAACTTGAAGTATGGCACAAGCATGAATCTGGACCTATGTCAAAGCATATTTGGGCTCCAGAGATTCATTTCCTTTTTGGTAAATGGTATATTTATTATGCTGGAGGCGAGATGGAGGATATCTGGAAAATTCGTCCTTACGTGCTTGAATGCCAGGGGAATGATCCAATGAAGGACCCTTGGATAGAAAAAGGAAAGATGACAAGAGCAACAACAGATGAATTCTCTTTTGAATCATTCTCGTTAGATGCAACTGTTTTTGAAAACAAAGGACAGTGGTATTATATTTGGGCAGAGAAGACTGGTGTTGGAAAACAAATTTCAAACCTTTATATTGCTCGTATGGAAAATGGCTATACACTTGCAACTGACCAAGTGCTCCTTACAACACCTGATTATGATTGGGAACGATATGGTTTCTGGGTGAATGAAGGGCCTGCCATTTTGAAGCGGAATGGCAAGATTTTCATGACCTATTCTGCAAGTGATACTGGAATTAATTATTGCATGGGCATGCTTACAGCTGATGAAGATAGCGATTTATTAGATCCTCTTTCATGGAAGAAGGAGCGTTATCCTGTTCTTGCTTCCTCTACTGAGCATGTTGTGTATGGACCAGGTCACAATTCATTTACTATGGATGAAGAAGGAAATGATATTTTGGTTTATCACGCCAGAACAGAAACGGAGATTGTAGGAGATCCACTTTATAATCCAAATCGTCATGCTATGCTTATGAAGTTTGGATTTGAAAATGGAAAACCTAGTTTTAAGTATGATTGATAACAGAGTATGTACCAGATGTTTGCTTAGAGATATGATTGATGCAGACACTGCAATGATTGAAAAGTACAAATCTGCCTTAAAGGCTGAGGATATGGTAAGCGACCAGGAATACGAGGGTCGCTTATCAGTTTGTAAGGAATGTGAAAAATTAAATGCAGGAACCTGCATGGCATGCGGATGTTATGTGGAGCTTAGGGCATCGGCGAAGGTAAGTCATTGTCCAAATAAGAAATGGTAAAATCAACGCATTCAAAAAGCGACTAGCATTTATGCTAATCGCTTTTTTACATGCTTCATTTTTACATGCTTCATTATTTTAATTTATAGGGGTGTAATTCATGCTAACACGAATATCCTGTCCGTAATTTCCAAAAGTCTTACCAAAGAGGGTAACGCCTCCAATGTGCTCTGCATCGTCTTCAACAGCGATACGGAAATCAAGAGGGGCGCCCTGCTTAAGATTTAGAGAATCTATTGTAATATCTGATATTTTTAGGCCATCGATGAATGTTCCGTGACGGTTGATAACTAAAAGCTTCAGCAGACCATATTGATTCCAGTTTGGTGGCCACCAGTCTGGGGTGAACATACCAAGAATATCTCCACCAAAATCTCCAGGGCTTGTCCACATACCGAGCTTTGTTCCGTTGAGAGAAAAGCTGATGTCTGAAGGCCAGTTGCTATCGATGCCTGGTGCCTCAGATGAAATCTCAAATGATATGGAAATCTGAGTGATTTTGTTATTGCTAGGGATAAGGTTTGGAAGAGAATATTCCACATATCCCTTTGTAAACCAGATGATATCTGCGTTGAATCGATCTGGATGGCTGAAGTATCTGGCATCGTCAATTTCACCGATAACACTTGAACTGTTGGCAAGACCACAGGTAGGACAGATTTCATAATTTGAAAACTGACCAACTTTGATATCTGTAGTAAATACATTGGCTAAGTCTTCAGGTTTATTTATTTCTACAACTATTTTGTCTTGAATTACAGAGCAAATTTTGGAATTGCCATGACTTGCAGATTCATTGGAAGTGGAGATAAGCCCACATTCTTCTAATTTTTTGATATGACCAGTCAGTGCACCGTTGCTTAAGTTGAGTTGTGTGGCTAACTGATTCATACTCATTCGATCGTTTTCTAATAAGATATTGAGTATCTGGATACGCACGTCCGAGCCTAGGGCTTTAAATAATTCTAGTCCTTCGTCCAGAGAAGTGATATGAATCATTGTTGTGCTCCTTCTTATGTAATATTTTACTATTAATAAATTAGTTCATATAATTATAAATTTATTGATTAGTCATGTCAATATATATGGCCGATATCAATATAATAGTTTAGTCTATGGTTAACTAATGTGTGAATAATATCAAGTATAATGGGGTATAAATGATAGAATTGGTAAAAATTAACAAAAAGAATGTAACCAAATTGTAAATAATAAAAGAATAATCAAAATAGTTTAGAAAAAACTAAAATAAATATTGACTTAAGAAACTATCGCCTTATAATAATATCATAATCGTTATTAAGTTTCACAGAGACACCAAAATCTAAACTAACAAGCCTCGGTTTGATACGGTGTATTTGGAAACCAGGCGAAAACATTTTCTTTTATAGAATAAGGAGGAGAAGAATGAAGAAAAAATTGCTTAGTGCATTACTTTGCACATCAATGGCAGCTGGCATGTTTGTTGGTTGTGGGGGCGCAGCATCTGAGGGAGGAGTTGATCCAGATGCAGCAGAGGAAGCAGAAGAGTCTGCTGAATCAGAAGTTGTTACAAACACATTTGGTGATCCAAACGGAACACACCTTGAAATGTGGACATTCGTAGAGCTTCACGGTCAACACTATGGTGTTATGGCTGAGGAGTGGAACAAACAACACCCAGACAATACAATCGAAATTACTTGTACCACATATCCTTATGGAGATATGCATACAAAACTTCTTACAGCTCTTGAAGCTGGCACAGGTGCTCCTGATATCTGTGATGTAGAAGTTGGTCAGTTCCCAAACGTAGTTGAAGGTCTTGATCAGTGGCTTGTTCCACTTAATGATTTTGCAAAAGACTATCTTGACACAATGGTTACTTCTCGTATGGAGACATACCAGGGTTCAGATGGAAACTACTACGGTGCACCATATCATGTAGGTGCAACAGTAATGTACTATAACGTAGCTGCAATGTCAGAAGCTATGGGTCTTTCACAGGATGAGACAATTGCAAAAATTGATGCTGTTAAGACATGGAGCGATTATGAGGCTCTTGGAAAAGAGTATCTTACAGCACTTGGAGATGATACAAAATACTTTACTTCAGTTGATACAGGCGGAACAGATTGGCTCTGGCTTGCAATGGCTGAGAACGGAGATGACTGGACAGGCGGTTTTGACAAGAAGGCAAATGTGCAGCTTGATTCAGTAAAGACAATGCTTGAGATGCAGCAGAGCTGGTTGAAGGATGGTTTCGCTGAAGTATCTCCAGATGGACATGTTGATCTTGAAGCTGGTTTCCAGAACATCATGGATAGAAATATCGTTTCATTCCCTAAGGCAATGTGGTATATGTCACGTTTTACAAACTACATGCCAGAGGAGTCAGGAAATTGGTATATTGCTAAATGTCCTGTATTTAAGGAGGGACAGAAGTGCTCTGTAGGTATTGGTGGTACAGGTTCAGTTGTTACACAGCAGTCAGCAAACAAGGATCTTGCAGCTGAGTTTACATGCTGGGCAAAGATGTCTCCAGAAGGTGAGCAGCATATCTGGGATACACTTGGTTTTGATGTATGTAATGCAGCTCTTTGGAGCGATGACGCATTTGCACATGATGACAACAACCAGTACAACAAATTCTTTATCAACTATCCATATGATGTATTAAATGATATTGGAATGGATAATATTGGAAAGATTTCTGTTGTATCTATCAGTCCAACAATCAATGAATACATGTGTACAACAACTCTCAATGAGGTTCTTGAGGATCCTGATTATTCTGTAGATGATGCACTTAAAGAGTGTCAGGATGCAGTAGATATGGAGCAATAATTTATGGATATTAACTATTCTGGGGTGCCTGCCAAAGGGCAGGCATCCCTTTTAAAAAAGGATAAAAAAGTAAATACTATGAGTTTTAAGAAAATTATTTATTCTCAGAAAGTAGCACCATACGTTTTTGTAGTGCCTTTCATTCTTAGTTTTTTCTTTTTCTGGGTATACCCACTGATTACTGCAGTTACAATGAGCTTTCAGGATATTGGGGCTATCAACTCAGAATGGATTGGATTTGCTAATTATGCAAAGCTTTTAAAAGACAATGTATTTCATATTGCAGTCTTTAACAGTGTGAAATATATGTTCTTTACATTAGTATTGCTTATCCCATTCCCAATGCTTTTTGCTGTTCTTATGGATAGTCACTTAGTTAAAGCAAAGGGCGTTTGGAAGGCTGTACTTTATATGCCAGCTCTTACTTCAGTTGTAATTTCTGGTACATTATTCAGACTTATGTTTACAGAGTACACAACAGGTCAGATGAATATTATATCTTCATTCCTTGGCCTTGGAACATATAAGTGGTTGAAGATGGGCTGGTCAGGTATGCTTGCACTTTTGATTGTTGCCTGCTGGAGATGGACTGGAGTAAATATGCTTTATTTCCTTTCTGGATTAAAGTCGATTGATTCATCTTTATATGAAGCAGCAGATATTGATGGTGCTTCAGGATGGCAGAAGTTTAGATTTGTAACTTTACCTCTTTTAAAGCCTACTACAGTATATGTACTTACTATTTCAGTATATGCCGGACTTTCAATGTTCCTTGAGTCATATATGTTATGGGCAGGAAATTCATCACCAAACAACATTGGTCTTACAATCGTAGGATACTTGTACAAGCGTGGTATTGAGAAGAATGATATGGGATATGCTTGTGCTGTTGGTGTTGTACTTCTTGTAGTTGCACTTATCATTAACTTTGCACAGCTTATCTTTAATGGAACATTTAAGAAGGAGGTGGAATAATATGGCAAAGCAGAAAACTATGGCTTCCACTCCTCAAAGAAGAGTCGGTACAGTACTTGGAACAGGATTCTTTTTAATCCTTTCTTTGATAATAGTATTTCCAGTGTTTGCAGGACTTTTAGCTTCCTTCAGACCTGGTACACAGCTTATTCGTAGAGGTCTTTCTATTGATTTGAATATAAAGACTATGAATCTTGACAACTATGTATATCTTTTCAGTGGAAATGCAGATAGCCAGAAATATTTTATGTGGTATAAGAATTCGCTTATTATCACAATTGTTTCTGTAGTACTTACGCTTTTAATTTGCTATTTCGTTGCCTATGGTCTTACAATGTACGATTTTAGATTTAAGAATCTTTTATTTACAATTGTACTTGCAACAATGATGGTTCCATTTGAAATATTGATGTTACCACTTTACAAGGAAATAATTGCATTTAAGCTGATTGATACTTACACAGGTGTGATTATTATAGGACTCTGCGGAGCCTCAACTATTTTCTTCTTCAAGCAGTATCTATCAGGTTTACCAAAAGATTTGCTTGATGCAGCACGTATTGATGGTTGCAATGAGTACAGTATATCTGTACGAATTATATTACCTTTAGCAAAGCCAGCCTTTGCATCTATGGGTATTCTTTGTGCAATGGGTAGCTGGAATGCAATTCTCTGGCCACTACTTGTACTAAAGGGAGCAGAAAAGTTTACACTTCCAATCGGACTGAATACACTTCTTACTCCTTATGGCAACAATTATGATGTTCTTATTGCCGGTTCGATGTTTGGAATTTTACCAATATTGGTCATTTTCTTAATCTTTAACAGATATATTATTGACGGAATGACAGCAGGAGCGGTAAAAGGATAAGGAGATAATTATTAAAGGAGAAGAATAATGGCAAAACTAGTTATTAACAACGAAAATAAAAAGAATACCATAGCTCCTGAAATCTATGGTCACTTTTCAGAACATTTAGGAAGGTGTATTTACGAGGGACTTTACGTAGGTGAAAACAGCGATATTCCAAATGTAAATGGAATGCGTACTGATGTGGTAGAAGCCCTCAAGGAAATGAAGGTTCCAGTTCTTCGCTGGCCTGGTGGATGCTTTGCAGATGAGTATCATTGGATGGATGGAATTGGACCAAAGGAAAATCGTAAGAAGATGATTAACACCCATTGGGGCGGAGTAGTAGAAGACAACAGCTTTGGTACTCACGAGTTTTTTGAACTTTGCCGTCAGCTTGGATGTAAGACATACGTAAATGCGAATTTAGGTTCAGGTACAGTTCGTGAAATGAGCGAATGGGTAGAGTACATGACATTCAATGGTGTATCACCAATGGCTGATCTTCGAAAGAAAAATGGTCACGAAGAGCCATGGGTAGTTGATTATCTGGGCGTTGGTAATGAAAACTGGGGATGTGGCGGAAATATGCGCCCTCAGCATTACGCAGACGAGTATCGTCGCTATCAGACATATGTGAGAAATTATAATGGAAACAAGCCAATAGCAAAGATTTGCTGTGGCGCAAATGTGGATGATTATCATTGGACAAAGGAAGTCCTTGATACATGTTTTGATCATACACCAGAGCATTTTCATGGACACATGGATGGTCTTTCACTTCACTATTACACACTTCCTGAGACAGAGGATGATTGGAACTTCAAAGGTTCTGCTACTGACTTTACAGAGGAAGTATTCTATCAGACTCTTAAGAGAAGCTATTTCATGGAAGAGCTTATCAACAAGCATGGTGCAATCATGG
>CAMJBT010000022.1 GCA_946403965.1 uncultured Pseudobutyrivibrio sp. | reverse complement strand
TCACAGGAGCAGTGGGATAAGGGCGACCTTAAGCTTACAGTTGCTTCTACAAGAGAAAAGGTTATCATGATTGAGGCTGGTGCTAACATCATCCCTGAGGATAAGATGATTGAGGCAATTTACAAGTGTCACGATGTTAACCAGACAATCATCGCTTTCATCGATGAGATGGTTAAGGAGTGTGGTAAGCCAAAGCACGAGTACACATCATGTGCTATTCCAGAAGAGCTCTTTGCAAAGATGAAAGAAATTGTTCCTCCTGCAGAGATGGAAGAAGCTGTATTTACAGATGAAAAGCAGGTTCGTGAGGAGAACATCCGTCAGATTACAGAGCGTCTTGAAGAGGCATTTGCAGATAACGAAGAATGGCTTGCAGTTCTTGGTGAAGCTATTTATCAGTATGAGAAGAAAACTGTACGTAAGATGATTCTTAAAGATCACAAGCGTCCAGATGGCCGTAAATTAGATCAAATTAGACCACTTGCAGCTGAGGTGGATATTATTCCACGTGTTCACGGTTCATCTATGTTTACTCGTGGACAGACACAGATTTGTGATGTTGTTACACTTGCTCCTCTTTCAGAGGCTCAGAAGATTGATGGACTTGATCCATTCGTTACAGAGAAAAGATATATGCATCACTACAACTTCCCTGCATATTCTGTAGGTGAGACAAAGCCTTCTCGTGGACCAGGACGTAGAGAAATCGGTCACGGTGCTCTTGCAGAGCGTGCCCTTCTTCCTGTACTTCCTACACCAGAAGAGTTCCCATATGCAATCCGTGCAGTATCAGAGACATTCGAATCTAACGGTTCTACATCAATGGCTTCTACATGTGCATCTTGTATGTCACTTATGGCAGCTGGTGTACCACTTAAGGCTATGGTAGCAGGTATTTCTTGTGGTCTTGTTACAGGAGATACTGACGATGATTTCGTTCTTCTTACAGATATTCAGGGTCTTGAGGATTTCTTCGGAGATATGGACTTCAAGGTTACTGGTACTAAAGAGGGTATCACAGCTATTCAGATGGATATTAAGATTCACGGTCTTACACGTCCAATCGTTGAAGGTGCTATCGCACGTTGTCGTGAAGCTAGATTCTTCATTATGGACAACTGCATGAGCAAGGCGATTGCTGAGCCACGTCCACAGGTTGGCGAGTATGCTCCAAAGATTATTCAGCTTACTATTGACCCAGAAAAGATTGGTGATGTTGTTGGACAGCGTGGAAAGACAATTAATGAAATCATTGCTAGATGTGATGTTAAGATTGATATTACAGATGAAGGCAATGTTTCTATCTGTGGAACAGATGCTGCAAAGATGGATGAAGCTAAGAGAATGATTGAAATCATTACAACTGATTTTGAAAAGGATCAGGTTCTTACTGGTAAAGTTGTAAGCATCAAAGAGTTCGGTGCATTCATCGAGTTCGCTCCAGGCAAGGAAGGAATGGTTCACATTTCTAAGATTGCAAAGGAAAGAATTGATAGAGTTGAAGATGTTCTTACTCTTGGCGATACTGTTAAGGTTGTTTGCCTTGGCAAAGACAAGATGGGACGTATCAGCTTCTCAATCAAGGATTGTCAGTAATTAACTAGATTTTAATGCGCCTGGCGTTTTGTCAGGCGCATTTTTTAAGGAATAACTATGGTATTAAATGTTTCGCATATTTATAAATCATTTGGTGAGGATTCAATAATTAAAGATGCTACTTTTGCGGTAGATGAAGGTTCTAAAGTTGCAATTGTAGGTAATAACGGTACGGGAAAGTCCACACTTCTTAAAATTATTATTGGAGAAATTCCTGCTGATGATGGTGAGGTGACGTTAAAAAAAGATTCTACAATGGGGTATCTTGCTCAGTATCAGGAAGATTCCTTTGGAAGTAATATATTAGATACAGTTCTAGGTGCTAGAGAAGATTTACTTTCTATGGAAAAACGTTTGGGTGAAATGGAGCTTGAGATGAGCTCTGTTGCTCCAGGTGAAATGGAAGCTTTTATGGATAATTACCATAAGCTTCAACATCAATTCGATTTAATGGGCGGATACACATTTCGTTCGGAAGCAGTAGGAATCTTGAAGGGTCTTGGCTTCGAGGGAGATGACTTAATAAAGAGCATGAACGAACTGTCAGGTGGGCAGAAAACTCGAGTTAGCTTGGGACGTCTTCTTGCCTCAAGTCCTGATTTGCTGTTGTTGGATGAGCCTATAAATCATTTGGATTTGAACTCAATTATGTGGTTGGAAGGATATTTATCTAGCTATAAGGGTGCTGTGATAATTGTTGCCCATGATAGATATTTCCTTGATAAGATTGCTGATCATGTTGTGGATTTATCATATGGTAAAACTACTGTATACACTGGAAATTATTCAGCTTTTGTTGCCCAAAAGGAACTTAATCAGCTTTCCTATGAACGATCATATGAAAAGCAGCAAAAAGAAATTGAGCATCAAAAGGCAGTTATAGAAAAATTACAGTCTTTTAATAGAGAAAAATCAATAAAACGTGCAGAAAGCCGAAAGAAAACTCTTGATAAAATGGAGATTATGGACGCTCCAGACAAAGAACTTCCTAAAATGCGACTCACATTGGAAATTGAGAAGGAAAGTGGAAAGGATGTTCTTGAATTTTCTCATGTTACAAAATCATATGAAGACAAAAATATTTTTACAGATTTGTCATTTGAAGTTCATAAAGGTGATAGAATAGCTATTCTTGGTGATAATGGTACAGGTAAAACAACTATTTTAAAATGTATTAATGGTCTTACAGATTTTGAGACTGGTGAAATACGTTTTGGGGCGAATGTTACTATGGGCTATTATGATCAGGAGCAACAAGGCCTTACTGAGACTAATACTATATTTAGTGAGCTTCATGATGCCTATCCATTCCTTACTGAAACAAAAGTGCGTA
Source organism: uncultured Pseudobutyrivibrio sp. (assembly GCA_946403965.1). Lineage (GTDB taxonomy): Bacteria > Bacillota > Clostridia > Lachnospirales > Lachnospiraceae > Pseudobutyrivibrio. The sequence continues at coordinate 44,768 of CAMJBT010000022.1, read as the reverse complement.
ATACTCTTGCTGCATTTATGTTTACAGAAGATGATGTGTTTAAACGGATTAGTGACTTATCAGGTGGTGAAAGAGGCCGAGTATCTCTTGCAAAACTTATGCTTTCAAAGTCGAATCTCCTTATCCTTGATGAGCCAACAAACCATTTGGATATGGATTCAAAACAAATGCTGGAAGAGGCGTTGAATGAATATGATGGGACTTTGTTATATGTAAGTCATGATAGATATTTTGTAAATAAAACAGCAAATATGATTCTTGAGCTTTCAAATGGAAAACTGATAAAATATCTTGGAAACTATGATGATTATATTGCTAAAAAAGAGCAGCTTGCAATATCGGCAAATAATAATGTGAATAAAGATTTTACTGAGACGCAGGAAGTTTCAGCTGCAAAGCTTGATTTTAAGGAACAAAAAAGAATTGAAGCTGAAAAGCGTAAAATCCAAAATCGTATTTCTAAAATTGAAACCGAAATTGAATCTTTGGAGGCGGAAAAAGATTGCATAGATTTAGAGTTCGTAAAACCTGAGAATATGACAAATTCCGCTAAATTGAATGAACTTACGGCTAAACAAAACGATATAATTAAAAAGTTGGATGAACTTTATAAAGAATGGGAAGAAGTAAGTAGTTCCCTTTAAAATGATTATTTTCAGGCTATGACGAAATTGTTAATTTGTTGACAAAGTCATAGCCTGAATCTATAATTAAAGTTAGATATTTTTAGGAGGCGTACATTTTGGACAAACAAATTTCGCAGGCTGTAATTAGAAGACTTCCTAGATATTATAGATACTTAGGTGAACTCCTTGATGACGGAGTTGAACGTATTTCTTCTAATGATTTAAGCAAGAGGATGCACGTTACTGCATCACAAATTAGACAGGATTTAAATAACTTTGGAGGCTTTGGTCAGCAAGGTTATGGATATAACGTGGCTTATCTTCATGAAGAAATCGGCAATATTCTTGGAGTTAACGAGACACATAATGTTATTGTTATAGGTGCAGGTAATTTAGGACAGGCAATTGCGGGATATGTTAAATTTGAGCGTGTTGGTTTCAAAATTATCGGCTTATTTGATACAAATCCGGATTTAAAGGATAAAATGGTAAGGGATCTTCCAATAAAGATGTTGGATGAGCTTCCTGATTTTATAAAAAATAATGATGTGGAAATAGCAGCACTTACACTGCCAAAGGCTAATGCGAAATCCACAGCCTTAAAATTGGTTTCTCTTGGCGTTCATGCTATTTGGAACTTTGCACACGTAGATTTAGATGATATTCCCGATGTGGTGATTGAGAATGTACATCTTTCTGATAGTTTGATGCAGTTGTCATATAATATTACTCAACAGAAAAAATAGGTGGTATTTTATGTCAGATCATGATTTTCAAAATGCTATTGCTAAAATCAAGGTACCGATGCTGATTTTAGATCAAAAATGGCATAGACTTTTTGCTTTAGGTGGAAAGCCTGATGAAGTAAAAGAACTTGAAGCTAAGGAGAGCGAGCTTCTCAAGCGAGATGCTGAGCTAAAAAAAGAGCTTAAGGATTTAAAGAAAGTAAAAGAAAATCTTATGGCCTCCGTCATGTCAAATATGGAGGGCACGTCTGATCTTGTATCAAAAAAGCTTGATGACGACAAAAGGCTATTAGAAGAATGCAAGGAGCGTATTGCCGCAGCAGAAGATGAGCAGAAGGATTTGCCTAGGCTCACTGAGGAAACAAATAAAGCTCTCATGATGGCCACTATGGACTACTGCTATGAAAAGCTCAGGACTAATTCAACAGAAGCAGAAGAAATTACAAATTGGATTAAAGATGTCAGAATTCAATTAAAAAAGAATGTCATCAGAAAACATAACAGAGAAATCAATAACAAAGAAATATATTCATATATGCATGATGTATTTGGCATGGAAGTATTGAATCTTTTTGATATGCAAAATGGAGATTTTTATATTGGCATTGCTGATGATAAAATGGATTCTTCTGATAAAAATGATGCTTCTGGCACTAGTGATTTATCAAAAGTCGAGTTAGAGAATGTTGATTTAGAAGCTGTATCCAAGGAAAATAAAGAAAATAATTCTGATTCGGATGATTCAGAGAATAAAGAAGACTAAGTGTTTATTGCTTAGTCTTTTTTAGATACATATGGTAAAATAATATTGTTAATAATAATTTTCATTTAGGAAAGGAGCTATTAATGGAGGACGGGGCGAATCCCTATATTTTTATTTTAATTCTTGCAATTATTGCTGTTGTTGAATTTGTTATTCTGATTATTTTTTACAGGAAATCCAAACAGGAAAATATTACAGAAGAAGATGTTATTTCTCTTGTGAACGAAGGACACGAAGATGGAAACATCTTAGCATCTGAAGCTGCTATGATTCAAAACATTTTTGAGTTTTCTGACACAGATGTGAAGGATATTATGACTCATAGAAAGAATATAGTTGCTATAGATGGTAATATGACTATCCGAGAGGCGATTTCCTTTATCAACGAAAACAATATGAGCCGTTATCCTGTATATCTTGAAGATTTAGATAATATCATAGGAATTATTCATATAAAGGATATTTTGACATATTACGACAAGGATATTGATAATCTTCATGTTGTGGATCTACAGGAGCTTATGTCTGTGGCTGAGTTTGTTCCGGAAACCCATGGTATAAATACCTTGTTTGCCAAAATGCAGTCAAAAAAACGACATATGGTTATTGTAATGGATGAATATGGCCAGGTTTCAGGGATTTTATCCTTGGAAGATATTTTGGAGGAAATTGTTGGAAATATAGAGGACGAACATGATGAAGATGAAGCCTCAATTGAGGTGAGGACCGAAGATACCTTTATTATGGATGGCAGTACAACCTTAGAAGAGGTAGAAGATATTCTTAACATGAAGTTATCTGAGGATTATGAGACTTTAAATGGTTATCTTATTTCCCTTTTAGGTAAAATTCCTGAAGACGGAACAGCCTTTAAGCTTGAAGACGACAATTTTATCTTTTATGTAAAAAATGTCACAGAAAAAGTAATTGGTGAAGTATTTGTTCGTAGGAAAAGTCACATTGAATAAGATATCTGTTTTTGTTATAATTTTGTGAGATTTAGTATTGAAGAAAAGAGGTAAATAATTATATGTCAGGACATTCAAAATTTGCTAATATTAAGCACAAAAAAGAGAAGAATGATGCTGCAAAAGGAAAGATTTTTACAATAATTGGTCGTGAGATTGCTGTAGCAGTAAAAGAAGGCGGTCCAGATCCTAACAATAATTCAAAGCTTCGTGATGTTATTGCAAAAGCAAAGGCTAACAATGTTCCTAATGCTACTATCGAAAGTGGTATAAAGAAAGCTGCTGGTAATGCAGATGCAGTAAACTATGAGTCTGTTACATACGAAGGATATGGTCCAAATGGTACTGCTATCATCGTAGATTGTCTTACAGATAACAGAAATCGTACTGCTGCAAATGTACGTAATGCATTTACAAAGGGTGGCGGAAGCATTGGTACTCCAGGATGTGTTTCTTTCATGTTTGATAATCGTGGTCAGATTATTGTTTCTAAGGAAGAATGCTCTATGGAAGCTGATGATCTTATGATGGTTGCTCTTGATGCAGGAGCTGAAGATTTTTCAGAGGAAGAAGATTGCTTTGAAATCTACACAACACCAGAGGATTTCTCTGCGGTAAGAGAGGCTCTTGAGGCTGAAAATATTCCTATGGTTGATGCTGAGGTTACTATGATTCCACAGACATACGTGGAGCTTTCAGACGAGCAGGATTTATACAAAATTAATAAGATTCTTGATCTTCTTGACGAAGATGATGATGTTCAAAATGTATATCACAATTGGGATGAATAAAAGAGTTATATCTTTTAATGAGGTTTTATCCGCTATATAGGGCGGTATTATAATAATTAAGGGGAAGAGAAACAATGAACAAAATTTTATTCGCGTCAAGCGAGTGTGTACCATTTGTAAAGACTGGAGGTTTGGCTGACGTAGTTGGTGCATTACCAAAGGAATTTTGTAAGGATTATTTTGATGTTAGAGTGGTTTTACCTTACTATACCTTTATTCCAGAAAAGTATAAGAAGGATTTTAAATATCTTACTAGCTTTCAGATGAATATGGGGCCTCTTGTTGGTACAAAATATGTTGGTGTTTTTGAGTATGAATTAGATGGTGTTACTTTTTACTTTATTGACAATCATGATTATTTTGATTGTTTCTATCCATATTCAGAGGATAGATGGGATCTTGAAAAGTTTATTTTCTTTGATAAGGCTGTTCTTTCAATGTTACCACTTATTGGATTCCAGCCAAACTTAATTCATTGTCATGATTGGCAGACAGGTTTTATTCCTGTATATCTTAAGACTGATTTTCAAGGTGATCAGTTCTTCTGGGGAATGAAGTCAGTAATGACAATTCACAATCTTAAATTCCAAGGAATGTGGGATACTAAGACTGTTTCTGGCATTTCAGGTTTGCCAGTAGATTTATTCACTCCAGACAAGCTTGAATACAAGAAATGTGGCAATATGCTTAAGGGGGGATTGGTTTACACTGATTACATTACTACAGTATCGTCGAATTATTGTGATGAAATCCAGACTCCATACTATGGTGAAGGCCTTGATGGATTACTTCGTGCTCGTCATTATGATATGCAGGGTATTGTTAATGGAATCGATAACTCTGTTTATAATCCGGCTACAGATTCTAAAATCTATAAGAATTATGATCTTTCTACATTCAGAAAGAACAAAAAGATTAATAAAACTAAGCTTCAGCAGGAGCTTGGCTTAGAAGTTGACTCAAAGAAGTATATGATTGGTCTTATCTCTAGACTTACTGATCAAAAGGGATTAGATCTTATCAATTATTGTATTGAAGGTATCGTAGATGATTTTACACAGCTTGTTGTTATAGGAACAGGCGAGTCAAAATACGAGAATATGTTCCGTCATTATGCATGGAAATATCCGGAGAAGATTTCTGCGAATATCAGCTATGATGATGCAATGGCTCATAGACTTTATGCTGCGGCAGATGCCTTTTTAATGCCTTCAAGATTTGAGCCTTGTGGATTAACACAGCTTATTTCATTTAGATATGGTACTGTGCCTATCGTTCGTGAAACAGGTGGCCTTAAGGATACGGTTGAAGCATACAATGAATATATGAAAACAGGTGATGGATTTTCATTTGCCAACTATAATGGTGATGAGCTTCTTAATACTGTTAATTACAGTAAATATATCTTCTTTGAGAAGAAGGTACAGTGGAATAAGATGGTTGAGCGAGGTATGAGCAAAAACTATTCTTGGGCTGTACAAAAAGAAAAATACGAAAATATTTATAACTATTTGATAGGTTAATAAATATAATGCTTGAAAAGAGAATAGTTAATCTATTCTCTTTTTAATGATAATTTATGTTATGAGGTTTTAAATTTGGCAACAAAAGGGAAGAATAATTCTAGAAAAAAATCAAATAGCAGGTCAAATACCCGTACTAGCAAAAAGACATCCACAAAAGCAAAATCATCTAGAAGTAAAAAGCAGGAAGTGGAATTTGAAGATCCTTTTTTTGAGGATTCTTCAAAGGAAATTGTTCTCTGGGTGTCTATTGCTATATGTATACTTTTGTGCATTAGTAACTTTGGTATAGGTGGAGTAGCCGGTAATGCGGTTGCTGACTTTCTCTTTGGTGTGTTTGGCATAATTCAATACATTCTACCATTTATGGTTGCTTTTTCTGCGTTTTTTATAATTTCAAATTATGGAAATAAAGTTGCAATAGCAAAGGTTGTAGCTGGTTTTGTGTTGCTTATTTTTCTAACAACCTTTGTTGAACTCTTTTTAAATGGACAAAATATGCTGTTGCCTTTAGATGCATTTTCTTATGCAAAGGAACACCATTATGGAGGTGGACTTGTTGGAGGAGCAATAGCATTTGGTATATATGATAGCTTTGGACTTTTAGGAGCATATTTGATAGACATTATAGTGATGATTGTTTGTACAATTATCATTATAGAAAGATTTGCTTATGATAGAGTCCAACAGTCATCGAGACGTCATGCAGATAGAGCTAATGAACGAAGACGACTTAGAAGAGAGCGTCAGATGATGGAAAGAGAAGCAAGCCGCGTTAGATATAATCCTGAAAGAAAAGCTATTATGAATAAGCTGCAACAGGATAAAGAGATGGAACTTCTCCAGGCTAGGCAGACTGATGGAAACAGAAGAGATAGAAAACATTCAGGTGTTACTTCAAATACAACTTTAATACCTGATTATTCTGAAGCTATATCTTCTAACGAAGGCTTAAACGAAATTAGATTTAATATTGCTGATGAGGAAGGTGCTATTGAAGTTACTAAAACTAGTCGTCATAGACTAAAATCTAGTGATAGGAAATCAAAAAGTTCCCATAGCTTTACAGATACTGCAGAAGAACTTCCTAAAATTGATATTTCCGAGGTTATTGAAGAACAACCAGATCATCAAATGGTATTCAAGACTCCTGTAATTAATACACCGGCTGAACCGGCCCCAGAGCCTGTTAGTCCTTCAGCTGATGGGTTTGAATCTGAAGCTACCAGCACGTCTAATTCAAAGCGTTCAAGAGCGTCGGTATCATCGGCCTCTGAAATTGAAGAATCTTCAGAAAGCATGAAAGCATCTATAGAAGCAGATAATAATAAACCTAAGAAGCCTTATAAGTATCCACCTCTTAGTTTACTAAAAGATGCAAAGAATAGTGGGGCTGATTCCAAGGAATACTTGACAGAAAAGGCAAATACTTTGCAACGTACATTAGGAAACTTTGGTGTTAAAGCAAATGTTACTGAAGTAACATTAGGCCCTTCGGTTACTCGTTTCGAGATTGCTATAGCAGAAGGCACACGAGTTAACAAAGTTGTTAACCTTCAGAATGATTTACAACTTAATATGGCAGTTACTGACCTTCGTATTGAGGCTCCAATTCCAGGTAAATCTGCTATAGGTATAGAGGTGCCAAATAAAGTTAAATCAATGGTTGGCTTTAAGGAACTGGTTTCTTCTAAGGAGTTTAAAAACGCAAAGTCTAAAATTTCATTCTGCGTAGGAAAAGACATTTCAGGAACTGTTATTGTTGGAAATATAGAAAAGATGCCACATTTACTTATTGCTGGTGCTACTGGTTCTGGTAAATCAGTTTGTGTAAACACAATGATTATGAGTATCCTTTATCACGCTTCACCAGAAGAAGTTAAAATGATAATGGTTGATCCTAAGATTGTAGAGCTTTCTGTTTACAATGGAATTCCACATCTTCTCCTTCCGGTAGTGACAGATCCTAAAAAAGCTGCAGGAGCATTACTTTGGGCTGTCAAAGAAATGGATGATAGATATGCTCTTATGCAACAGGCTAATGTTAGAAATCTTGAAGGCTTCAATGAAAAGGTTGAAAATAATCTTTTGCCTGAAGATTTTCCTGAAGATAAACGTACAAAGATTCCACAGATTGTAATTATCCTTGATGAGGTTGCTGATCTTATGATGGTTGCAAAACAGGATGTTGAGAATTCTATAGTTCGTTTAGCACAAAAGGCTAGAGCAGCTGGAATTCATCTTGTAATTGCTACGCAGAAACCTACAGTTGATGTTATCACCAGCCTTATTAAAGCAAACGTTCCTTCTCGAATTGCGTTTAAGGTTTCTAATGGTACTGATTCTCGAGTTATTATTGATGAGAATGGAGCTGAAAATCTTCTTGGTAATGGAGATATGCTTTATGCTCCTCAATACCTTTCAAACCCAGTGAGAGTACAAGGTGCCTTTGTTAGTGATGATGAAGTAAGTGCTGTTGTTGAATTCCTTAAGGATAATAATGACGCAGTTGATTATAATTCCGATATAGAGACACATATTGAAAACTCTGAGAATGTTTCTGGTTCTATAAGCTCAGGGGAGCCTGATAATTCAAGGGACCCACTATTTATAGAAGCAGGACGTCTTGTTATAGAAAATCAAAAAGGTTCTATTGGGTATCTGCAAAGAAATTTCAGAATCGGCTTTAATAGAGCTGCCAGAATCATGGATCAGCTTGCTGAAGCGGGTGTAGTAGGTCCTGAAATGGGTACCAAACCTAGAGAAATTCGAATGGCAATATCAGAGTTTGAAGAACTAATAAATGCATAAGTAAGGGAGTCAGTCAAATGAAGTCAGACATTCAAATCGCACAAGAGGCAAAGATGGTTCACATCAGGGAGGTAGCTAGCACCCTGAACATCAGTGAAGATGATTTAGAGCTTTATGGTAAGTATAAAGCAAAATTCTCTGATGATCTTTTAAGAAAGATTGAAAGTAATGAGAATGGTAAGCTTGTACTTGTTACAGCTATTAATCCTACTCCAGCTGGTGAAGGCAAGACCACAACATCCGTAGGTCTAGGCCAAGCTATGGGCGTGTTAGGGAAAAAAGCATGCCTTGCACTTAGAGAGCCATCTTTAGGTCCTTGTTTTGGAATCAAGGGCGGAGCAGCAGGAGGCGGATATGCTCAGGTTGTTCCAATGGAAGATTTAAATCTTCATTTCACAGGTGATTTTCATGCCATCACTTCAGCAAATAATTTATTAGCTGCGATGCTTGATAATCATATTCAGCAGGGAAATTCTTTAGGAATTGATCCCCGTCAAATTGTGTGGAAGAGATGTCTGGACATGAATGACAGAGCTCTTAGAAATATTGTAGTTGGTCTTGGCTCAAAAATGGATGGAATGGTGCGTGAAGACCATTTTGTTATTACAGTTGCTTCTGAAATTATGGCTATTCTTTGTCTTGCTGATGATATGCATGATTTGAAGAAACGTCTCGGCAGAATTATTGTGGCATATTCATTTGAAGGCAAGCCAATTACAGCTGATGATTTACAAGCAACAGGTGCTATGGCAGCACTTCTGAAGGATGCTTTAAAACCAAATCTTATTCAGACTTTAGAGCATACTCCTGCTATTGTACACGGTGGTCCATTTGCCAATATTGCCCATGGATGTAACTCTGTTCGTGCTACAAAGGCAGCAATGAAACTTGCAGACATCACTATTACAGAGGCAGGTTTTGGCGCTGATCTTGGTGCTGAGAAATTTTTTGATATTAAATGTCGTATGGCCGGACTTTGTCCTGATGCTGTTGTACTTGTTGCAACAATTCGTGCTTTGAAATACAATGGCGGAGTTCCTAAGGCTGAATTAACCAATGAAAATTTAGATGCTTTAAAGAAAGGTATTGTAAACCTGGAAAAGCATATCGAGAATCTTCAGAAATATGGTGTTCCAGTTGTTGTTACACTTAATTCATTTATTACTGATACAGATGCTGAAACTGAGTTTGTTAGAAGTTTTTGTGAGGAACGTGGATGTGAGTTCGCTCTTTCTGAAGTTTGGGAGAAAGGTGGCGAAGGCGGTGTAGAACTTGCCAAGAAAGTGCTTTCTGTTCTTGAAAATAAGGAGAGCAACTTTAAGCCTTTATATGATGATTCACTTTCTCTAAAGGATAAAATTAAAACAGTTGCTACTGAAATATATGGAGCAGCTGATGTTGCATATTCCGCAGCAGCTGAAAAGGAATTAAAGAGAATCGAAGACCTTGGTATGGGAAGCTTCCCTGTATGTATGGCTAAAACACAGTATTCTCTTTCTGATGATGCAACAAAGCTTGGAAGACCTGAAGGATTTACTTTAAATGTTCGTGAAGTATATGCTTCAGCAGGTGCTGGCTTTGTAGTTGCTGTTACAGGAAGTATTATGACAATGCCAGGACTTCCAAAACAGCCTGCTGCAAACAATATAGACGTCACAGATGACGGAGTGATTACAGGATTATTCTAAAATGATTTGTAAAAAATGTGGAGCTGAAATTGAATCTGGACTTATTTACTGCCCATCTTGTGGGGAGTCTATTCAGCTTGTGCCTAATTATGATGTTTTAGAAGAAGAATTATTATCGAGGGTTGTAGAAGATAAAGAAAAAGCAAAGGATGAGCGTTTCGCTACAGGTGTTTATAAGCCGGTGGCGAAACCTCCTGTAATAAAAACTAAAACGGAAAATAAGGCTTCAAGTAGTTCCACAAACGCAATAGTTAGAAATAAGGATTTTTTAAAGAAAATAGCTGCTTTTTTGGTTATAGTCTTTTTCGGGGTTATAGTAATAATTCCTTTCCTTGGGAGTCATTCCTACAACAGTCTTATGAATAGAGCGATAGAAGCAGAATCAAATAAACAATATGCAAAAGCGCTTGGTTTATTTGAGGAAGCTTATAATTCTGATAAAAATTCGTTTGAGGCAATTTATGGTGTAGGCCGAATGTATTATAAAGTCAAGGAATATGACAAAGCGGTGGAGTTTCTTACACTGGCACTTGAGTTGGAGCCAGATAATAAAGCTATTTATGTAAGTCTTATTGACGCTTATTCACAGCTTGGTGATACTGAAAGCATAAATGAACTGAAGCAGATGGCGCCAAATGACGAAATAGCAGCTGTTTTTTCTGAATTTTTTATTAATCCTCCAGAGTTTAGTAAATCAGGAGGCGAATATGAAGGGGAGCTTTCATTAGAGCTTACAAGTAATGAGGATGAGTGTCAGATTTTTTATACACTAGATGGCAAGAATCCAACTACGTCCGGTAAATTATATTCTAAACCAATTAAGCTTAATGAAGGCGAAACTACCGTAAAAGCTGTTACATTAAATGATAAGGGAGAATATTCGGGAGTTGTTTCAGAAACCTATAAGATTACAGCTGCTAAAGTTCAAACGCCTGTAGTTAATCCGGGGCCAGGAGTTTATACTGAATCAGTACAGATATCTATTGATGTACCTGTTGGATGTAAAGCTTACTATACCTGGGATGGAACAAATCCTAAAGAATTCGGCAAAGAATATACTGGCCCATTTAATATAATTCAGGGTTCTAGTGTTTTATCTGTAGTAATTATTGATAGTGATGGAAATGCAGGACCAATATTCCATGGAGATTATATTTATAATCCATAATATTGTTCACATATTTTTCACAGATATCACTCTATTTGAACATATTTTATTAGTATTATAAGACCATCTCATTAAGAGATACATTTTTCATAACATTATTCTCCCTTTGAAAGACACGTCACCGCAGGCGTGTCTTTTTATTTGTTAATCTTTTTTATAAAATCCACGGCAGTATTAAATGATAAATTATATCTTGTGCTTTATTATTCTTTAGACTATATATGTTGTGTAAATATTCAAAATGGTCTAAAATAAATGTCATGAATATAAACATAATTTGCGTTGGTAAAATAAAGGAAAAATTCTTTCGTGATGCTATAGAAGAGTATTCAAAAAGGCTTTCAAAATACTCTGTTATTAAAGTTATAGAGGTGTCTGATGAAAAGACAGCAGAGAATGCATCCGATACAGAAATTCAAATTATTAAGGATAAAGAGGGAGAACGAATACTTAAACACATAAGCGAAAGAGATTATGTGATAGCACTTGCGATTCTTGGTAAGCAGATGGATTCGGTTGAGTTTTCCAATTACATAGAGAACTTAGGCATCAATGGAAAAAGCACTATATCGTTTATCATAGGCGGTTCGCTAGGTTTATCTGATATGGTTTTGAAAAGAGCTGATTATCAGATTTCTTTTTCGAAAATGACTTTCCCTCATCAGTTAATGAGAGTTGTTTTACTTGAACAAATATATAGAGCAATGCGTATTATGAAAAATGAACCTTATCACAAATAAGGTAGAGATAAAAGGGGTTTGTAACTATGAGAATGTACGATTTAATTGAAAAGAAAAAGCTAGGTCAGGAGTTATCTACAGAAGAAATCTATCATATTATTGATGGGTACACTAATGGAGAGATTCCAGATTATCAGATATCAGCTCTCTTAATGGCTATTTATTTTAATGGCATGAATGTCAGAGAACGCTATGATCTCACTATGGCAATGAGAGATTCTGGAGATATTCTTGATTTATCATCTATTGATGGAGTTAAGATAGACAAGCATTCAACAGGTGGTGTAGGAGATAAGGTTACTCTTGTTCTTGGACCAATTATTGCATCTATCGGTGTTCCTGTTGCTAAGATGAGTGGACGCGGTCTGGGACATACAGGAGGAACAATAGATAAGTTAGAGGCCTTCCCAGGCTTTAATGTATCACTTTCTGAGGAACAGTTTATAAATCAGGTAAATTCTATAAAGATTGCAGTTACAGGTCAGTCTAAGAATTTGGCGCCTGCAGACAAAAAACTTTATGCACTTCGCGATGTTACAGCTACAGTAGACGAAATTTCACTCATAACAGGTTCGATTATGTCAAAGAAGCTTGCAGCTGGTACAGATGCTATTGTACTTGATGTCACAGTTGGTGATGGTGCTTTCATGAAAAATAAAGAATCAGCACTTGAACTTGCGAAATCAATGGTTGATATAGGTAAGCGTGCCAACAAGAAAATAGCCGCAGTTCTTACAAATATGGATGAACCGCTTGGCTATGCAATTGGAAATGACCTTGAAGTTATCGAAGCAATTAATGCTTTAAAAGGAAATGGCCCAGAAGATTTAATGACAGTAGTTTATGAACTTGGATCTCAGATGATTGTTTTCTCTGGAATTGAAACTGACAAATCAAAGGCAAAGCAGCTAATGAAAGAGGCAGTGGATAATGGAAAAGCTTTTGATAAGTTTGTGGAGTTTATCGAAGCACAGGGTGGAGATTCATCTTACGCTAAGGATTTATCTAAATTTGTTCCTGCAAAATATGTTGTGCCTGTAGTTGCCGAGAGTGACGGTTATGTTCACGCTATAAAAGCTGAAGCCATTGGTCTTGCTTCTATGTCTTTAGGTGGAGGAAGAGAGACATTTGATGATGTGATAGATATGGCAGTTGGCATCATTTTAAATAAAAAGGTAGGAGATGAAATCAATAAGGGCGAGCCTATTTGTTATATTCATGCAAATGACGAAGCTAAGATTGCACATGCACAGGAAATGATTAAAAATGCTACAGAAATTCGTTCTGATAAATGCAATCATATGGATTTGATTATAGATATTGTAGAGTAGTATGAGTGATTATTCTTTGAATATTAGTATCCCTGCTGACCATATAGACAATATCTTTGGTCAGTTCGACAAGAATATCAAAACTATTGAAAATGGTATGGGAATTTCATTTATTCTTAGAGATGATGAGATAAAGCTTGTGGGAGACAAAACTCAAGCAGAACATGCCAAAGTAGTTGTGGATGAGTTATTGGCTTTATCAAAAAAGGGAAATATTATTACAACACAGGATGTTAATTACGTTATGTCCATTGAAAAAGAAAAAATAGTAAATCATGATGTTTCAGACGCAAGAGGCGAAATAATATGTCATACAACAACTGGCAAGCCTGTTGCACCTAAGACACTTGGTCAAAAGAAATATGTTGATGCTATTACCAATAATATGATTGTTTTTGGTGTAGGTCCAGCCGGTACAGGAAAAACATATCTTGCTATGGCAAAGGCAATCACTGCTTTCAAAAATGAAGAGGTATCAAGAATTATTCTGACACGACCTGCTATAGAAGCCGGCGAAAAGCTTGGATTTTTACCGGGAGATTTGCAAAGTAAGGTTGATCCATATCTTAGACCTTTATATGATGCACTTTATCAAATTATGGGCGCGGAAGCTTTTCAAAGAAATATGGAAAAGGGGCTTATAGAGGTTGCACCACTTGCATATATGAGAGGTAGAACATTAGATAATTCATTTATTATTCTAGATGAGGCTCAGAACACTACACCTGCTCAGATGAAAATGTTTCTTACCAGAATTGGCTTTGGGTCTAAAGCTGTTATTACAGGTGATCAAACACAGAAGGACTTACCAAATGGAGTTAAATCAGGTCTTGATGATGCCATGAAAGTTCTTAAAAACATTGATGATATCAAAATTTGCACCTTAGATTCTAAAGATGTTGTAAGGCATCCGTTGGTGCAAAAGATTGTCAACGCTTATGAGACACATGAAAAAAAGCTAGAAAATAAAAAAAGGTTAAAATAAACCATGAAGCACACTAATAGATTTTCTTCAATTCGAATTGGTTATTCTATTGGGATGGCATTAATATTTCTAGTTGCAAACACTTTATTATGTTTATTAAATGAAGTTTTGGTTGATAAATTTATATGTGTTCTTGCAATTAATGCCTGTTTCTTTTGTCTGTTTATATTGCTGCTTATACGTAAAAGGTTAGAGGGGGCACTTCCCGAGTACAATTTTATTACATATGGCAAGATTACTTTTATAGTAATGATGGCATGGGGATTTACGATTTTGTCTGCAATGATTGCTCCAGATTTTTTCGCGCCATTTATTGTTTTGCCAATATTGACCAGTACAGTTTTTGACGACAGTTTGTCAAATGCGCTGGATTTATATATGGTTATCATTACAGCCATTTGTCTAGAATATAACATTTATCTTGTTATCTGTTATGTTTTGATGATTGCATTTGGAAATATTTTGTCCCATTTTATTGAAAAGAAAGAAGGAGTAGAAAGGCTTTATTCCTTAATTTTAATTTTTGCTACCTCAACATTAATATCTATTATTTTTTATTATTTTAATTATTTAGAGTTGTCTTTAACTATTCTTTTTTATGCATTAGTTGAAGGATTTATTGCAAGTTTACTTTCGGTTATCGTCATACCTTTATTTACAAAATATGTTGAGGAAAGCCAAACAAATATTTACGAAGAGTTTTTAATTCCTGACTATAAACTTGTTCAGGAAATTAGAAATTTTTCATTTATTGAGTACGAACATGCTAGTAGAGTATCAGTATTTTCAAGAAAATGTGCAGAAGCTATCAATGCAAATTCATCATTGGCTGCCTGTGGAGGCTTTTATTACAGACTTGGAAAAATTGAAGGTGAACCTATGATTGATAATGCACTTAAAATTGCCAATGATAACTGCTTTCCATCTGACGTAACACAAATACTTGCTGAGTACGGCGGTATTATTTATCTGCCTAGTACCAAAGAGTCTGCTATTGTTCACATGGTTGATTCGGTAGTTACAAAGGTGGAGTTGTTTGATAAAGATGCAATGGCCAGTGCATGGAATCAAAATATGGTTATATACCAAACTATTAATGAATTATCGCAAAAGGGAATTTACGATAATTCTGGACTTACTATGAACCAGTTTTTGACAATTAGAGAAATTTTGGCTAATGAGGATATTTTAGCATGACAGTTTTATTAGAAAATGAAATAGATTTTAAATTTGATTTTGACTATGAGAAAGTTGCTAATGATGTAATCAACACTTCAATGGACTTATTGAAGTTTCCATTTGAAGCTGAAATTAGTATTACTATTACAGATAATGAAGGGATTCAAAGCATAAATAAAGAATTTAGACATATCGATGCACCGACAGATGTTTTATCATTTCCGATGATAGAGTATGAAACACCAGGTGTATTTGATGCTATTGAATCAAATGATGATTTATTTAATCCTGAGACAGGAGAAGTAATCCTCGGAGACATTGTTCTTAGCGTCCCTCGCATCATCTCACAGGCGGAGGAATACGGACATTCAGTACTTCGAGAGTATGCTTTTCTTATAGCCCATAGTATGTTACATTTATTTGGGTTTGATCACATGACTGAGGTTGAAGCCTCTGTTATGGAAGAAAAACAAAGAGAAATATTAGGTCTTCTAAATATTTCTCGAGATTAAGGAAAAGGAGACAGTGATTTATGAAAAAAAGAGTAGTATCACTTATGCTTATTCTTTCTATGGCTCTTTCTATGAGTGCTTGTGGTAAGAAAGACGAAGCGGTTGTTGATGATTCAGCAGTGGGAGTTACTGAAAATGGAGAGGACATCACAGCTGAGGCAGTGGACAGCTCAATGGCCTTTTTTGATCAGGTATCAGAAGATGGAAAGGTTAGAAGCTATTTAAATGGAGAATGGGTTGATCCTGCTTATGGTAGACAGCGTCCGGTAGCTGTTATGATTGAGAATACAAAAGCCTGCTTACCACAGTATGGTATTGGCAATGCAGGCGTAATATATGAATGTGTTGTCGAGGGTGGAATCACTCGTATGATGGCCCTTTTTGATGATTATACAGGACTTGATCAGATTGGTAATGTTCGAAGCGCTCGTCCATATTATGTATATTTTGCAAGTGAATATGATGCGGTTTATATGCACGCCGGCGGTAATCCAGCTGCTTTTGAGCTTATTGATGGCGGCCTTGTTCAGAACCTTAATGCTCTTCAGCTTGAAGGAAAAAAAGGAAGCGCTGGTACATACAGAACAGGAAAATCTGAGCATACACTTTACACAAACTCAAAGGGCCTTGAAATTGGTATCGATAAAATGAAGTATGATATGACATTACCTTCAGACTATGAGCCACATTTCAAGTTTGCTGCAAATGGTAATAATCTTGAAAATGGTACAGATTGTCAGGCAATCCAAATGTACTATTACACAAATAAACCTTATTGGGTTTACAATGAGGATGATGGTCTTTATTACAGATATGAGTTCAACCAGAAGCAGGTTGATGCTCTTTCAGGAAAGCAACTTACAGCAAAGAATATCATCATTGAGGATGTAGAATGGTGGACATATGAAGGTTCACAGTATCTTGGATACCTTCTTTCTTACAACTCAGGTACTGGTAAGTACATTTCAAATGGTAAAATGATTGATATCAAGTGGACTAAAGACTCTGATTCATCTATTACACATTACTATGATGCATCAACAGGTGAAGAGATTCAGCTTAATGTTGGTACAACATGGATTCAAGCATGTCAGCGTGAGTATTCTGGCGAGAATGTATACTACGCAAATAAATCAGATTTTAGTAAGGCAAAATAATTACTTATGGCTAGAAGAAACAAACATAGCGATACTAAATTCTTAATGCAGGGGTCGATTCTTGCATTAGCTTCAATAATTAGCCGTGTTGTGGGACTCATGTATAGAGTCCCACTTAAGGCTATTATTGGTAAAATGGGAAATGACTACTATGGTACCGCTTATGAAATTTATAATATTATATTGCTTATATCTTCTTACAGCATACCGCTTGCAGTATCAAAGCTGGTTTCTGCAAGAATGGCTAAAGGGCACGTCAAGGACGCAAACAAGGTTTTGCACGGCGCCCTTCTTTTTGCGTTTATAACAGGAGGATGCGCATCACTTATTGTTTTCTTTGGCGCAGAATTTTTTACAGGCGTCATGTTAAAAACTCCACTTGCAGCAATTGCTCTTAAAATACTTGCTCCAACATTACTAGTTGTGGCAATTCTTGGTGTGTTCAGAGGCTTTTTCCAAGGCCTGGGAACAATGATTCCAAGTGCTATTTCACAAATTGGAGAACAGATTGTAAATGCAATTGTTTCAGTTGTTGCTGCTCATATTCTTTTTAGCTATGGAAAAAAAGTTGGAGGAGTTTTAGGAAATGTAAAAGGTTATAGCGCTGCGTATGGTGCTGCAGGCGGAACACTTGGTACCTCCACAGGTGCAGCTTTTGCATTAATATTTGTTTTGTTTATTTATTTTGCATTTAGAAAAGTTTTTAACAAGATGATGCAAAAGGATAAGCACAAACATTTTGAGGGATATAATCAGATTATGTCCACATTGATTTTGACTATTGTACCAGTACTTTTAAGTACAACGGTTTATAATATAAGTTCTATTATTGATCAAGGAATTTTCAAAAACCTTGCTTTACTCCAAGGTCATGATGCTACTGTCATTAGCGAGAGCTGGGGTGTATTTACTGGACAATATAAAGTTTTAATAAATGTTCCATTAGCTATAGCTTCGTCTATGGCAGCTTCAACAGTTCCAAGTCTTACTGCTGCTTTTAATTCAGGAGACAAGGATCTTGTTAAGAAACAAATCAATATGGCAAACAGATTTGTTATGGTTATTTCGTTCCCTTGTTGTGTAGGATTGATGGTATTAGCATCACCTGTAATGCAGCTTCTGTTTAATGATTCTGATAAAAGTTCAGGATTAATGCTTGTTATTGGTGGCTGTTCAATTATTTTCTACTCATTATCTACCCTATCAAATGGTATTTTGCAGGGAATTGATAAAATGACAATTCCTGTTAAAAATGCTGTTATTGCATTGTTTGCACATATAGCCTTGTTATTTGTACTTATGGAGGTTTTTGACTTACATATTTATGCTGTTATTATTGCGAATGCTTTTTATGCTTTAATGATGTGCTTCTTAAATCAGTCCGCTGTTTTAAGATTTTCCGGTGCAAAAATAGATGTAAAAAAAGTCTTTTTAGCACCATTAGAAGCAAGTGCGCTTATGGGAGTGATAGTATATCTTGTTTATCATTTATTCTATGGACTTATTGCTATCAATGGTTCAAAGGGGATTGCAAACTTTGTAGGTTGTGTAGTTTCCATAATTATTGGTGTAATTGTATATTTTGTTGCAATGTTTATTTTTAAAGGTATTGACGATGAAACACTTATGAAATTCCCAGGCGGAACAAAACTTTGCAACATAGCTTATTCGTTACATTTATTGAGGTAATTTATATGGAACAGGACAATAAGATATATGATGTATGTATAGTTGGTGCTGGCTTTTCAGGACTTGTTCTTGCAATAAAACTTGCAAGGGCAGGTCTTTTGGTCTGTTTAACAGAACTTAACAGAGTTGTGGGTAGACGTATACTTTCAACTGGAAATGGAAGATGTAATTATACAAACAGACGAATGGGGCCAGAATATTATTACAGTAATTCTATATTGGATTTTATGCCAGATAAACAGTGTGAATTGAGAGATTTTCTTCGAGAAATAGGAGTTCTTGAAAGAGAGTTGGATGGTTATTTTTATCCAATTACAAATCAGGCAAAGACTGTTAGAGATGCATTAGAAAACGAAATTGAAACACTAAATATTGATGTATTTCTTGATAATCGTGTTACTGATATTTCTAAAACTGATATTTTTACTGTGACAACTCACAGACGTAAAATACTATCAAAAAAGGTATGTATTGCATCTGGCGGACTTTCAGCTGCCACACTTGGTTCATCAAAAATAGGATATAAAATGGCTTCTAAATATCACCTTAAGCTGACTAAACTTGCTCCAGCATTAGTTGGACTTTCGGGCAATGATATTTGTTTAAAAGAGCTTGGCGGTGTAAGAGCCCTTGGAGCTGTTACGTATCGAAATCATACTTGTGAAGGCGAGATACAATTTAATAAGGATGGTGTTTCAGGCTACCCAGTTATGTGTATTAGTCGATTCATTGGGCTAGATGAACTTGATAAAAAAGTGGCTTCGCTATCTGTTGACTTCGTTTCTTTTATGAACGATCAAGAGCTTGAAAATGAATTGAAGTCTAGATTTGCTAGAAATAATAATTTAGATATTACAAAATCCCTAGTTGGATTAGCAAATGAAAAGGTTATTCAAATAGTTGTTTCATATTCAAGAATATATCCAGATACTCTTGTTTGCAAATTAGATGATGAGGATATAAAAAATCTTGTTCAGAATTTCAAGCATTTTTCAATTAATATTACTGGAACAAAGGGGTTTGATAGCTCTCAGGTAACTGCTGGTGGTGTTGATTTGGATGGAATTGATTTAACCACTATGGAGGCCAAAACAGAGAAAGGCCTATTCTTTATTGGTGAAGTTTTAGATGTTGATGGAATATGTGGCGGTTATAATTTGACTTGGGCATATACATCAGCTGATATTGCAGCAAATGCTATTATAAATGAGGTTTAAATGATTAAAGTTGATCAAATTAAAATTGAAATAGAAGAAGATGACGTTTTACTTCAAAAAACAATCGCAAAAAAACTTAGAATAAATACTTCTGACATTAAAAATATTTCTGTTTTAAAACGTTCTATTGATGCTAGAAAAAAGCCTACTTTATTTTGGGTATATTCTGTTGCTGTAGCATTGGATACTTCTCTTGAAAGCAAATTATTAAAAAAGTTTTCAAAAGATAACAATATAAACAGTTATAAAAAAAGAGAATATGAATTTCAGAAGATTGAAGCTAAGGGTAAGGCGCCGGTTGTTGTTGGCTGTGGGCCTGCAGGTTTGTTCGCTGCATATATTTTTGCATTGAATGGTATGAATCCTGTGGTTTTTGAACGAGGAAAAATGGTTGAAGAACGTACAAAGGATATTCTTCAATTCTGGGAAACAGGAGTCTTAAATACTGCATCTAATGTACAGTTTGGAGAAGGCGGTGCTGGAACATTTTCTGATGGTAAGCTAAACACTCTTGTAAATGACAAACAAGGTAGAAATACTTTTGTTTTAGAAACATTTGTTAAATTTGGCGCTCCATCTAATATTCTTTATGATAGTAAACCTCACATTGGTACAGATATTCTTAAGACTGTGGTTGCCAATATGAGAAAAGAAATAGAAAGACTTGGTGGTGAATTTCACTTTAATTGTCAGGTTAATGATTTCATTATTGAAGATGGAAAGATTGTTGGAATAATTACCGATGAAAAGCAGTATTCTTGCGATACAGTGGTACTTGCAATTGGTCACAGTGCAAGAGATACCTTCAAAACTCTTTATAATAAAGGGTTTGCCATGGAAGCAAAAGACTTTGCTGTTGGTTTTAGAATAGAACACCCACAAAGTATGATTTCAGAAATAATGTATGGACCAAAATTCAAAAAACTGGAGCCAGCTCCATATAAATTGGCGGCCAATCTTGCAAATGGTAGAGGTGTTTATTCTTTTTGTATGTGTCCAGGTGGTTATGTTGTTAATGCTTCCTCAGAGGCTAACAAACTTGTTGTCAATGGAATGAGTTATTCAAAACGCGATAGTAGTAATGCTAATTCTGCGATTGTTGTTTCCGTTGGTGCCAATGAATTTGATAAAACAAACCCTCTTTCAGGAATTGAATATCAGCGTAGTATTGAAGCAAAGGCATATGAACTATGTAACGGAAAAATACCGCAGCAACTCTTTGGAGATTATAAAAATGGATGTTTAACAAAAGCTTACGGAGATTTTGGTTCTCAGACAAAGGGTGAAACTGATTTTGGATTGCTTTCTGATATTTATTCAAAAGATATAAATGCTTCAATTATTGAAGCCATGGAACAGTTTGGTCATAAAATAAATGGATTTGATAGAGATGACGCTATTCTATCAGGAATAGAAAGTAGAACATCATCTCCTGTAAGAATTAATAGAAATGAGCTATTTCAATCAAATATTTCAGGTCTTTATCCATGCGGAGAGGGAGCTGGATATGCAGGCGGTATTACTTCAGCTGCTATGGATGGTTTGAAGGTATCGGAAGCTGTTATAAGAAATAAAAATAATTAAAGGTAGGATAATGTAGTGGCAGAATACACTCCAATGATGCAGGAGTATTTAAAAACTAAAGATGAATACAAAGATTGCATTTTATTTTACAGGTTAGGCGACTTCTATGAGATGTTTTTTGATGATGCAAAGACTGCATCAAAAGAACTTGAGCTAACCCTTACTGGAAAGTCCTGTGGAGCTGAGGAAAGAGCTCCTATGTGTGGTGTTCCTTTTCATGCGGCCGACTCATATATAAACAGGCTTGTTTCAAGAGGCTATAAAGTTGCAATTTGTGAGCAGGTGGAGGATCCGAAAGAAGCAAAAGGACTTGTTAAGCGAGAAGTTATCAGGGTTGTTACACCGGGTACAAATATTGATCAATTAGCTTTAGATGAGGGTAGTAACAATTACATCATGTCACTTTTTTACAATAGAGGTGTTTTTGGTGTAAGTGTGTGTGATATTTCAACTGCAGATTTTTATCTTACAGAGGTTGATGGTGTTAGAAAGTTAATTGATGAGGTTTTTCGTTTTAATCCTGCAGAAATTATATATTCTAAATCTATTTTTGAATCTGGTTTGGACCTAAATGAGATTTCAAATAAAATAGAATGCGTGGCATCTAAGCTTGATGAATCATATTATGACGATGTGCTTTGTACTAGAGAAATACTTTCTCATTTTCACGCTCATTCCCTTGAAGGCCTTGGACTTATGGATTTTCCTCAGGGAAAAGTGGCTGCAGGCTCATTGCTTATTTATCTTAAAGAGACTCAAAAAACAGAGCTTGCACACCTTACACATCTTACACCATATACAGATGGTAAATTCATGCTCTTAGATAGCTCAACAAGAAGAAATCTTGAGCTTACAGAGACTATGAGAGATAAACAAAAACGCGGCTCATTGCTTTGGGTTTTGGATAAAACAAAGACTGCAATGGGTGCAAGACAGCTTAAGACCTTTATTGAGCAACCTTTATTATCAGTAGATGAAATAATACGACGTCAGGATGCAATCGAAGAAATTAATAATTCTTTAATTGATAGAGAAGAATTACGTGAGTATCTTTCATCAGTATATGATTTGGAAAGACTTATTACCAAAATTACCTATCAATCTGCTAATCCAAGAGATTTAATTGCATTTAAGCAATCCATTGGAATGTTGGCACCAATTAAAACTATTTTAAACAGTTTTAATTCGCATCTAATAACTGATTTAAATTCCAATATAGATGATATGAAGGATTTGTATCTTCTCATTGATTCTGCCATCGATGATGAACCTCCAATTTCCTCGAGAGATGGAGATATCATAAAAAAAGGCTACAACGAAGAAGTAGATAAGCTTCGTCTTGCAAAAATAGATGGCAAACAATGGCTTGCTGACTTAGAAGCAAAAGAACGAGAGAAAACTGGAATTAAAAATTTAAAAATCAAATTCAATAAGGTTTTTGGATTTTATCTTGAAGTTACAAATTCTTATAAAGATTTGGTTCCTGATTATTATGTTAGAAAACAGACCCTTACAAATGCCGAAAGATATTACACTCCAGAACTGAAAGAACTAGAAGATAGGATTTTAGGTGCTGAAGACAGATTAAATACTATTGAGTATGAGTTCTTTAAAACAGTTAGAGATACTATTGCTGCTAGTGTTGATCGTATTCAAATTACCGCAAAGTCAGTAGCAGTATTGGATGCTATTATTTCCCTTGGAGTAGTAGCTGAAAAGAATCATTATGTTAAACCAATAATAAATAATCGTGGTGTAATTGAAATAAAAGAAGGTCGTCATCCTGTTGTAGAACAAATGATAGAGGCAAATCAATTTATTTCAAACGATTGTCAGCTAGATTTATCAAATAATACCATTGCCATTATTACTGGACCTAATATGGCAGGTAAATCTACCTATATGCGACAGGTCGCTTTAATAGTTCTTATGGCTCAGATAGGAAGCTTTGTTCCTGCCACAGAAGCCCAGATTGGTGTTGTTGATAGGATTTTTACAAGAGTAGGCGCTTCGGATGATCTATCTACTGGTCAGTCTACTTTTATGGTAGAGATGAATGAAGTTGCAAATATACTACATAATGCAACAAGCAAGTCCCTTTTAATTCTTGATGAAATTGGTAGAGGCACATCTACATATGACGGTCTATCTATTGCATGGGCTGTAGTAGAACATATTGCATATCAAATTGGTGCTAAATCTCTATTTGCAACTCATTATCATGAACTTACAGAATTGGAAGGTCAAATAAAGGGGGTACATAATTATTGCATAGCTGTTCAGGAACTTGGAGAGGACATAATATTCCTTAGAAAGATTATTTCAGGTGGAGCGGATCAAAGTTATGGTATTCAGGTTGCAAGATTGGCTGGATTGCCTGAAGAGGTACTCACTAGAGCACGAACTATTGTAAATTCATTAAATGAAAATGATATTGCAGCTGTGTCTGACAGAATTGCAATTCGTGAGCATATTGAAGAGAAACTTAGAGAAATTGAAGGAGTATCTATAAATGAGAATGAGGCTGAAATTATCTCAGGACTTAAATCATTAGATGTTACAAAAATTACTCCTTTGGAAGCTATGAATATTTTGTTTGAATATCACAATAAGGTGGTAGAATAATGGGAAAAATAAATGTACTGAGCCAGGAGACAATTGATAAAATTGCTGCAGGTGAAGTGGTAGAGCGCCCTTCATCAGTATCAAAGGAGCTTATCGAAAATAGTATTGATGCAGGTGCAACTGCAATTTCTGTTGAAATTAAAGGTGGCGGTATTGAATATCTTCGAATTACAGATAATGGATCAGGTATTGAAAAAGACCAAATTCAAATTGCTTTTTTAAGACACACTACTTCTAAAATTGAAAATGCAACGGATTTGAATTGTATCAGATCTCTTGGTTTCAGAGGAGAGGCTTTATCAAGCATTTCTGCAGTTTCAAAGGTTGAATTAATTACTAAAACACAGGAAGCACTACTTGGTTCCAGCTATATTATAGAGGGAGCAAAAGAAATATCTCTAAATGATATTGGGGCACCAAATGGAACTACATTTATTATTCGTCAGTTGTTTTATAATACACCAGCAAGAAAAAAGTTTTTAAAATCTGAAAGCACTGAGGGAAGCTATGTGTTTGATGTTGTAGAACATCTGGCCTTGTCTCATCCAGAGATATCCTTTAAGTTTTTGCTTAATGGTAAAGAAAAGCTTATGACTTCTGGTAATGGATCTTTATCAGATACAATCTATCAGATATATGGACGTACAATTGCAAGTAATGTTCTTGATATTGATTATAAAGATGAGATTGTATCCATAAATGGATTTATTGGACAATCTGTCATAGCTAGAGGTAATCGAGCATTTGAGCATTTTTTTGTAAATCATAGATATATTAAAAGTAATACTCTTTCGAGAGCTTGCGAAGAGGGCTATTATGGTTTCCTCATGGGACATCAGTACCCATTTTTTGTCTTAAATATTAATTTTGATGAATCTGCCGTGGATGTTAATGTTCATCCCACAAAACAAGAAGTTCGTTTCGAAAATGAAAGTTTAATATGTGAACTCCTTACAAAGGTGATTAGCAAACGTCTTAGAAAACGTGAGGATATATTAGAAGCTAAAGTTGATGAGGATAAGACTACGCCGAATCCGTTAGTAGTTAATAATACATTTAATACATCAACATCTAACGATTCAGAAATCATCAGTCCACAAAACGCTTTGGAGTCTAATAGTAAAAGATTAGGAGAAAGAACATCCTATACCGAAAATAATCAAAGTGGATATCAGGATACAGCTGTAAATGATTCTGCTGCAAAGCCAGCTGTAAAAAAAATGCCTGAGCCATTTGAGAGAGATAGACTTGAAAGAATAAAACAGTCTATTGTAACTCAAATACACAACGATACTCCCTATGAAAAGAAATTTGCAGAAAAAAATAGGGGTGGAGAAAAGTACGAGCAGATTAGCTTCCTTGATAAAGAAGCCATAAAAGAACATAAGATAATAGGTCAGGTCTTCGATACATATTGGATTGTTGAATACGATAAAAATATGTATATCATTGATCAGCACGCTGCTCATGAAAAAGTACTATTTGAAAAGACAATGGAACGATTGAAGCATCAAGAGATGACATCTCAGATGGTTAGTCCGCCCGTTATAGTATCATTATCTCCTCAGGATGTGCTGCTTTTTGAACAATACAGAGATGCCTTTGAAAAGCTTGGTTATAGAGTTGAATCTTTCGGAGGAAATGAGCTTGCAATAAATGCTGTTCCTGGAAATCTTTTGAATCTTAATCCAAAAGATTTCTTTATGGAGGTTCTTGCGGATTGTCAATCCTACAAGGCAAGTGATTCTTTTGATATGATTGTTGAAAGAGTTGCATCTATGTCTTGTAAAGCTGCTGTAAAAGGTAATAATAAGCTTTCCATACCTGAAATAAAAACTCTAATTGACGACTTACTGACTCTTGAAAACCCATATCACTGCCCACATGGTAGACCAACAATGATTTCCTTTTCGGAATATGAGTTAGGAAAGAAATTTAAAAGGATTATATAATGAAAAAATTAGTTGTATTAACCGGCCCGACAGCTGTAGGTAAAACTTCATTATCCATAAAACTTGCGAAGGCAATTGATGGTGAAATAATCTCTGCAGATTGTATGCAGGTATACAGGAATATGGATATTGGAACAGCTAAAATAATGCCTGAAGAAATGGAAGGGGTTAAACATCATTTAATTGATGTTATTGAACCTACTGAAGAATTTCATGTGGTACGTTTTAAAGAAATGGTTTTAGCTGCCATGGAAGATATTTATTCCAGGGGGAAAATCCCTATTATCTGTGGAGGAACTGGTTTTTACATTCAGGCTATACTTTATGATATTCAGTTTACACAGCAGGAGATAGACAAAAATTACAGGGAAAGTCTGGAGAGATTTGCAGATGAAAATGGTAACGAGGCTCTCCATGATAAGCTTTTAGAAATTGATCCAGAGTCTGCTGAATCTATTCCTGCTGCCAATAGAAAAAGAGTTATTAGAGCTCTTGAATACTATAATCAAACAGGAGAAAAATTTTCTGTTCATAATGCAAGGGAAAGACAGCGAGAATCTGATTATAACTTTGCATATTTTGTTTTGAATGATGACAGAGAAAAATTATATAACCGTATAAATTATAGAGTGGATAAGATGATGGCAGATGGACTCCTTGAGGAGGTAAAAGGACTTCTTAATAAAGGCTGCAAAAAGGGCATGACCTCTATGGATGGAATTGGTTACAAGGAGATTATTTCATATCTTGATGGGGAACGTTCATTAGAAGATGCTGTTGAGCTTATCAAGAAAAACTCCCGAAATTATGCTAAGCGTCAGCTTACCTGGTTTAGAAGAGAAAAAGAAGTTCTTTGGATAGATAAAACTATTTATTTATCTACTGAAGATCAACTCTCACATATTTTGTTTGAGCTAAAGAAGAAAGGAATTATAGATAGTGTTTAGTATTTACAAAGAATTTGGTATATCAAAAGAAGTATATGAATACGGTAATAGTATTCTTGAAAAACTTGAAGAGCGCTTCAGAGAAATTGATGATATTGCTGAGTATAATCAGCTTAAGGTCTTAAGAGCTATGCAAGAAAATAGGGTTGCAGTTGAATGCTTCAATACAACAACTGGTTATGGCTATGGAGATATTGGTCGTGATACTCTTGAAAAAGTATATGCATCTGTTTTCAAAGCTGAAGACGCCCTTGTTCGTCCACAGATTACATGCGGAACTCATGCATTAGCTCTTGCTTTAATGAGTAATCTACGTCCTGGTGACGAGCTTTTATCACCTGTAGGAAAACCATACGATACGCTGGAGGAAGTAATCGGAATTAGACCATCTAATGGCTCATTGGCTGAATATGGTGTTACTTATGCACAGGTTGATTTAAGGGAAGATGGTGGCTTTGATTATGATGGCATCAAAGCTGCAATTAATGAGCGTACAAAGCTTGTTACTATTCAACGTTCAAAAGGATATGCAAACCGTCCAACTCTATCTGTAGAACAAATTGGAGAACTTATTTCATTTATAAAAGGCATTAAGCCGGATATTATTTGTATGGTAGATAATTGCTACGGCGAGTTTGTAGAAAAGATTGAACCAATTGAAGTTGGTGCTGATATGTGTGTTGGATCTTTGATTAAGAATCCAGGTGGTGGACTTGCTCCAATTGGTGGATATATAGTTGGAACAAAGGAGTGTGTAGAAAGTGCAGCTCATCGTCTTACATCACCAGGTCTTGGTAAGGAAGTAGGAGCTTCTCTTGGTATTATGCAGTCGTTTTATCAGGGATTTTTCCTTGCACCTACAGTTGTTGCGGGAGCACTTAAGGGAGCTATATTTGCTGCTAATATTTATGAACCTCTTGGCTTCCTTTGTGTACCAAATTCTACCGAAGAAAGATATGACATTATTCAGGCTGTTTCATTCTTTAAGCCGGAAGGTTTGATTGCATTCTGCGAAGGAATCCAGGCTGCTGCACCGGTAGATTCATATGTCACACCAGAGCCATGGGATATGCCTGGATATGATTCTAAGGTTATTATGGCTGCAGGTGCATTTGTATCAGGTTCATCTATTGAGCTTTCAGCAGATGGACCACTTAGAGAGCCTTATACTGCATTTTTCCAGGGCGGATTAACATGGAATCATGCAAAACTTGGTATCCTTAAGTCTCTTCAGAAACTTGTGGATGGTCGCCTTGTGAACATATCACAACTGTGCTAAAATATCTGCTAAAAGGCCTATGCTTTTTATGCCTATTTTTAAGTAATTATAGGCGTAGTTTTGTTAGAATATTATTTTATTTGGAGGATAATTATGCCAAATTCTTTTGGAATTGATATAGGTACTCAGAATCTAAAGATATTTAGTGGAGCAACCAGTTCAATCACAAATATTAAAAACACAATTGCTATTGTAAACAAGAATCAAATGTATTCTTATGGAAATCCAGCATATTCTATGTTCGAAAAAGCTCCTGACACAATTCAGGTTTCATTTCCTATTGTTTCAGGTGTTATAGCAGATTTCGACAATATGCAAACAATGCTTTTTGAGGTTCTCGAAAAAGAATTAAAAGGAAAAATTAAAGGCTCAGATATTGTTGTTGCTGTACCTACAGATATTACTGAGGTTGAGAAAAAGGCATTCTCAGATTTGTTTACAAAATCAAAGAATAAGCCACATTCAATAAAGGTGTGCGAAAAACCAATTGCAAGTGCTATTGGTCTTGGTCTTGATGTTTCAGAACCTACTGGTGTTATGGTTGTAGACTTAGGTGCTGATACCACTGAAATATCTGTTATTTCCTTGGGTGGCCTTGTGTTATCTGAACTTCTACCTTTTGGTGGAAATCAAATCGATGAATCAATTGTTACCTACATCAAGAGAAACTTTAATCTTGTAATTGGTCAGAAGACTGCAAAACAGCTTAAAGAAGAAATTGGTTCGGCTATCGAAGGAAGAGGAGAGAAGTTAACAGTTGTTGGACGTGATGTAGTTAGCGGTCTCCCAATAGAAATGGAAATCGAAAGTGACGTTATTTATAACGCAATAAAGGCTGATTTAGAAAGCTTCTGCACAAACGTTAAACTTATTCTTGAAAAGGTTCCACCTGAGCTTGCAAAGGACATCGTCCATTCTGGTATTTATCTTACCGGTGGAACATCTCAATTGTTTAGACTTACAGATTTATTCTCAGAAGTTACAAACATCAAGGTTAATTGCTTTGATGATCCACAGGAGTCATGCGTACGAGGTTTGGGATCAGTTCTTACAGATTCAAAGTTTAAGCAGTATGGCTATAGTATGAAAACAAGAATATTTAAATAATTAATCGAGGTATTATGAGACAGAGAAAATCAAATGGTGGAATACCAAGTAAATATCTGCTCACGATTTTATCAATTATATGTATAATGCTATTGTTTTTTAGTTATTCTACCGGGTTTACAGGTGGTCCTCTTGAAACAATAGCAAACCATATTTTTATACCAATGCAAAAGGGTATCGACTATATAGGAAGTACAATTGCTATTTCTTCAGCAGACACCAAAACAAAAAAGCAACTTGTTGCTGAAAATGAAGAACTTACAGAGCAGGTGGACGAGCTGAATGATAAAATCAAAAGCTATGAGCTTAAGCTTGGTGAATTAGACGAGCTTCAAAAGTTATATGAGCTTGATCAAAACTATTACGATTACGAAACTACCGGTGCACGTATCATTGGAAGGGGTACATCTAATTGGTTTAACACCTTCACTATCGATAAAGGCAAAAAAGACGGCATTAAAGTAAATATGAACGTTATTGCAGATGGTGGTTTAGTAGGTATCGTTTCTTCTGTTGGTGACAGCTATGCTGTGGTTCGTGCAATTATAGATGATACATCAAATGTTAGTGCAACTATTTCATCTACTGAGGACAATTGTATTGTTTCTGGAAGTCTTGAAAATATGACTGCTAGCAATGTGATTAATTATTCGAATCTAAGTGATAGTGATGACAAGGTAGCAATTGGCGATATTGTTGTTACATCCAATATATCTGACAAATATTTACCTGGACTTATGATCGGTTATATTTCATCAGTTAATCTCGATGAAAATGATTTATCAAAGTCTGGAACAATTACACCTGTTGTAGATTTCAAGCATTTATCTGATGTGCTTGTTATTAAACAGTTAAAGGAGTCATACAAGAGTGAGTGATTTTAAGCAGTATTTAAAAAGAATATTGGTTATTGCCCTTGTAATTTATGTATGCTTTTTACTCCAAACAAGTATATTTTCAAGATATCGTCTTGCAGGCGTAACACCTAATATTTTACTTTGCGTTGTTGCTACCTATGGGTTTATGAAGGGGAGAAGATATGGAATATGGGTTGGCTTTTTTACTGGCCTGTTGCTTGATATTTTTTCTGGCACCCTTTTTGGTTCATATGCTCTAATTTACATGTATATAGGGCTACTAAATGGCCTTTTCAAAAAACAGTTTTTTGGTGATGATTTAAGATTACCTATGATTCTTATAGGTACTAGTGATTTAATTTATGGTACTGCATCTTATTTCGCACGATTTACTGTAAAATCTCAGCATTCTTTTTCATTTTATTTGTTAAATTTAATTATACCTGAGGTTGTATATACACTACTTGTTTCCATTTTTGTCTACTATATGATTTTGTATATTAATAACTGGTTAGAAAAAATGGAAAAGAAAGGTTCTGATCGAATTGGAAACTATTAAGGACTTTTTAAGAAATGCATTATCTTCACGTATTCGTGTTGTATCAGTAGTGATGGGCATTTTCGCTGCTGTCCTTATTTCACGCTTATTTTATCTACAAATTATCAATGGTTCTGAATACCAGAGCAACTACAATTTAAAACTGGAAAAAACAGAAATAATTCCTGCTACTCGTGGAAATATCTATGATCGCAATGGCAATTTATTAGCTTATAATGAATTGGTTTATGCAGTAACAATTCAGGATACAGGGACTTATTCATCCAAGGCAGAACGAAGTGAGTCTCTGAATTCAGAAATCGCATACATAATTGAAAAGCTTGAGGCCAATGGCGATTCTATCGATAACAATTTCCCTATTATTATCGATTCATCAGGTGAGTATCAGTTTTTATATTCAGGAAATTCTCTTCAGAGATTTCGTGCCGATGTTTTTGGTAAATCAAGTATTGATGACTTGGAATACAGTGACAAACTTGGTTTTGATCAGGCAACTGCTACTCCAGAACAAATTATTGACTATCTTTCTAGTGATAAGGTTTACAATATTTCTGATGAATATGACCAAAAACTTCGCTATAAGATTTTAATTGTTCGATATAACATGGGCCAAAACTCATATCAGAAGTATATTTCTACAGTTATTGCATCTGACATTTCGGATAAATCAGTTGCATTTATTGAAGAAAATGTAAATGAGCTCACTGGCGTTGCCGTAGAACAAAAATCACTTCGAAGATATAAAGATAGTGAATATTTCGCTCATATTATTGGATATACTGGACAGATTTCCACTACAGAATATAAAGAGCTTTCAAAAGAAGATGATACTATTGAAGCTACTGATGTTATTGGTAAGTCTGGTATTGAAAAATACATGAATGATTATCTTTCTGGAACAAAAGGTCATGAGACTCTGTATGTAGATAGTGTTGGAAATACTATCGCTGAGGGAGACTATTTGGCGGCTGTATCTGGAAATGATGTATATCTTTCAATAGATATGGAGCTTCAAAAAGCGACATATATTCTTTTGGAGCAAGAAATTGCTGGTATTTTATATTCTAAAATTGCAAATATAAAGCAGTATAATGCATCTGAACATGCTTCAGCTTCGGACGTTGTTGTGCCTATTTATGATGTATATTATTCCTTGATTAAAAACGGAATAATCGATACAACTGCATTCGCAGATGATGATTCGACATCTACTGAAAAGGCAGTGCTTGCCGCTTTTAAGGGAAAGCAAAAATCAGTCTTGTCTACACTTAAAAGCCAGCTGAAATCAAATAATGAAGTGATTTATAGTGATTTGCCAGATGAATATCAGGCGTATTCTACATATCTAGTTACTAAGCTTAAAAGCCTTGGAATTTTTGATGCAAATGCGATTGATAAAGGATCTGAGGTACAGGAAAGCTGGACTTCAGAACAGATGGCTGTTAACAAATATCTGATTTATGCAATAGAGCAAAATTGGATTGATATTACAAAATATGAGACTGAGGCCAAGTATGCAGATACCGAAGAGCTTTATGATGATCTTATTGATTACTTAATTAAGTATCTTGAAAATGATAAGGGCTTCCAGAATTTAATTTATAAGTATTTACTTTTAGATGATGGTATTTCAGGCTCACAACTTTGTGTCATTTTGTATGATCAAGGTGTATTAGACCAGGATGATGAGACCTATCAGATGCTTACAAGCGGACGTTTATCAGCCTATGAGTTTATGTTATCAAAGATAAAAAATCTTGAGATTACACCTGGTCAGCTTGCTTTGGATCCATGTTCTGGTTCATCTGCAATTATCGACACTAAAACAGGTGAGCTATTAGCTATGGTTACATATCCAGGATATGACAATAATAGGCTGGCTAATTCTGTTGACGCTGATTATTATTCATATTTGACTAATAATGCTGCAAATCCTTTATACAATTATGCTACGCAGCAGAGAACAGCCCCTGGTTCTACATTCAAGATTGTTAGTTCTACAGCTGGTCTAGCAGAGGGCGTTATAGATATAGGAACGCAAATCGTAGACTTAGGCCAATACACAAAGGTTTCTAACAAACCTAAATGTTGGATTTATCCTAGCAATCACGGCAGCATCAACGTGTCAGAGGCTATCAGAGATTCTTGTAACTATTTCTTTTATGAAGTTGGTTGGAGACTTTCTGGTGGTGATGGCAATTATGATGAAGTAAAGGGTATAAAGAACATTCAAAAGTATGCATCTATGTATGGCTTGGATGAAACTACTGGCGTTGAGGTGGAAGAAAATTCTCCACATATTGCAACGGAGTACCCTGTCATGGCTGCAATCGGTCAGTCTGATAATAACTTTACTACTATCGGTTTGGCTCGATATGCCGCTGCAATAGCAAGTAGAGGTACAGTTTACAATCTTACTCTTTTGGATAGCGTTAGAGATTCAGATGGAAATGTTCTAGAAAGCTATAAGCCATCTGTTAGAAACGAGATAGATGCTTTAAATGCTTCACAATGGGATGCTATTCATTATGGAATGAGAATGGTTGTTGAGTCACTTTCATCATATAACAATTTCTCAGTTCCTGTGGCAGGTAAAACAGGTACTGCCCAGCAAGTAAAAAGCAGACCTAACCACGCCTTATTTATAGGCTTTGCACCTTATGACAATCCTGAGATAGCTATTGCAACTCGTATTGCCTATGGATATACATCACATAATGCAGCTGCGGTTTCAAAGGATATATTGTCTTATTACTTTGGAGTTTCATCTACTGAAGACTTGCTTAATGGTGAAGCTAATACAGTATCTGATGCTGGAAATGAGATTACAGATTAAAAAAGGGAGGCTTTATTTTGGGTAACGATCCAGTCGTTTTAAAAAGTAATAAATATGGTCTTTCGCTTCAATTAGATCCTACTATTTCATTTGAGGAATTAGTCAGAGCTATTTGCGAAAAATTTGCCAAAGCTTCTGATTTCTTTGGAGAGACGTCCATGGTCCTTGAGACTTTTGGACGTGAGCTTTCCACTGAAGAAGGCCTTGTAATTATTCAAGCAATTGAATTAAATTCAAAAATAAAGATTATCCTACTCAATGAAAATAACGAGTATAAGGACATTCGCATGCTTGGAGAAATTGATAAATTCTATACAGATGAAATATTTGAAAACGCGAAAATCATTAGAGGCAGTGTTGCAAAACATGATGTTATAACATCAGATTCCAGCCTTATTATACTTGGAGATGTTAAATCAAAAGCTACAGTTAAGGCAAAGGGAAATATAATTGTTATGGGATGCCTTAGTGGTTCTTGTCATGCAGGATTTCCTGATAATACCGGATGCTATATTGTTGCCGGAGAGCTTGATTCCGATAATATTCAGATTGGAACAAAATCAGGACAGGTTCATATACAGGAAAAATGGTCATTACGTGTCAGACGTTCTAAAAATGAACCGATAGGTATTTCTGTTTGGAATCACGAGCTTTTAGCAGAACCACTTAGTAGTGGATTGTTAAAGAGGATTAAGAGTTAATGTTTCGAAATTATAAATTTAAAAATCTGGATATTAAGTTAATATTAGCTGTAATTGCCTTGACCATTATAGGTATTTTTGTTATAGGTTCAGCGAATGAATCTAACCAACAGAAACAGATTATTGGTATGATACTTGGCGTTTTAGTTATGGCAGGAATGACATTAGTAGATTATGATTTCATTCTTCATTTTCACTGGATATACTATGGGCTTGTCATTGTTCTTTTGGTAGCAGTTTTGATTTTTGGTGATGATGCCGGTGGTGCTACCAGATGGATTGAAGTTGGAGTTAGATTTCAGCCTTCTGAGCTAGGCAAAATTTTGCTTATTTTGTTTTTTGCATGGTTTTTAATGATGCATGAAGAAGAAATAAATAAGCCTAAAATTCTAGTTTTTACAATGATTTTAGCTGGAATTCCGTTAATTTTAATAGAAAAAGAACCAGATTTATCAACTACTATAGTCACAATGATGATTATTTGTGTTATGATGTTTGTAGTGGGACTAAGTTATAAGCTTGTTGGTATTGTACTTGGAGTGACTGCGCCATCAATTCTTATTTTACTAGCCCTTATTTCTAGAGAAGGGCAAACTATTCTTAAGGAATATCAAGGTATCCGTATTCTTGCATGGCTTAAACCTGATAAATATCCACAGAATTCTTATCAGCAGCAGAATTCTATCATGGCAATAGGTTCAGGACAGCTGATGGGAAAAGGCTTAGGAAACGATGCTTTTGATTCTGTAAAAAATGGTAATTATATTTCAGAACCTCATACTGATTTTATTTTTGCAGTAGCAGGAGAGGAACTGGGATTTGTAGGTTCCGCTTTAGTAATTATTCTTATATTTTTTATTACAATTGAAATTCTTATGATAGCAAAGAATGCGAAAGACGTATCTGGTAAACTTATTTGTGTGGGTATGGCTACATTGATTGGTTTTCAGAGTTTCGTTAATATTTGCGTAGTAACAGGATTGATGCCAAATACCGGTTTACCACTTCCTTTTGTTAGTTATGGACTCACGTCCCTTGTTACAGTTTATTTTGGTATTGGTATTGTATTGAATGTTGGTCTTCAATCAAAAAATAATAATGGGAGGCTTTTTTAAATGAACATTGGATTAGTAGCTCATGATTCCAAAAAGAAGCTGATGCAGAATTTCTGTATTGCTTATCGAGGAATACTTAGCAAAAACGAGATTTTTGCCACAGGAACTACTGGCAGACTTGTAGAGGAGGTTACAAACCTTTCTGTACACAAGTATTTAGCAGGCCACCTTGGTGGTACTCAACAGCTTGGTGCTCAGATTGAGCAAAATGAGATTGACTTAGTGATTTTTCTTAGAGATCCACTTACTGTTAAATCTCATGAACCTGATGTTAATAGTATTGTTAGGATTTGTGACGCCCATAATATACCTTTGGCTACTAACTTAGCTACAGCAGAATTGCTTATTAAGTCTTTGGATAGAGGAGATCTTGAGTGGCGTGAAATGTATAAATAAATGTGTTTCTTTATCCTTAGTTGTTATAATGGCATTTTCTCTGATTTCTTGCGGTAAGAAAGAGGAAAATGTATCAAGCTATAATATTTATGACACTTCAGATGTTTATGGTATCACACACAATGGAGCGGGTTCTGATGTAGAATTGTTTGCAAAGGATTTGTGTGTGACTGGTGATGAGGATTTGGGCACATCTGCCGTTGATTCGCAGGTCGCATCTGGTGCCGCTGCTTTTAATATAACTGAACAGTCTTGTGTTTATGCCCAATCAGTTCATGAAAAGTTATATCCAGCATCTACAACCAAAATCCTCACAGCTTACATAGCTTGTATAAAAGGGGATTTGGACGAATTTTATACTATTAGTGAAAATGCTGTTGACCAAGCTAGTGATTCTTCTGTTATCAACCTTAGAGCAGGAGATGTTATATCCCTAAGAGATTTGTTGTATGGCCTTATGCTTCGATCTGGCAACGATGCGGCCGTAGCAATTGCCGAGGGAATTAGCGGAGATGTTGAATCATTTGCTGAATTGATGAACCAGACTGCAACAGAAATTGGTGCTACAAATTCTCATTTCATCACTCCTAATGGATTGCATGATGAGAATCATTACACCACTGTATATGATATGTATCTAATTTTAAATACTGCATTACAGAATGAAAATTTTTATAATATTTTTACAGCAACAACCTATACTGCAAATTACACTAGTCAAGGTTCTGCAAAAACTGTAGATTGGAGAACTACAAATCAGTATTTATCTGGTAACGTTCATCAGCCTAACGGTTTTACTATTTTAGGTGGTAAGACTGGTACAACAGGTGCTGCAGGATATTGCTTGGTGTTGCTATCTCAAAATGAAGATGGTGACAAGATAATTTCCATTGTGTTTAATGCTGATTGCAGGTCAAATCTTTATTTGCTGATGAATCAAATGCTTAGTAATTATTGTACTTAAAGAATTTTTGATAATTGTGCACAATTCCGCGAGATTATCTGTAAATTCGCTTAAAAAATCACAATTTTTAAATAAATGTTGTTTTTGTTATTTTGATTTTAGGCTCATTATGTTAGAATATACTTAACTAAAACAATAAGCATTGGACGGGGGATTTTCGATGCTAATAGTATAAAAGGGAGGTATTTAAACATGGTGGAGATAATATCAGGCGAGAAGGGCAAAGGAAAAACTAAATACTTATTGGACAAGGTAAATACCGATATTAAAAAAGTTGATGGATCTGTTGTGTACATTGATAAAAATACTAAGCATATGTACGAATTAGACTCAAAGATTCGCTTGATTAATATGGGTGATTATCCAATCGATACAACTGATGAATTTTTAGGTTTCTTAAGCGGTGTTTTATCTCAGAATTCAGATATTCAAGAGGTGTTCTTAGATAGTTTCCTAACAGTATCATATATAAATGATAATGATGATTTTTCTGCAG
This sequence comes from uncultured Pseudobutyrivibrio sp., assembly GCA_946403965.1. Taxonomy (GTDB): domain Bacteria; phylum Bacillota; class Clostridia; order Lachnospirales; family Lachnospiraceae; genus Pseudobutyrivibrio. The sequence continues at coordinate 7,456 of CAMJBT010000022.1, read as the reverse complement.
CTCTAGATAAGCTTGATAAGGTTTGTAACATGTTTAATGTAAAATTTGTTTTATCTGTTAGTAAAAATGAGAAGGATCTTCCTGATGATGCAAAGGGGAAGATAATAGTATCTCTATAAATTTTGAATTTTAAGTTTATAATATATAATCTTAAAATTATTATTAAGAATTATATGGGGCACGGATTCGTGCCCTTTTAATTTGGTAAAAGAGTAACTTTAAATTTATGAAAAAAAGTAGAATTCAAGAAAAGAAAATAATTAAATATCCAAAGCAATATCATTTTTCTATTGGCTTCATTATTGTTGGTGTTATGTTTATATATATGCTGTATCATCTACTTACTTACCTTACAGCTGCAAACATCACGGTATATGAAGTGTCACAAGGTTCTATTTCCTCAAACTTAGAATATAACGCTCTTGCTATTCGGCAGGAACAGATTGTTAATGCTGAAGCAAATGGAGATATTTTATATATTGCTGAAAACTTTTCTAAAGTTGGTGCTAAATCAAAGGTATATGCTCTTGATACATCTGGAGAGGTACTATCAACGTTAAAAAAATCAACAGAGAATTCGGAAGTTAGCTTAGGAGATGAAGACTATGAAAAGCTAGAATCGGCTATTTCTGGATTTACTTATGATTTCAATACAACAAACTACAACAAACTTTATTCTTTTAAGACAGAACTTGAATCTCAAATTCAGCAGTTATATACAGTTTCTGCAATGGAGTCAATGGGAGAATCACTTCAAAGTGCCATTAACTCTGGTACATTCACGATTTACAATAGCCCTTCTCCAGGTCTAATTGTATATTCCGTAGATGGCCTGGAAAATCTTACAGTGGATTCTTTTATATCTGATTCTTTTGATATGTCAACTTATTCAGCTGAGAATCTTAAATCACAAGAATCTGTTGTAGCTGGACAGCCTGTCTTTAAAATTATTACTTCTGATCATTGGAATTTGATTTGTGAGGTTGATAAATCCTTGTATGAATCACTTCAGGAAGAGAGTTATTTAAAGATTAAATTCCTAGAGGATGAAGTTGAAACCTGGACCAATCTTTCTTTTGCAAAAAAAGCTGGAAAGTATTATCTGGTTTTATCCTTAGATGATTCAATGGATAGGTATGCTGATAGCAGATATGTTCATATTAAAATTATTAAAAACAATATATCTGGACTAAAAATACCTAATTCATCAATTGTAAAAAAACAATTTTTTACTATTCCAAAATCATATATGCTTCAAGGTAATAATGATGATTCTGCTGGATTCTTACTTCAAAGTGAAAATGATAAAGGGGAATATATAAACCCTGTTATTTACTATGAAAGCGAAGACTATTACTATATTGATAACAGTGATGTGAAAAGGGGCGACGTATTGTTAAAACCCGATTCCAACGAACAATATGTGGTTGGAAGTGATTTAGCTACGCTTGAAGGCGTATACAATGTAAATAAGGGATATGCTGTATTTAAACAAATTGAAATATTGTATCAGAATAATGATTATTCTATTATAAAAACCGGTACGAAATACGGTATCTCTATGTATGATCATATAGTCCTTCAAGGAAATGAAGTAGAAGAAAATACAATCATAAATTAATTAAACGAGGTAACAAAATGAGAGAGCAGGAATTAAAAGAAAACCTAACTAACGTCGAGGCTAGAGTAGCTGAAGCTTGTAAGCGTGCAAATCGCAAAAGGGAAGATGTGACATTAATTGCAGTTAGCAAAACTAAGCCTGTTAGTGATTTACAGGTTATTTATAACCAAGGGATTAGAGTATTTGGTGAGAACAAAGTTCAAGAACTAACAGGTAAAATTCCTGAAATGCCAGAAGATATTGATTGGCATTTGATAGGTCACCTCCAGAGAAACAAGGTTAAATATATTGTTGATAAGGTTAAACTGATTCATTCGGTAGATAGCTACCGTCTTGCAGAAGAAATAAATATTCAGGCGAAGAAAAAGGGAGTTATAGTACCTATTTTAATTGAAGTAAATGCTGCTAATGAGGCCACAAAATTTGGAGTTAAATTAGAAGAGGCTAAACAGCTTTGTGAAGAAATCTCAACTTTAGATGTTGTTCACATTATGGGATTAATGACCATTGCACCAAATGTTGTGGTTCCAGAAGAAAATAGAGGGATTTTTCACAAAATAAAGGAGTTATCGGTTGACATAGCTAACGAAAACATCGATAATGTAGATATGAGAATTTTATCTATGGGAATGACAAATGATTTTGAAGTTGCCATAGAGGAAGGTGCTACACATATAAGAGTTGGTACCGCTATTTTCGGTGAGAGAAATTATAGCATATAAAGAGGAGTTATTGTTATGTTTGAAAGAATGCTTGATGCAATGCATCTTGGAGACGACTACGACGAATATGATGATGAAGAACTTTATGATGAGGAAGAGGAAAAATCTTTCTTTAATAAGTTTGGTAAAAAAGACGAGGAGGAAAAGCGTCCAGTTCTAAATAAACCTTCAGAGAAGGAAAATAGATCATTTAAACCAGCGCAAAAAGTTACACCAATGAGAAATAAATCGAAAGGAGCTGTTATGGAGGTTTGTGTTATTAAGCCATCTTCATTTGAGGACGCTCGCGAAATTTCTGAAACCCTTTTAGCTGAACGTACAGTTCTTCTTAATATGAAGGGATTAGATCTTGGAGTTGCACAACGTATCATCGATTTTACTTGTGGTACATGTTACGCAATTGATGGTAATTTACAACGTATTGAGGATTACATCTTCATTATCACTCCTGCAGGAGTTGAGCTTTCTGGTGATTTAGCAGGAATCGTAGATGCCTTTGATTTCACTGGAATTCAAACCGGCTTTTAATTTTTAGACACTTGCACCAGATATGAAAATATCTGGTGTTTTTTTGTAACAACTACAGAAGGAGAATACTAATGGCAAAAGACTTGACGATTAATTATGAAGGTACTCCATGTTATCAAATTCATTTTAGAAGTAATTTTGAAGATTTGCTAACTTGTTTTAATACTGATATTAAATCTAAATATGATAATATTTGTATTGTTACAGATTCAAATGTAGCTTCTTTATTTTTGAAAGAGGTTCTTGATATTTTTAAAAACACAGGAAGTAATGTTACTTCTTTCAGTTTTCCAGCTGGTGAAGAAAACAAAAATCTCAGCACTGTCAATATGTTATATGAGCATTTAATTCTTAAGAAGTTTACTAGAAATTCTTTACTTGTTGCTCTTGGAGGAGGCGTAGTTGGTGACTTAACTGGATTTGCAGCTGCCACTTTTTTGAGGGGAATAGACTTTATCCAAATTCCTACCACATTATTATCCCAGGTAGACAGCTCTGTAGGCGGTAAAACAGGGGTTGATTTTAACAAGTATAAAAACATGGTTGGTGCTTTTTATATGCCCAAAATGGTATATATGAATTTATCAGTGCTTAATCATTTAGATGCAGACAATTTTGCTTGTGGAATGGGAGAAGTAATAAAAAGTGCCTTAATAGCAGATAAAGAATTGTACGATTGGTTAAAGGTAAATTCAAAGAGCCTTTCAGCCAGAGAGACAGAAGCTTTAGAACATACTGTATATAATTGTTGTAAGATTAAGGGACATGTTGTCGAAATCGATCCTAAAGAAAAGGGAATCAGAGCATATTTGAATTACGGCCATACATTAGGTCATGCTATCGAAAAGCTTTCAAACTTTAATCTTGGTCATGGTCAGTGTGTGGCTATTGGTATGGTTTGTGCTGGATTTTTATCAGCAAAACTTGGAAATATTTCACGGGAAGAACATGAAGACATTATCAACCTTTTAAATGAATATAACCTTCCTACATCAGTATCAGGTTTAAAAGCTGAAGATATTTTAGAAGCTTCAAAATCAGATAAGAAAATGGTTAATAATCAAATAAAATTTACTATTTTAAAGGCTATTGGCGAAGCAGGATCATATATTGATTTTTCTGATGAAGATTTGCTTGAGTCAATAGAACAGGTATTAAACTAATGTTTTACAAATGTAATAAATTAATTTCTTTAGTGTATAGTATAATACTTTCTATACTTTTGATTTTGTTAGATCAATGGACCAAAATACTTGCTGTTGAGCATCTAATGGATAGGGAAGATATTATTCTTATTCCAAATGTGTTGCAACTTCATTATCTAGAAAATACTGGTGCTGCATTTTCAATGCTTGAAGGAAAACAGACATTGTTTGCCGTTGCTACGCCCATCTTATTAATAATTATGGCATACATTCTTTTTAGAATGCCTCAGGAAAAAAAATATACATTCTTAGATTATGTTATTGTTTTTCTTATCGCAGGTGCTATAGGCAATTATATCGATAGAATTAGCAATAACTATGTTGTTGATTTTATTTATTTTTCTTTAATTAATTTTCCTGTTTTTAATGTTGCAGATTGTTATGTGACTGTTGCAATATTTGCACTTTTAATATTAATTCTTTTTTATTATAAAGATGAAGATTTAGAGGAGATTAAGCAACGCTTATTATTTAAATAATGGATGAATATACTATCATTATCGAAGAATCTGCAGATGAAGGTATCAGAATCGATAAATATCTTGCAGGTTATAATCCTGAAAAATCAAGAAGCTACTATCAAAAAGCAATAGATAGTGGCTTTGTTTTGGTAAATGGAAAAAATGTAAAATCTAAATATCAAACACGTTTAGGTGACGAAATTGTTGTTAGTGTTGAGCCTGTAAAGGAAATTGATATTGTTCCAGAAGATATTCCTATAGAGATACTGTATGAAGATGATGATGTTATTGTTGTAAATAAGTCAAAAGGAATGGTTGTACATCCAGCTCCTGGCCATTATTCAGGCACATTAGTTAATGCATTGATGTATCATTGTAAAGATTCTCTTTCTGGCATAAATGGTGAAATTAGACCTGGTATTGTTCATAGAATTGATATGAATACAACAGGTTCGCTTTTAGTATGTAAAAATGATAAAGCCCATAATAATATTGCGGCTCAAATAAAAGCACATTCTGTGAATCGTATATATAAAGGAATTGTTGTGGGGAATTTTAAAGATGAGGAAGGCATTATAGATGCTCCTATCGGCCGAAATCCAAAAGATAGAAAAAAGATGGCTGTTGTTTCTGATGGACGTTCGGCAGTTACTCATTATAAAGTTTTAGAGCAATATAAGGGGTTTTCTTATGTGAAATTTAAGTTAGAAACCGGAAGAACACATCAAATTCGAGTGCATATGTCTTCAATTGGACATCCACTTTTAGGAGATGATGTATATGGAAAACCTGTAAAGAATTTAAGTGGCCAAACTTTACATGCACAGACACTTGGTTTTATACAGCCTACAACTGGAAATTATGTAGAAGTCAATGCTCCATTACCTGAGTATTTTGAATCCTTACTAAACAAATACAGAGCTATGACTTAAGTAAAGGGATTCTTGCTGACAATTACATTGTTTAGTCAGCAAGAATCCTATTTTATTGATCTTTTTTACTAAAATCTACAGCATTTCTGGCCAATCTCTTGTGTTCATCCTCAATAGCAGCATAGTAGTCAATAGTAGTATTAATATTTTCGTGCCCTAAAACATCCGCTACAAGACGTATGTCGCCAGTTTCTCGATATAGAGCAGTACCATAGGTGCTTCGAAGCTTGTGAGGTGTAATTTTTTTATTTGGGACAATGATTTTCGCGTATTTTTTCACAAGATTCTCAATAGCATCAATGCTAATACGTTTACCTTGAAGAGAGAAGAATAGTGCTTTTTCATGTCCATTGATGGGATTGATGTATTGGCGCTCACCATTTATATATTCCTTTAAAGTGTCTGCTACATCATTGTTGAAGTAGATAATATCCTGTCCTCCACCTTTTCTTACGATTGTTAAAGAATTAACAATAAAATCAACATCATCAAGATCAAGTCCATTACATTCACTGACACGTATACCTGTATTAAGCATTAAAGTCATTATGGCGAGGTCGCGTCCTTTGGTTTTCTGAGCGTATTTTCGCTGACGTTCAGAGGTATAAGCATTGCCATTTTCAATTGCATCAAGTATTGATTGAACTTCGTAATTGCTCATTCGAACGATATTTTTGTCCTTTTTTAATTTAGGTAAAGCAACTAACTGTGTTGGATCGTGAGAAATATATTCTCGTTGTAATAAATATTTATATAAACTTCTAAGTGGTGACATTTTACGAGCAATAGATTTTTTGCCGTTTTCATGTTGTTCACCAATAACATTTAATTCAAGGTATCGTTGATATTCTTCAATATCATCTGGCTGGATTTTATCTAAGAGCTCATAATCAATTTTTCTGATGTCCAAACCTGTAATTGTAGGGTTAGATGACTGTAAAAACCGAAAGAAAGTCAATAGGTCGTAACTATAGGATATTAAAGTACTTGTTTGTGTTGTTTGTTCTTTTGAATGAATATAGTCTATAGCTGGTTTTGGGAGTTGAGATAAAAGTTCTTTAAGTTTAAGTTTTTGTTGTTTTGATTTTTCTTTATAGAATTCGGAATCTTTGCCCATTGTAGTGCCTCCCAAAATAGTATTTAATATTATGCATATATATAGGATATCATAGTTGATAGCAATTTTAAATACATTCTATCGGAAAAACAGATATTTATCCGACAGATACATTTGTCAAATGCTTCTCTCTTTTTTCTCTTTCTTTCAGTAACTTTTTTTAGTAAATGCAAAATTCTTGAAGTTAATGCAACATTATAGAGGTAAAAGCAAAACATACATTACTGTTGCATTTAGTTCTGGAAATAATATGTATAAATAAAGGAGCTAAACCAGCTCCTTATAATATGTTTATTTGGTTAAACAAACTTGAATTTGGTCATCTCAGGGATCATATTATCCGCTTACATAAAAACATCATCACGTTCCATGATATTAAATCATTGTTGATATAATCTTTACACTCTTGAGATATGTATTGACCAAAAGTCTGCCATATCTTGTCATCTTGAGCCAGCCCTTCGAAAACTGTTACATCTAGAATGTTTATAATGTCTTCATTTCCAAATTTCCACATTCGCTCAATAAAATCACAATACTTCTTAATAATATCGGTATCTTTATTTTCAGACAACAGCTCCTCTAATGGGGTTTCTATTACATCATTGCACAAAATATGAAACAATACCTCGCCATTTTCTTCAATGTGATGCAGGACATCTGTATGCTTGTCTGGAAATTCCTCTTCCAACAGTCTAATAAAATTGTCTTGAGTTATTTGTATTTGATCTTTCATGAAAGTAATGCCATTCCCAGTAAATGCCGATTTGTTAATTTCACTGTCTTAAATTATACAGAATCCTAAGTCTTCACGGAATACCAAATCGATATTCCTGATATTTAAGCAGTCCTGTTGCAAGATTTTTATCA
>CAMJBT010000021.1 GCA_946403965.1 uncultured Pseudobutyrivibrio sp. | reverse complement strand
TCAGGTTCTCAGTTCTCTATTTCTTTTTGTTGTCATCTTATCTTAATGACATTGGGCAATTAGCCTCCCATTTCTTTAACTTATTCACAGCAAAAATCCTGTTTTGCTAGGCAATATTTTCATTCAGAAAATATTGGTCTGTGTTCGGTTCAAGATTTTCTGAGGAAAATCAAGAACCAATAGTTTAAATTTTTATAATCGGATTTTCTTTGCAAATTCTAGGCCATTCTCTTCTTGCTGTGCAATTAATAGCGGTCTGTTACCTTGTATAGTAAAAATATAACTTATAACCTGTTGTTTTAGTTCTTCATTCATACCTCTGAAAGGTTCATCTAATACTATAAAATCTGCAGGAACAAAAAAAGCTCTAACTAGTTCTACTAATCTTCTATCCACATCTGATAATTCGGATACTGGTATTTCCATTTTTTCTTTTGGAATGAATCTACTTAATTCCTCAATTGCTCTTCCTTTGGTTGCCCAACGATGAACTTTTTTTACATTCCATATGGCACTCTTTTTCATATTCAATTGTCCTTCTTGAGAAACATAAGCACTTTTTAGAGTGGGATACTTGTAGTCTCCCATTCTCGCTACTTCTCCTGAATCTGGGGTTTCAAGCCCCATAAAAATTTTTATAGCAGTTGATTTTCCTGAACCTGATGGACCAACAAATGCATAGCTTTTACCATCATCAATACTAACATTAAGTTTATTTAAAACTAGTGTGTCATCAAATGATTTACATATATCATCTAGTATTATTGTCATTAGTCTCCCACTACTCCCTCTTCTAAAAATATTTTCTTTTTTTGTTTATCAATCTGAATGATGTTTGAATATTAATTAATATTTATTATTAATGTAGACTAAAATTATATCACATTTCATAACTTTATAGGTTTAAGATTTTCTGAAGAAAATCTAAAACTATTCCCATTTTTTTATTAGTATTGGATAAATAGCTACCGCGAAAAACATCATGATAAATCTCGCAACAAAACTACCCCAATTATCTCCAAGCATGCCATTAAAAATTGCACTACCCAGGTATGATTTCCAAGAGAAAATAATAGCTACACCTATAAATCCGAGGATAGGAAGATTTTTTGAATTCTCTGGAATTTGGTATTTAATATAATAGCGTTCGATATATGAACCTACAACAAATCCCAAGAACATTCCAGCTGCTTTAAAAGTATCTTTCATCATCTTTTGAGGATCAACAAGTAGTTCCCCATTTACATAATCCATTGGATATGGCTTTATTTGGATATATATGATTACTGCAATTACTAAAAGGATTCCAATTTCAGTCAATATATTTTTAGCTGTAGCATTATTTTCAAGTTTATTGTTTACTTTTGAAATAATAAACATTACCAGTGCTGTTGCACCGAAACCTACTGCTACATCCTGAGGGGTATGAACTCCAAGATAATTTCTTGAAAAGCCTGTTAATACTAATAATATTATACAAATAACAGATACCCATCTTCGTTTATTCCATTGCCATACAGCGGTGCCTCCATAATTTACAGTAGCTGCTGTAGTATGTCCACTAGGAAACGAGTAGCCTGTTGCCGCAACTTTTGAATCGCCGGCTGGTTCAATTAAATCAGATCTAATCCAAGGTCTGTAAGCACAAACAGTCAGTTTTAAAAAGCCATTTAATAATTCGCTACAATTGTACCATGCTAAGAATTTATAACCCCATTTTTTGTCAACACACCAAAAAATAAAAAATGGTAGCATTGGCATTACATCTACAGCTATTTTTGATAATGCATTAAAAAATTCATTGAATACGCCGCTTGTGGCATTTCTAATATCTTGTAATAAAAGTAAGTACTGAATATCGAATTGCATTTTAACCTCCTGTTTAAACCATTCTATATTATTGTTGTTTATAGCTTTACTAAAAAAATTACAAATTAAGTATTCTTCCAGTAGTCATATCAATTTCATAATCATAATTTTCATCATCAGCTAAAAATCTTATATTATATATCTTAAACTCTCTATCATTTTTGTCCGTTATAATTATGTCTTTGGTTTCATCTTTTGAGTATCCTGCATTATCAAGTGCAATTTGTAAAGCTCGATTAGCTGTGATTTTATCTAACTTTTTAGATAAGGCTGAAGGATAAAACATAATTGATTTAATTGATGTTATTGTGTTTGTAAAATTATTATTTTTCATACTTGAGCTCCTCCTTTAACCAAATAACTTTTGGCTTTGTTGATAAACGAAGGTTATCACAAGTAATATCACACATATATCACATAGTGGTAATAGACCAATATTTTCTGAAGGAAAATATTGCCTGGCAAAGCCAGGTTCTTGTGGGCTTTTTCCTTAAGCAGCCAACAAGAAGTCATTATTTTTAAAAAAATTTATATAGAAAAAAGCGACCTAAAACAAAATATAGTTTTAGGTCGCTTTTAATAACATTATATAAAAGTAATTATTTGCCCATCAATACTGTGCAATTTATTCCAGCCTTAGAAACATAAATAAAGCCTCTGTCAGTTTGGAATTCTGAAGAATTTTCATTAATTACTTTTGGAGCACCATACATTTCGCTAAGCTTTGATATTACTGTAGCATATACTGCATCGGTCTGCTGATCAGATTCAATTTCGAAATATCCTTGTGAAAGCTTTGATTCATAAAAGATATATGAAACATTGGCATCATAACCAAGAAATTGATCCCAATAGACAAGACGAGATACACCTTCATATGTAATCATGGAAGACTCATTTTTTTCAATTAAATATAAGGGATCTCCCCAATTGCCTACACGAAAATCATTTCCATTAAATAATGTTGGTTCTTTCTTGCAGCCTGTAAAAATAAGTGTAAGTAATAGTGTTGCTATTGTCAAAATTCGTTTACATTTCATTGAACTGGTAATTCTCCTAACCGATTAACTTAGTTATGGAACATCCCCGAGTGTAAACCATTATAAGTTATTCTGTATAATGTATTTCATAACTCAATGAATGTGTGAAAAACACACCTAAATAATTTAACATTTTACATACGTTAGGTCAATTACTTTTTCTATAATTATAAATCTTTGGTGTTATCGTATACACCATACTGTTCCATGGTAGAAATTATGGTATTTCTGACAATTTTAGCCACGTCTGTAGTTTTCATATCTTTATATGTATTATATTCAATTGGCTGGCCAAATATTACTTTTGTAATAATGGGACCTTTCTTTAGACTATTGAACACTAAATAAGAATCAATCAACGTGACTGGAATAATAGGCACCTGGGCTCTCATGGCGCATTTAAAGCTGCCTGGTTTAAAGCGTTTAACAATATTACCATTATGGTCATAACCACCCTCAGAAAAGAGAATAAAGCGCTTTCCAGCTTTAACTTCTTGGGTAAGATTATCCATAAGCTTCATATTTTGACGTACGTCATCAAGCTCTAATCTTTTTGCGTCTAATAAATCAACTATTTCTCTAACTAAGAAACCATATGATTTCGCTTTATCCATAACAAAAGTACATGCTTCTTTATGAGCGTACATAATGCCAAGCGCATCATATTTGCCTTGATGGTTTGGATACATGACATATCCTCCTTCTGTAGGAAGATTTTCAATGCCATATACTTTTGTGGTAACTCTGGCACTTTTCATCATATATCGGATTAACCTGATTGCGTAAGCGTAACGAACTTTTTCTGGATATTTGTCCTTGTGTTTTGTCATTTTACGCATGGTACTGACTAATTTAGGGGCTCTTTTCAAATTTGCAATTATAGCAATTAAAAAACGTAACATAAATTTCCTTTACTATTATGAATGGATTAATAATGTGAAAATACTAAATATAGAAATATTCAAATAAAATAAACTATATATATGTATATTAACATAGTAGGGAAAAGTATGTAAATATTTATGGGTTTCTGATTTTCCTCAGAAAATCAAGAAGCGGACATAGACCAATTTTTTCTGTAGGAAAATATTGTTTGGCAAAGCTAGGTTCTTGTAGGCTTTTTCCTTAAGTAGCCTATAAGAAGTCATAGGAATTATTGCTGATAAGCAGTATATTCAATAACAATGTAATTTCCAGCTGTAATATTATCGGATGATAAATGATTTAGCCTTTTCACATTTTCTATGAATTCAAGTTTATCTGAAGAATCTGGCGTCATAAATGAATCTGCAATACTCCAAAGAGTATCACCAGGCTGGATTTCATAGCTGGTATAGTAGTTTACAGTATCATGTCTTGTTTCAGCTGCTGCTCTATTGCTGAAAAATATAAATGATAATAAAAGGGTAAGTGCTAAAGCAATTACAATTAATAACTGTTTTTTAACGGAACGACGATTTGAATTTGTTCTCATATCATTGCCTCCAAATATAAGTTCGGAAACATTTGTTCTGAAAACAATATATAACACGAACAATCGTTTGTCAATAATTATTCGAACAAAATTTCGGAATATTTGTTTGCAAAAATATGTTCCTTGTGGTATTGTAGTTTTATATTAAGATTGAAAGGAGAATCATCCTTATGGCATATGGAAAAATTTCTGCAAAACAGCGCGAAATTCTCGAAGTAATTAAGACTGAAATTTTAAACAAAGGATATCCACCTACTGTTAGAGAACTTTGCGATTCGTGTAATCTTAAATCTACATCTTCTATTCATTCTCATTTAGAGACACTTGAAAAAAATGGATATATAAAGCGTGATCCATCAAAGCCTCGCGCTATTGAAATTGTTGATGATAGCTTTAACGTTGTTCGTAGAGAAGTTGTAAATGTTCCTGTTGTGGGAAATGTTGCAGCTGGCCAGCCGCTTCTTGCTATTCAGAATATTTCTGAATACTTTCCTATTCCTGCTGAGCACATGCCAAATAAGCAATCATTTATGCTTAAAGTAAAAGGCGAATCTATGATTAATGCTGGAATTCTCGACGGAGACACAATCATTGTTATGCAACAAGAAACTGCTAAAAATGGTGATATGGTTGTAGCTCTCGTTGATGATAGTGCTACAGTAAAAACATTTTATAAAGAAGATGGTCATATTCGTCTTCAACCTGAAAATGATACTATGGATCCAATAATTGTAGATAATTGTACAATTCTTGGAAAAGTATTTGGTGTATTTCGTTTCTTTTAATAATAAAAGCCTCTTGCACTTAGCAAGAGGCTTTTATATTTTATAAGTCAGCAGCGTCAATTAAGATGCCGTCTTTCCATATTCTTTCTAAATCATAGAATAATCTATCTTCTTCATCGAAGAGATGAACAATAACATCTTCGTAATCCATAAGTACCCATGTACTTTGACGATTTCCTTCAATTGATTTAGCGTGAATACCCTGTTCAAAAAGAACTCTATCAACTTCATCCTGCATGGCATTTAGTTGATTAATATTTGATGCTGAAGCAACAATAAAATAATCAGCCATAACACTGATATTTGATATATCAATCGCTTTAACATCAATGGCTTTTTTATCTTCAAGTGCTTTGCAAACAATTTTTGCCATTTCTCTTGCTTCCATCTTTTACCTCTTTTCTTTCATATAATTTACGTAATAATTATAGGTGTCTATTGTTGTTGGGTCTACCATATCAGGGTTTTCATTTAAATAGGCTACTGAATCTTCAAGAATCATATATACACACCTATCTAAATCTGAATAAGCCATAGAACGAAGGATATCAAGTCTAGGTTGTTTGTCACGTCCTGGCTCTATGTAATCCGCAACATAGATAATTTTATCTAATAAATTCATATTTGGACATCCAGTGGTGTGAACTGTAATAGCATGAGCTATTTGCTGGTCAAAAACATTATATTTTTCCTTGCAATAAAGGGCACCAACTTTACCATGTAATAAATGCGGGTATTTATATTCTATTTCAGTAATAGGAATGTTATTTTGCTCACATTCCTGAATGCGTTTTTCGTCAGATATACATTTGGCACAATCATGAAGCATTCCTGCAACCATGGCTGTAAAACAAGAATAGTTCCATTTTATTGCCAATGCATATGCTGTGTTAGCAACACCTATTGTATGAATGTATCGTCCTGGTTTTAATGCTTGTTTCATTTTATCAGAAAGAATAAGGACATCCTGATATGTATAACTGTTAGGACTGTATAAATTATGTGTAATTATATATTCTGTAGTCGTCGAACAGAGCCCTTGGCGTACAGATTCATCTGTGTAAAAAGAATTCCTGATTATAGAAGACGCTACTCCATTGGCTATATAGTTGATTAAATAGAAGTTTCCTGCAAAGATTGATTTGTATTCTTCGATGGCTGCTTCTATTGATGTCAAATCATCGCCTAATCTAGGAGCGACTAAAATGGTAGCACATCTTGATATAATCTCTGGTTTGACCCAGTTTTTAAAATTTAATAGACTATCACTACCCATTATGAAAAATAGATCATCATCCGGATGTTCTACTTTTAATTCTGTGAATGTAAGGTAAGAATAGCTTTTCCCAGCTCTATAAATCTCTCTATCATCAATAGCGAATCCAGGATGATTTTTAATTGCAAGGGAAAGCATTTCAAGTCTGCAGGAATCAGGTAAAGATTCAGCTGTATTCTTATGAGGTGGTGTACCAGCAATAAGAAAATAGACTATATCTAGCTGAAATTGTTCCTTTGCAATCTTTGCTATCTCTATATGTGTCTTATGAATTGGATTAAAGGTTCCGCCATATATACCAATTCTCATTATGTCTCCTTACTGAGGAAGCTTAATAGTAGGCTTCTTCGCTGCTCTGTAAAGTATGATTTTTCTTCCGATTACTCTTACAACTTCAGAGTGAGTACGCTCTGAAAGAATTTGTGCAATCTCCTTTGGATCATCAAAGCAATTCTTTAATACATTAATTTTAATAAGCTCTCTAGCCTCTAGAGCCTCATCTACTGCGTTTGTATATTCAGGAGTGAGACTTGCCTTGCCAATTTGTAAAATAGGGCTTAAATCAGCTGCAAGAGATGATAAATATGCTCTTTGCTTGTTAGTCATTTTTACCTCCGATTTATTTATAATAATCAAATACTAAACCGTACATACGAACGGTATCGCCTTCTTGAATTCCTTTTGCTTCAAGTTCTTTGAGAATTCCTTGTTCTCTAAGGAAATTCTGGAAGAATAAGAAGCCCTTCTCTGATTCAAGATTTGTATATCCAAGCATTTTTTCAATACGTGGTCCTTCTACAACATAATCGCCTTCATCGTTTATTTCTACCGTGTATGGCTCTTCGCTAAACGCTCTAATTGTAGGATCAAATTCCTGCTCATAAACAATAAGTTCGTCATCACAGGTGTCTAGAAGTCGGACAACTTCGTATAAAAGTTCCTTAAGCCCTTTTCCACTTACTGCTGATATTGGGAATACATTGATGCCTTTAGGCTCAAATTCAGCTTTTAGCGCTTCGATAACCTCATTTGAATCCTCACCAATTACATCCATCTTGTTGGCAGCAATAACCTGTGGCTTTTTTAAAAGTTCAGGATCGTAAGCAGCAAGCTCTGAAGAAATAGTCTTGATATCTTGAATTGGATCACGACCTTCCACAGAAGCTCCATCCACCATATGAATGATAACTTTGGTACGTTCGATGTGACGTAAGAATTCATGACCGAGGCCAATTCCTTCTGAAGCACCTTCGATAAGTCCTGGAATATCTGCAATAACAAATCCATTTATATCATCAACATCCACAACACCTAAATTTGGAGAAAGTGTTGTGAAATGATAATTTCCGATTTTTGGTTGAGCATTTGTAACTCTCGAAAGGAAAGTGGATTTACCAACATTTGGATAACCAACAAGACCAACATCTGCTATAACCTTAAGCTCAAGAATAACCTCAAGCTCAATAGCATCAACACCTGGCTTTGCATATTTAGGTGCTTGCATTGTAGATGTTGCAAAATGCTGATTTCCAAGTCCACCTTTTCCGCCTGGTAGAACAACCTGACGCTTGTTTTCTCCACTCATATCAGCGATAACTTTTCCTGTTTCAGCATCCTTTATAACTGTTCCTTCAGGTACTTTAAGAATAAGATCTTCGCCATTTTTTCCATGGCAATTATCCTTTCCACCTTCCTGGCCTGCTCCAGCTGCAAATTTTCTACGATGTCTATAGTCCGTAAGTGTGTTAAGGCCCGGATCAACTTCGAAAATAACATCGCCGCCATCACCGCCATCGCCACCATTTGGACCACCATTTGGAACATACTTTTCACGGCGGAAGCTTACATGGCCATCTCCGCCTTTACCTGACTTTATAATAATTTTTGCTCTATCAGCAAATGACATAATAATCTCCTCAAAAAAAACGAAAAAAGTAAAACGACCCGACTTACTTACTGTGAGTCGGGTCAAATAATTACTGTTCTACTGGATAGACAGAAGCCTGCTTCTTGTCTCTACCTTTTCTTTCGAAACGAAGTACACCATCAACTAAAGCAAAAAGTGTATCGTCTCCACCGAGACCTACATTGTTGCCTGGAAGAATCTTTGTACCACGCTGTCTGTAAAGAATATTGCCAGCCTTAACGAACTGACCGTCTGCTCTCTTTGCGCCTAATCTCTTAGACTCTGAATCTCTACCGTTCTTTGTAGAGCCTACACCCTTTTTATGAGCGAAGAACTGAAGGTTCATCTGTAACATGTCTTACACCTCCTTGTAAAGCAATGATATATATTCATCGCCATATTGTTGTTTGATTTCTTCCAAACCTAATAACATCGCATCAAGAAGTACTTGTGACTTTTCTGAAAGAGATTTTGGAAAAGTGGTAAAAATATGGCCACTTTCTTCATCGTATTCAGTAGTCATTGCGTCATCGGTAAATTTTTCAATACTATTAATAGTGTTGAGAACAAGAACCGATACAGCCGAACAAACAATGTCATACCCAGATTCAGCATAATCTGCATGTCCATCAAATAAAATGCTATAATACTCGTTATTACGTTTGGTAATTGCTACGCTAATCATAAATTAGCCGTTAATCTTCTCGATCTTAACCTGTGTGAAAGCCTGTCTATGGCCATTCTTCTTGTGGTAACCTGTTTTTCTCTTGTACTTGTAAACGATTACCTTCTTACCTCTGCCTTCTTTAACAACAGAAGCCTCAACTGTCGCGCCTGCTACTGTAGGTGCTCCAACCTTGAGTTCCTTGTCGCTAACAGCAAGAACCTGATCAAAAGTAACCTTCTCACCAGCTTCAACGCCAAGCTTTTCAATGGTAATGATATCGCCTTCAGAAACTTTGTACTGCTTACCACCTGTTGCAATAATTGCGTACATGGTTGCTCCTCCTTTTTATCATTACTCGCCAGTTTCGGTGGTGTTTCGAAATGAAACACGCTTCACTAAACCACACTGAGCGGCATACTCAAGTATATTAACATACGAATTTGTCTACGTCAATGAGAATTGAACAGAAAACTTAGAAAATTTTAAATGAATTCTACTCAACTTCATGATATTTCCCTAAATGCTTCTTTAGATACACATCTAAAGAACTGAGATTTTTTTCATTCATATTTCTAATTTTTTTTGCTTCATCTGCCAGACAGTGTCTGCAGGAGCTTCGTAAATCTGATTCTTCTGTGGAGACAAACCAATCTTCAAATTGTTTATCTAAATCATCACTGTTATTTTTAAAGTGAAATTTACTAAGCTGCAAAGTTAATTGGGATGTTGCTCTTTCTTTTACAGCCTGTTTGGCTTCATCAGTAAGATTTATATCCGGATATTCTTTGCTATATTTAACAATTTCTTGCTCTGCTATTTCAATAGCCTTATTTTGAACGATTTTAATAATTTCATTCATTTCCATAGAAGATACCTCAAATTATTTACGGTTTATAAAATGCATCTTACCATCCTGTTTTCGTTCTAATGATTTTGGCTTTTCGCCAACATCAGGATTAAAAAATATACCGCTTACATTATTAGTTCTAGCTCTAATGCAATCTGGACAAAAACGTCCATACCTAATGCTACATCCACAGCTTTCACATTCGATATAAATAGAACTGCCATCAGGAATTTCCAGACGCCCTTCATGGAGCATTGCATTGATTAGATCTATTGGTACATCAGTTTGGTCGCTTATAACAACAGCTGGACTAGCTCCATGTTCATCAACATAATCCTTGATTTTTCCAAAATCATCTAGCTCCTCGTTACCACAATCAAAGCACTGATAATGACCACCGCCTAAATATTTTAGACGCCCTTTACATTTACTGCATCGATTAGGCTTTCTTTCTATGAATTCCTTCATGAAGCTTTTTTTATCTTCTAATGACCCCATAATGCCCCCATTAATGTGAATATGAAATTAAATTAATTATTCCATAAATCTCTGAAACCTTCGTATCGCCAAAGACCTATATCATTACTTTCTGCTACATTCATAAGCTTTTGAAAGACACTATCATGTGCTACTGTTGGTTCATATCTTTTGGCAATACCATACCCATTTTCTACAATTATAGCATTGACCATTGAATTTTTTATGTTTTCTTCATTAAATGTATCGTCTACATCTTTTAACCAGACGTAAGCAAGAATTCTATCGTATTGATCGTCATCATCAACATCATACTCCAAATAAAGAGTATCAGTGTTTGATAAAAGCTGTTTAGTATAATCAGAGGCCATAACCCCATATTCATTATTTCGTTCAGCCTCTTTTGCTACAGATTCAGGCGTATCTATTCCAATCATGCGCACTCGTTTTTGTTCACCATTTGAATCTTCAACTATTATTGTATCTCCATCAACTGTTCTAATAAATTTTACAGAATCCAAATTTGCATTATCTCCTGTTTCATTAGAGGCACTTGAACTAAGATTAGTGTTGGTATTAACATTAGTTGTTATAAGTTCGGGTGCAACAATTCCAATGATTATTGTTAGTGCTATTACAACTAATTTTTGTTTAGTTCTTTTATTTAATAATTTCATAGTGATTTATGTCTCCTAAACTAGTATAGATAGATTGACAATGCCAAATTAATAAATAAGAAGTTAAAACCTAAATATTTATTGGTGCGAAACATCTACTTCTTGTTAATTCTAATAATCCAAGATTTGTGAAACCATGGATTTGTATTATAGAAATATCGTTTTTAAATAAATCTTTAGCATCCTCAATTAACATTTCTTCTTGTTTTTTTGATATTTTCAGTAAATCAAGAATAATAATACCTGATATTGAACGTAGCCTAAGTTGTCTTGATAATTCTTCTAGTGCTTCAACATTTGTCTCTAGAGGAGTTGATTTCCCGTAGTTTTTTGATGAGTTTACATCTACAATAGTCATTGCTTCTGTAGGTTCAATTATTAGATTTGCTCCGGACTTTAAATGTACTACTTTTGAAGAAATTTTATCTAAAAGGCCGGAAAGCCCATATAGGTTCCAAAGGGAAATGTCCTCATCTTCGTATTTACGAATACTTATTTTAGAATCATTAAACTCTTGAATAATATAGTCCTCAATATCTGTAATTATTTCACAGTCCTTGTCAGTATATTTATCAAAATAATAATTTATAAAACCATAAGTACTACTAAATTTTGAATCTGACTCAATGAAATTACAAGAATAAGGCTTCACACCTTTTCTATCTTGAGAAATCTGCACATAAAATTTATCACTTTGACAGACTAATTTTTTTTCAGAATGCTTTTCTATAAAGAAATCCGGTCTTAGTTTTTTGTTTTCAATAAAGCCTTTATCACCAGAATCCATTTTAACGATACAGGCATCGATGTCATTTAGGACTTTTTCTACGGTTGCAATGTGTACCTCACCAATTTTTGTAATATTAAGATTAATTAAATCCAGAGGTTTATTGTTTTCATCAAAAGAAACCAGAAGCCTAAGCTCCTGGTCCTTATATATTCCGCTAGTTATAACAATCTTTTTAACGATCATTTCCAATGTCTCCTAAAGAAACAAAGTTTTCTTTATCACCTGTATACATATCAACTCTATGAATGTCCAAAGATAAATCATCAAATTCAGGTAGACCCAAAAACTCATGGAATGCTTTAATCACAAGTTCTGGCTTTATATTGTCAGTGCTACCTGATGATAAAAGTAAATCGTATACTGGAAGCCCATCTTCTATAATAAGATTAAAACGATAAATAAGTGGCTTTAAATCTAGCTCACGCTCTCCCTTTTTTGTCTTTTTTATAATATTGATTGCAGATGATTCGTCAAAAAATTTCTTTTTTAAATCAATGATATTTTCAATATAGCAGGCATCATCTTTAGGGTCTTTGTAAGTAACTGTATAGCTTGCCGCGGTAACAGCCGACATACATTTTTCTGCATCATCTGGCAAATATTTAAAGCCGGTGATTTCAAGACCTTCGACCATATTTAAATTTAAAATTTCAAGTGCAGTTGCAGCATCTACAGACTCTTTTAAATCAATATCCATGTACTCACCTTCGGAAGTAAGTCCTACTCCGAGAGGTGCTGCAAAAGACATAATTTGATGAGGATTAAAACCCTCAGAATATCTAATAGGGAGATTTGATCGTTTAACAGCCTTCTGGAAAAATCTCATTAAATCCAGATGGCCAACATATCTCATTATGCCTGTTTTGGCAAATTTAACTCTAACGCGCATTATGACATACCCCCGATCCAATAATTCCGGCACCGCATCCGTTGCAGTTCATTTTACAATTAGGAGTAACCTTAGCGTTCATGGCATTATTCCATTCCCTCTTAAGGAAATCCTTTGTGACGTGACAATTAATGAAATCCCATGGAAGAATCTCATCTAAATCACGCTGGCGATATGCATAATAATCTATAGATATATTATTCTTTTCAAAAGCAGCAAGCCACTTATCAAAATCGAAATATTCACCCCATGCATCAAAGAAGCAGCCACTTTTGTAAGCATCAAGAATTGCTGGACAAAGACGTCTGTCACCTCGTGCAAAAACTCCTTCTAGAACGGTAACATCAGAATGATGCCAATTGTACTTGAGAGATTTCTGATTGAGCTGCGCTTTCATTTCATCATTAACGATTTTTGCTCGACGAAGGTACTCTCCTGCTTCGTACATTGGAGCCCACTGAAATGGTGTAAATGGCTTTGGCACAAAGAATGATGTAGATATAGTAATCTGACATCTACCCTGTCGCTGTTCCTTAGGAACAGTATCATAATATGCAGCGGCGACCTCGTTGGCAAGCTGAGGAATAGCTCTCATATCATCATCTGTTTCAGTTGGAAGTCCAAGCATGAAATAAAATTTCACCTTATTCCAACCGCCCTTAAACGCAAGAGTGGCTCCGCCAATAATATCTTCAACTGTAAGTCCTTTATTTATTACATTACGCATTCTTTGAGAACCAGCTTCAGGCGCAAATGTGATGCTTGATTTCCTTACATCCTGAACCTTTGACATTACATCAAGAGAAAATGCATCGATTCGTAAAGACGGTAATGAAACATTAACGCCTTCTGAAAGACAATCATCAATTAAGAAATCCATCAGTTCTCCAAGGGCATGATAATCTGAGGATGATAATGAGCTCAGGGAAATTTCTTCATGTCCAGTTGCAGCAAGAAGCTCTTTCGCCTGTTCTTTTAAGATATCAACGGATTTTTCACGATTTGGTCTGTATATCATACCAGCCTGGCAGAATCGACATCCTCTGATACAACCGCGCTGGATTTCAAGAACCACTCGGTCCTGGATGGCACGAACAAATGGAATAAGCATCTTTGTTGGATATGTAGAAGAATCCATATCCTTAACAACTTGACGTTCAATAACAGAAGGAACATCATCATAAATAGGTCCAAAACTTTCAATTGTTCCGTCTGATTCTTTATAAGTTACTTGATAAAAAGCAGGAACATATATTCCAGGAATCTTTGTTGCTTCTCTAAGGAAGGCCATTCGATCAAAACCATTTTTTTTGTGTTCTTTATATAAATCTAAAAGAGCTGGATAACTTGTTTCGCCTTCGCCAACATAGGCAATATCGATAAAATCAGCAATTGGTTCTGGATTTGTTGCACAAGGTCCTCCAACTATAACGATAGGATCATCATTTTCGCGGTCTTTTGATTCTAATGCCACACCTGCTAAATCAAGAATTTGAAGTATATTGGTATAACACATTTCATATTGAAGTGTCATTCCAATGAAATCAAAATCTTTGATAGCATCCTGGGATTCTAAAGCAAAAAGAGGTATATTGCGCTCCTTCATCAGATTATGTAAATCTGGCCATGGCGAATATACCCTTTCACAGTATGTGTCTTCACGCTTGTTTAACATATCATAAAGAATAGCTATTCCAAGATGAGACATACCTACCTCGTAGACATCAGGAAAGCACATGGCAAATCTGATGTCTACATCAGCAGGATTCTTTTTTACACTATTAAATTCATTTCCGATATAACGAGCAGGTTTATCAATCTGCATCAAAATATCGTCAGGTAACGCAAGTTTCTTCATAAATACCTATCTTTGAGCGAGCTCTGAGGTGATATCTTCCCAAGTTACTCCTTTTTCTACCATGAGAACCATCATATGATACAGAAAATCTGAAATCTCATACTTTGTTTCTTCTGAATCAGGATTTTTAGCGGCGATAACAATTTCAGTAGCTTCTTCACCAACTTTTTTAAGAATCTTGTCCAGGCCTTTATCAAATAGATAATTTGTGTATGACCCTTCTTTCGGATGTTGTTTTCTGTCGGAAATTACAGCATAAACATCCTCAAAAACCTTAAGTGGGTTGCGCTCAATATACTCCTTTTTTACTATCTCGTTGTGGAAGCAGCTAACAGCACCTGTGTGACAAGCTACTCCTACTTGAGAAACTTTCGCCAAAATGGTATCAAAATCACAGTCAGCAGTCAATGATTTAACGAACTGAAAATGTCCACTTGTCTCACCTTTTACCCAAAGTGATTGTCTTGAGCGCGAAAAATATGTCATCTTTCCTGTGCGAATTGTTGTGTTAAAGGACTCCTCATTCATGTAAGCAACCATAAGAACTTCATTAGTCTGAAAATCTTGAACTACTGTAGGAACAAGGCCTTGTGAATCTGGTTTTAAGTCTGCCCAAGAAAGCTTTGGCTCAAAATTATCCATTTTAATACCAGCATCAGAAAGTTCGCTTTTCATTTGCATGATATTAAAATTAGTATCATTAATAAATTGACCTGATATTCCACGAATTTGATCTGATTTTAAAATCTGAAGAATGTTATCAAGGTCGTAATTATCTACTTGAACTATATATGGAATTGTGGAGATATTCTCCAAACCTTCCAATAAGTTAGTATTCATGATTAGAAGCTCATGAATGTTTTCTGAAAGGAAATCCTTTGTTTTGAAAAGAAAATCTACTGTAGCAAGGCTTACAAGCATTTTTTCTGCTCCAAATCTAGCACTTGCTTCTTTGATTAAATCTATAGTCTCTGGCTTTGAGCCGTTTAATATTACTTCAACACAACCAGCGTAAAGAAGTTTTTTTACATCTTCCAAACGTTTTATATTTCCGCCACCAGCTGTTTTAACTTGAACGTTACGATTAATTTCGCGGATAGCTAAAATATTTTTTTCATGCTCTTCATCATCAGTAGAAAGATCATAGCAGATAATTTTATCTATACCACTGTCGTCATAAACAGATGCTAATTCAAGTACATCATTTTTCTCATCCAATTCAGTAGGACTTTTGACTGCCATACCATCTTTAAGGTAGATAGTAGCAACAATATTTTTGTGTTCCATATCTCAAGTACTCCTTTGTTTTAAATTGATCCTTTTGTTGTCATTGCATGGTCCTTAAGTCTAGGATCAATGGTGGTTGCTTCATCTAATGCTTTGGCGAATGCCTTAAACATAGCTTCACACATGTGATGAGAATTACCAGGTGTAATCACCTTTATGTGTAAGTTCATTGCCGCTGAATATGAAATAGCATAGAAAAATTCCTTTACCATTTCAGTATCCATGTATCCAATTTTTTCAGTTGGAAACTCTGCATCAAATGAAAAATAAGGACGATTGCATAAATCTACAGCAACCAAAACCAGACTTTCATCCATTGGGAGAATACAACTGCCATATCGTTTCATTCCAAATTTTGGGCCACATGCTTTTTTTATAGCATTACCTAAAACTATACCTGTATCTTCGATTGTATGATGACAGTCAACTTGCAAATCTCCTTTGATGGATGCATCTAGATTAAAGAATCCATGACGGGCAAATGCATCTAACATATGATCAAAAAATCCAATGCCTGAACTTACCTGACACTCTCCTGTTCCATCAATTGTGAAATCGATTGTTATATCAGTTTCTTTAGTTTTTCTATTGATTTTTGCTCTACGTTCTTCTGACATATTCCCCGCCTATTTATCATTAATTTACACAAATAATTATACAAAAATTAAACCACAATTAAAAGCAACGGTTGCTATACAATATTAACAGTATTCAACCAAAAACTTTTACATTTTGGTTTAGATATTTTCAAATCTAACCTTTATAGAATTTGCATGAGCTGTTAGTTGCTCATTATTTGCAAATTTTACAATGTCTGGATAAACTGCCTCAAGAGCTTCTTTTGAATAGGAAATAATGCTGGATTTTTTGATGAAATCGTCCACCGATAATGGAGAGAAAAATCTAGCTGTTCCATTTGTAGGAAGTACATGGTTTGGTCCTGCAAAATAATCTCCAAGAGGTTCAGATGAATACTGACCAAGGAAAATTGCACCAGCATTTTTTATGTAAGTCATATCCTCAAATGGATTTGCAGTAACAATTTCCAAATGTTCTGATGCAATTGCATTCACACAGTTAATAGCATCTTTTTTACTATCTGCAATTAATAAATAACCAAAATTATCTAGTGATTTCTGGATAATATCTTTTCGTGATAATATTTTTACAAAACGTTCTATTTCACTTTCAACCTTATCTGCAAGCTCCTTTGATGTGGTGACAAGAATAGCTGATGCAAGTTCATCATGTTCTGCCTGAGACAACAAATCAGCTGCCACGTATGTTGGGTTTGCTGTTTCATCAGCAAGTACTAAAATTTCAGAAGGTCCAGCTATGGAATCAATTGATACATATCCAAATACAGCCTTTTTGGCAAGCGCTACAAAGATATTTCCTGGTCCTACAATTTTGTCTACTTTTGCTATAGACTCTGTGCCAAAAGCAAGGGCCGCTATGGCTTGTGCTCCGCCGCATTTATAAATTACATTTACACCAGCTTCGTTTGCAGCAACTAAAGTACTTGGGTTCACTTTTCCATCTTTATCACAAGGGGTGCACATATAAATTTCTGGAACCCCAGCAACTTTTGCTGGCATAACGTTCATTAAAACAGAGGATGGATATACAGCTTTTCCGCCGGGAACATATACTCCAACCTTTGCAAGGGGAGTAACTTTTTGTCCAAGTAATACACCTTCTTCTGTTGTAAACCAGCTATTTTGTCTTTGTTTTGCGTGGTAGCTTTCTATATTTACAAGTGCTTTTCTAATTACTTCAACAAGTTCTCCAGGAACTTTTGTATAGGCTTCTTCTATCTCATCTTTAGTTACTACCAAATTACTTGAGTTAATATCTGCTTTATCAAATTGCTTCGTATATGCGAAGACAGCATCATCTCCTTTTTCGCGTACCGTATTAACGATATCTGAAACTATATTTTCATATTCTGTATATTGACTTGGGCTACGTTTAAGAAGTGATTCTAAAATATTATCTATAGTTTCATTTGTAAGCTTAAGCTTTTTCATTTTCAAGGGCTCCCTTCAGCTTTTCGATTAGCGCTGTAATTCTTTCGTATTCCATCTTCATAGAAACCTGATTTACCACCATTCTTGCGGATAATGGGCATACTTCTTCAAGTACAACAAGTCCATTTTCTCTTAAAGTAGAACCAGTCTCTACAATATCTACAATAACTTCTGATAATCCCACAATAGGTGCAAGTTCAATAGAACCATTGAGTTTAATAATCTCTACAGTTTGATTTTTTTGATTGTAGAAATATTCTTTTGCTATACGTGGATATTTGCTAGCAACACGAATAAGTTCGTGATGTTTTAATAAATCTGCAGCTTCAGCTGGACCGCATACACACATACGGCACTTTCCAAAGCCTAGATCAAGTACTTCATATATATTTCTGTTTTCCTCAAGAATTGTATCTTCACCTACAACACCAATATCGGCGGCTCCATATTCAACATATGTCGGTACATCTGGCCCTTTCGCAAGGAAAAATCGCAGCTTAAGCTCTTCGTTAGTAAAAATAAGCTTTCTTGTATCAGGATCTTTCATTTCTTCGCAGGTGATGCCAATGCTTTCAAATAATTCTAATGTCTTTTTTGCTAATCGCCCTTTCCCAAGAGCAAAAGTTAAATATCTATCTTCCATAATCATACCTCTTTAGCCGCCTTTGATGATTGCTTTGCATCAAAGGGAAGTCTTTTTAAAGCAAGCATTAATTGGTCAACGGTAATAGCAAATCCGATGGCAGGAGCTTCTTTTCCAAAGTGGCTCAGAAGGGAATCATATCGTCCACCTTTTACAAGAGGTTCGCCAACTCCATATGAATATCCTGTAAAAATAATTCCTGTATAATATTTATATTCAGAAATCATTCCTAATTCGAAAGAAATATAATCCATTACTTTGTTCTTATTAAGCAAATCATACAGTTTTGTAAGATATTCCAAAGCGTCGTATACTTTTTTATATTTCTTTGCCTTTTCAAGATATGGAGCCCATTCCTTTGGCGAATTCATTATTTTGCCTGTAATATCAAAAAGCTCCACAAGGCTATTGCTGACTTCATTTTGCTGAAGAAGTTCTTTTGCACCAAAGAAATTTTTGTTTGAAATAAGATTAATAAGTCTTTCTTCTTCCACATCTGAAAGATTTGCTGCATCAATCAGACCGCGAACAACGTCTATATGTCCCACGCCTATCTCAAATTCTTTAAGACCGATTTTTTTAAGCGCATTTACAACAATTGTAAGGATCTCAGCATCTGCATCTACAGAGCTATCTCCAATAAACTCGCATCCTGCCTGAGTGCTCTCTTTTAATCGTCCCTGAAGACTATGGTAGTTAATAAATACATTTCCCTCGTAAGAAAGCTTAACAGGTCCATCTGTATCAGAAAAATACATTGCTGCGGCTCTTGCAACAGATGGCGTAATGTCTGGTCTTAAAACAAGTGTATTACCATCTCTATCGAAAAATTTGAACATTTCATTTGATTTACAAGAACCAACCTCCTTTGAAAATGTATCAAAGTATTCAAAGGTAGGTGTAGAAATAGGCATGTAACCAGCATCTTTGAAACACTTTCTAAGATTGTAAAGTGCATCTAAACGCTGCTCATATTCGCTGTTATAAATGTCTCTAACTCCCTCAGGAGTATGTAATGTAAGATTTTTCATTTTCCCCACCTCGCACTTTAGTGTGATAAAGAACTAAAGTCATTATACTTTATTAAAGCCTCGAAGTCAACACGGGCTTCGAGGCTTATTAAAATCTGTATTTTAGGACTTATTATATGCTACTAAAGGATAAAGCTCACAAGATTTAGCTATTTAATAATTTAGAAATTTCATCCACCATATCGTTAATAGTTTTGGCTTGATTAGCAACTTCTTCTGTATTTTTAGCATTGCTTTCAGCCATAGCTCTTATAGAAACGAATTGTTGGTTTTCATCTCTAATACTTTCGGCAATATCCTGATTGATATCTACAGTTTGTTTTATGATATCAGATTGACGCTTGATGGCTTTGTTCATTTCTGAAACTGCAGCAACAGAATCATTAAGCATTACACTCATGTCTGCTACATCGCCAAAGACCTTCTTGAATTGTTCATTTTGTTCTTCGAGCTTTGAGGCGTTTTTCTCAACCTGGCTTGTAATTTCCTTTACATTCATTTGAACTCTATCAATTACTTCGCCAACATCATTTAATGAACTTGATGTACTTTCTGCAAGTTTACCAACTTCTGTTGCTACAACTGCAAAGCCCTTTCCAGCTTCACCTGCACGTGCTGCTTCGATTGAAGCATTCAAAGCAAGTAAACTGATTGAAGAAGATATTCCCTGAATAAGTTCCAATGTAGTTCCGATTTCTTCAACTGCATTTGACAGACGTTCTGCAATATCTGTTGTGGTGGCCATTGAATCTGAAACATCAGAGTTAATTCCTTGTAAATCATTAAGAGCTTTTTCATTTTCGTTTGATTTAACAAGTAAATTATCTGAGGTGTTTTCTACCTTCTCAACATTTTCTATTACAATACTTTCTACATCGCTAAGTTCTGAAAGATTTGCCATACTGTCATCAGCTCTAGCGCCAAGCAGATTACTATTCTCTACTAAATCATCACTTGTGGCTGATAATTCTTCAGCTGAAGCACTTTCATTTGAGGCGATATCAAGTAGTGTAGTACCTGCTGAAACCATCTTTTCAGAAATAGACTTTACAGCATTCATTACACCAACAACCTTCTTGTTGTTTTCTTCAAGCTCATCTTTTTTAGCATTTACAAGGAAATAAGAAACAAAGAAAACAAACAATGTTATACCGGCCAAAGATATAGTTAATCCAACAATACACATTATTATATCAGTCACATATAATTCGTCTTTTGCAGGAAGAAGTTGTGAGCCTCGAACTATCCATCCACTAATAAGGGAAATAATACAAATTCCTCCGGTTGCCAATAACTGTTTTATATCAAGGAAAAATCCGATTAGTGTGAGAAAGAATGCTAAGAATCCCCAGAAATTTCTAGTTGGGCACATATAAACAATATAAGTCCATTGAATAATAAGTACGACGGAACAAAAAATTTTGCCTAGCTGTAATTTTCCATCTATTAGATAGCCCTCTTCATTAAATGACGTTTTTAATATAAGCATTCCACAAATTAAAAAACAAACATCCATAAGGGCGAAACAGATTACAGCAATCCATGGCATATCTTTGTAAAAGCCTAATAATTTCTCAGTAATGAACATACATGTTGCAAACATACATGCTCCTGTCAACGCTATAATACCCCATTTAAATACCGCTGAAAGATATACTTCGAATGCTGATTTCTTACTACTCATGTACTAAAACATCCTTACATTATCATTTAAAGTAATATTATCAGCAGATTATGATAAAAGTGTTAAATGTTATCCTTAAACTTGTAGGGTAATTAAAAATAAGACCTCTTGTTGACTAAACAAGAAGCCTTCTTTTTTAATTTCTATTATTTAAATCTATATTAATCATATCAAGATATGGAACAAGAAGATTTGGTTTTGTAATAAAAAAGTACTGTTCATCTAATTCTTCAATCCTAAAACTTTTTCTTCCTCCGTTTACCATTCTATCCCAAAATGATTTCAGTTTTTCGAATGTCAAATAATAATATACATCCCTTTCACTGAAGAAAATAAGAATAAAAGCTAAACCATCCTGGGCTTCCCATTTTGACATAAAATCAATCTGATGAGCATGAATATTTTGTAATGGAAAAGTATCCTTATTACACTCCTTCGCATCAAAACATACGGGAATACCTTGAATTGCACCTACATAATCAACCGTAGATTTTTGATCAAAGTATGCCAATGTAATATGACCTTTTTTATCCATATCAATAGGGGTAATTGGTGTGGGTATTTTTTGAATTAAAGCTAAGCCATTGTCGGCGTAAACTGCATTTGTTTTGTTTATAAATTCTTCAAATGTGGAGCCTCTTAAGCCCCTTGATTTATAAGTAGCCATTAAACTCCTCTGGCAAGTCACAGACATATTTTCTTCCATCAGAAAACTCTATAGAATATGCGTGAAGAAGTTGTCCTCTCACCTTTTGTTCTTTGTTAATTATCGTATTTCCGTATTTATTATCACCTAAAATTGGATGACCTATTGATGCCAAATGTGCTCTAATTTGATGTGTTCGTCCAGTAATCAGGTGAATCTCTAATAATGTAAAGTTCTCTCCAATATTTTTAATTGGACTATAAGCGGTTTTAATAGGCTTAGAATCATGTGTTTCAGTCTTGGTTATAGAAACCTTATTTGTAGCTTCATCCTTTGATAAAAAGCCATCTATCTGTTGTTTAGAATCAATTTTTCCAATAACAATAGCACGATAAAGCTTTTTACAGCTACGATCTTTAAGTGCTTCGCCAAGAGACTGTGCTGCATGAAGATTCTTTGCAAAAAGAACAATACCTGATGTATTTCTATCTAATCTGTTGCAAACACTAGGATGAAAATGCTTAAAACTTTCTTCGGATAGCTGCCCTGATGAAATCATATATGAAATGGCCATCTCATTTATGGAAATATCTGATGGAGAATCCTTTTGGGATTTTATTCCAGCAGGTTTATTGATGATAATCATGTCATCATCTTCAAAAACAATACTAATATCGTGGCTCATTTCCTTAATGGAATAATAAAGTTCATCTTTTTCAGATTCTCCTGCCATTTTCGCAAAAGTTTCGTCAGAAAACCAGATTTTTACCACATCACCTTTATTAATTTTTTCAGAGCCATCAGCCTTCTTTTCATTAAGGGTGATATTCTTTTTTCTAAGCATTTTATAAATAAAACTTGTGCTGGCATTTGGCAACACACGTTTTAAAAATTTATCAAAGCGTTGATTACTATCTTTTTTGTCTATTTTTAGTTCTTTCATTTGACCTACTTTGCTTGCCGGAGTTGTTTGTCCGACCAGATTTATTATTTAATGAATTAGAATTCTTATTATTTTTCTTTGAATTAGTTGCCTTGCTGCTAGAAGCTGTCTTTTTAGAATCATGATTCTTAGTATCAGGATTTCTGAAATCTCTTCCCTTTATTTTTCTTGGTGGGATAAGGCAGTTTTCATCAAAGCCTATTAAATCCTCTCGTCCTGCCTTTAATAGCGCTTCTTTGACAAGCTCATAGTTTTCTGGTCTCTTATACTGAATAAGAGCACGCTGCATAGCTTTTTCATGAGGATTTTTACAAACATATACAGGTTTCATATCTCTTGGATCTATTTCTGTATAATACATTGTTGTAGAAATAGTACTAGGAGTAGGATAAAAATCCTGTACTTGCTCTGGTGATAAATGATGATCTCTTAGATATTCAGCTAAAGCAATCGCATCATCAAGTGTGGAACCAGGATGTGAGCTCATTAAATATGGCACTAAATACTGCTTGAGGCCAAGTTCTTTATTAATCTTGGCATATTTATCACAAAAAGCATTGTATACAGAAATATCCGGCTTACCAAGATAACTAAGAACGTTATTTGAAATGTGTTCAGGAGCCACTTTTAGCTGTCCGCTAATATGGTATTTACATAAATCCCTAAGGAATGTGTCATCTTTATCATACATTACATAATCAAAACGTACTCCAGAACGCACAAATACTTTCTTTACCTTAGGAAGCTTTCTTAGCTTTGTAAGGAGCTCTACATATTCTTTGTGATCCACTTGTAAATTTGGACATTTTGTTGGGAATAAACACTGTCTATTAGCGCAAACACCCTTTTCTAATTGTTTTTTGCAGGATGGATTTCTAAAATTGGCTGTAGGGCCGCCAACATCATGAATATATCCTTTAAAGTCCTTATCTTGAGTGATAAGTTTTGCTTCGTTAATTATTGATTCCTGGCTACGGGACTGAATAATTCGTCCTTGATGGAATGTTAACGCACAGAAGTTGCAACCGCCAAAGCAACCGCGGTTACTAATTAATGAAAATTTAACTTCTTTTATGGCAGGAATTCCGCCATCTTTTTCATACATAGGGTGATAGGTACGCATATATTCGATTGCGTAAACATCATCCATCTCTTGTCTCGTTAATGGTTTTTGAGGTGGATTTTGAATGACAAACATTGCCCCATCATAAGTTTCAACAAGTTTTTTTGCTGTAAATGCATCCGTATTTACGTATTGAGTGTAAAAGCTTTTAGCGTATTCCATTTTATCAGCTTTTATAGACTCAAAAGATGGCAGAATCAATGCATCTTCAGTGAATGATTTATCTCTAGTTTTGTAGACTGTACCATCAATGTATGTGATGTCTTTAACATCCATTCCAGACGCAAGACAATCTGCTATTTCCACTACAGAACGCTCTCCCATACCATATGAAATAATATCAGCGCCTGAGTCTAAAAGAATAGACCTTCTAACCTTATTTGACCAATAATCATAATGGGCAAGTCTTCGAAGTGATGCCTCAATACCGCCTATAATGATTGGCTTTGTTTTGTATGTATGTCTAATTAGATTGCAGTATACAATTGTAGCGTAATCTGGTCTAAGCCCAGCTTTACCACCAGGTGAATAGTTATCATAATCTCTATGGTGTTTTGACACACTATAGTGATTCACCATTGAATCCATATTACCTGCAGATACAAAAAATCCAAGGCGAGGCTCGCCTAGTATATTGATCGAATTATCATCTTTCCAATCTGGCTGAGGGATGATTCCCACAGAATAACCATTAAGTTCTAGTATTCTACATATTATGGCTGCACCAAATGATGGATGATCAACATAGGCATCACCACAAACATAGACAAAATCTAATTGGTCAATGCCTCTTTCTTTCATATCTTTTTTAGAAACGGGTAAAAATTGTTGCATAAATACCTCTTAAAATATATAAGGCATCCAAAATTGGATGCCTTGAAAGTTAAATTACTCTTTGTTAAAAAATGTATCTGGTATATCCAAAGCTGGAACATCATCTTCGGAAGATGAATCAGCTCCTGAAACCTCAACAGGAGTTTCATCTGTAACGGCAACGCTTCCTGTTGCATCCAAGCTTGAAGCTGGATCGTCATTTCCATCATTAAGAGAATCCGGAACAAGTGACGCTCTATTTGCGTTTACAGTATCGAGATATGCTTGCATTGTACCGAGGAAAGCATCATCTCTACTTCTTGTGGTCTCGATTGAATTAGCAAGAATTGTTTGAATG
This sequence comes from uncultured Pseudobutyrivibrio sp., assembly GCA_946403965.1. Lineage (GTDB taxonomy): Bacteria > Bacillota > Clostridia > Lachnospirales > Lachnospiraceae > Pseudobutyrivibrio. The sequence continues at coordinate 23,580 of CAMJBT010000021.1, read as the reverse complement.
TTTGCTAAAAGCTCATCAGTGTAAGCAATGGCTCCCATACGAATGTTATTAGCATCTTCAGTCGCTCTATCAATTTTTTCCTGTGCATTTTTTTGAGCAATAAGAATAACTTCGTTTGCCTGAGCATAAGCCTGTTGCATAATTTGGTGTTCTGAAACAAGCTCATTTGTCTGAACTTGAGCTTGACTAATAATCTCATCAGCTTTAGCTCTTGCATCGGCTAAAATCTGTTCCCTATTAGCAAGCATACGCTGATATTTTCTAATTTCATCAGGAGTTTTTGTACGAAGCTCCTGAAGCAATGATTCTAATTCATCTTTATTAACAATAATCTTGCTGGCTGAAAAAGCTGATGGCTTACAATCATCAATATATGCTTCAATATCGTCAATAATATCTTCGATTTTACTTTGATTTGCCATAACAATTACTTCTCCTTGTTTTTGTATTTAGCTTCAATAAGAGGTATAACCTGAGGTGGAACGAATAGGCTGATATCTCCTCCGTATGATGCAAATTCCTTTGCAACTGTGGAACTTAAATAAGAATACTGTAAAGATGTGGTCATAAACAGTGTCTCTAATTCTGGATATTGAACTTTATTTGACTGGGCCAACTGGATTTCATTTTCAAAATCAGTAACAGCTCTTAAACCACGAATAATTACTTGTGCATCTTTTTGCTTTGCAAAATCTACTAAAAGGCCTTCAAAGGATTCCACCTTTATATTGCCTAAATTTTCAGTCAATTCACTTATCATACTAACACGTTCGTCTATGGAAAACAACGGGTTTTTTTGATTGTTATTTAAAACGCCGACAATTAACTCGTCACATAGTTTACTAGCTCTAGTAATAATATCCAAATGACCAAAAGTAATTGGATCAAAACTTCCTGGATAAATTGCTCTTTTCATTTTAATTATAACGCCTTCTTCAAAAATATATGTTTATTAGTCTTATAGACTTTTTCTTTTGTGATTGTATAACCCAGGTCTGAAATATAATCAAATGATGTTTCAAGACTGGCTTCAACAATGATTAAAGTGTTATCTAATATGTAGTCTTTATTTGATAGAAACTCCAACACCTGCTTTTCAATAAGTTTATTATATGGAGGATCCATAAAAACTATGTCAAAACCATCAGGGCATTTTATCCTGCTAAGAGCTGAAAAAACATCCTCATTAAAAACTTTAGAACAATCTTCGAACTTTGCTTTTGCAAGATTTTTATTAATGCAGCCTAAGGCTTTTTTATCCTTTTCAACAAATACAGCCTCTGCTGCTCCTCTACTTAGGGCTTCAATTCCCATTTGACCACTACCTGAAAACAAATCTAAAAAATAGCAATCAGGGATATCAAAACCAATCATGTTAAAAAGAGTTTCTTTTATTCGATCAGATGTAGGTCTTGTTTCTAAACCCTCTGGAGTTTCTAGAAGCATTCCACGTCTGATTCCTGATATAATTCTCAATTAATTCCCTCTTCTTCTAAAAGACAATCTGCTAGCAATAACAGGGCTTCTCTTGTGGCTGATGTTCTTACAGCTGTACGATCACCCTTTAGATGAAGTTCCTTTACTTTGCATTTATCTTGGCCATATGCACATGCAATATAAACAAGACCTACAGGCTTTTTGGGTGAGCCGCCACCAGGCCCTGCTATACCTGTAGATGAAACTCCAAAATCAGATTTTGCCACTCTCTTGACGCCTTTTGCCATTTCTTTTGCTGTCTCAGCGCTTACTGCACCGTGAACCATTAATGTAGAATCTTTTACTCCCAGATTCTTCATTTTTGCCTCGTTTGAATAAGTAATATATCCTTCATTAAAGCAATCTGATGCACCTGGAATGTCCACGATAGAGCTTGCAATAAGCCCTCCCGTGCAGGATTCTGCAGTGGCCACAGTAGATTTGGCATCAATTAATTTATAAACAATCTGACCTATATCTAAAGTATCCACTATTATTTTTGCTCCTTAAGAACATCAATATTCTGATAGATGTAAATTACAAGTGATAAAATTGTCATAATAAGTGCAACCCACTTGAATATTTCTCCAAGAATCTGGAGCCATCCGAATTGAAGATTAGCAACAAGGATGATAATCATAATCATTTGTGTTGTAGTTTTAATCTTTCCAAAAATATTTGCAGCTATAACCAAGCCATTTTCAGCAGCAATAAGTCTGAATCCTGAAATAATAAATTCTCTTGCAATTACAATGATTACGTACCATGCAAAGAGCTGCTTTGTGGAAATAAGACAAATCATTGCTGAGCAAACTAAAAGCTTGTCTGCAAGGGGATCCATAAATTTGCCAAAGTTTGTAACTAGGTTGTATTTGCGTGCAATTTTGCCATCAGCCATATCAGTAAGTGATGCTACGATAAAGATGATGTCGGCAATTATTCTAAGAGCTGTGCTCTCAGGATTGATAAGTAAGAAGAATACGAAAAACGGAATTAAAATTACTCTGAATAGTGTTAATTTGTTTGGTAAATTCATAACTTTGCATCTCCTATTAAATCATATTCATCAAAACTTGTAACAGACACATCAACGAATTGTCCGCTAACAAGTTCGGTGTCACTATTAACAAATATAAAACCATCTACTGAAGGGGTATCACGGTAGGTACGTCCAATGAAAACACCATCTTCAGGAAGTTTTCCCTCAATAAAAACAGGAAGTGTTTTACCAACGTAATTTTCATTGTTGGAAAGAGAAATATCCTTTTGGCATAACATAACTTCTTCTTGCCAACGATGTTTTAAATCTTCATCAACCTGGTTTTCCCATTTTGCTGCGACGGTGCCGTCTTCCTGTGAATAAGCAAATGCCCCAAGTCTGTCGAATTTCATATCTTTGATAAACTGAAGAAGCTCTTGATGCATTTCTTCGGTTTCACCTGGAAAGCCACAAATAAGTGTAGTCCTAAGTGATATATCAGGCATTGCTTTACGAAGTCTAGCCGCTATATTCATTATGTCGGCCTTATTGGTTTTTCTACCCATTTTCTTAAGTAGCTCGTCATTACAATGCTGTATAGGCATATCAATATAATGACATATCTTAGGCTGAGCAGCCATTACTTCTATAAGTTCATCTGTGATCTCTTCAGGATAAGCATATAGAATACGAATCCATTCAAGGCCTTCAATCTGGCATAGCTTATTCAAAAGCTCAGGTAATGATTTTTTACCATATAAATCTGTACCATAAACAGTTGTTTCTTGAGCGACAAGTATAATTTCTTTTACTCCATCAGAAACCAACTGATTTGCTTCTGCCAGTATTTGTTCCATAGGAACAGATCGGTAGTCACCTCTTAAAAATGGAATGATACAGTAAGTACAACGTTTATTACAGCCTTCAGCAATCTTAAGATATGCATAATGACCACCTGTTGTCACCATTCTTCTTCCATCCTTTGGAAGTCCAACCAAATCTTTTTTTACAACAGTTGTTTCATCAACTTTTGAAGAAATGATTCTGTCGATTGTTGTAATCAGTTCATCATATGAATTGGTGCCAATGATTGCATCAACTTCTGGAAGATCTGCAATTATTTCGTCGGTAAATCGTTGTGCAAGACAACCTGTGACAATAAGCGCTTTTAAATTTCCAGATTCCTTATAGGCACCTAAATCAATAATATTTTGAATGCTCTCTTCCATTGCATCTGCAATGAAAGCACATGTGTTGACTACGATAATATCAGCTTCAGACTCATCATCACATATTGTATAGCCATGATCCATAAGATCTCCAAGCATATGTTCAGAATCAACAAGATTTTTATCGCAACCAAGTGAAACAAATAAAACCTTCATAGATTAATTATTTACTTCCTCATTTAAAATGTTGATAGCTCCGTCATTAAGCTCATTAACAGCAATTGACAATGGCTTATCCTTTTTGTTGTATTTGATAAGTGGCTCTGCACCATCGATAATCTGACGAGCACGCTTTGCTGTAGCAGCAACGATTGTATAACGTGAGTTAACTACTGGCTCCTCACCAACCTCAACATTTTCATTTACCTTTTCCATAAGTTCTACATAAGATGGATGTATCATAATTAATTACTCCTTTCAAACATCTTTAATTGGCTTTTCATTTCATTTATGGCTGATGTATTTCGTCCAACTTTGAAATGTTCTGCCTGAATTATATTATGAACCTGATCAACAGCTCTCTCAAGAGAGTCATTAATAATCAGGTAATCATACTTGTCCATATATTCTGATTCTTTGCAAGAAATTGCCAGACGCTGAGAAATAACATCTGGTGTCTCTGTTCCTCTTCCCACAAGGCGATTTTCTAACTCCTTTGCGGATGGTGGCATTGTAAATAAAAGCAAAGCATCAGGATACATCTTTTTTACTTGAAGAGCCCCTTGGATTTCAATTTCAAGGATGACATCTTTCCTACGCTCTATGAGCTGTTCTACATAAGCTTTTGGTGTACCGTATGAATTGCCATTAAATGTGGCATATTCTAAGAGCTCATTATTTGAAATCATTTCATCGAACTCTTCACGAGTTTTGAAGAAATATTCTCTTCCATCTTTCTCTCCTGCTCTCATACCTCTCGTTGTAGCAGAAATTGAAAGATTGTAGTCGTTTGGATGGGCCTCCAATAAATGCTTCATGATAGTACCTTTTCCAGCTCCAGAAAAGCCAGATAATACTATAACAAGCCCTTTATCATGCATCATTTTCAGATTCCTCCTTTATGGAATATTCTCTTATTCTACTTCCAATTGTATCAGGCATAAGCGCAGATAAAACAACATATGATTCGCAAATAATAACACATCTTGTACGTCGCCCTTGAGTGGCATCAATTATATTGCCCTTCTCTTTGGCGTTTGCGATAATGCGTTTCGCTGGTGCGGAATCCGAAGTAATCATTGATACAATTTTGTTGCTATTAACAATGTTTCCAAAACCAATATTTATAAAAGCCATATTATTCTATATTTTGAATCTGCTCCCTTACCTTTTCGATTAGAGTTTTAAGAGTGATGCCAATATCAGCAATTTCCACATCTGTGGATTTCGAAAGAATGGTATTGGCTTCTCTATTAAGCTCCTGGGCGAGAAAATCAAGTTTTCTACCTACTTCTTTGTCTAAATCAAATACTGAACGGGTTTCAGCTACATGGCTTTTCAAACGAACCATTTCTTCGTCTATACAGATTTTGTCTGCATAAATAACCACTTCCTGAGCAATTCGATTTTCGTCGATATGGTTGTCTTCTAAAAGCTCGTGAACCTTTTCTAAAAGCTTTGTTCGATATTCATTTATAATTAGTGGGCTTCTTGCTTCAAGCTTGTCCACAAGAGAAAGCATCTCATCCATTTTAGAAATCAAATCCTGCTCTAGACGATTTCCTTCAGAAATTCTGGAATCAATAAATTGCTTTATACATTTGTCCAGCGCTTCCAACACAAGTGCTTTAAGGCTATCCTCATCAGCTTCCATTTCCTCTAATTCTATAACATCAGGAAGTCTGGAAATTGTGCTGGCTTTAAGGTCATTATCAACACCAAGTTTTTCTGCCATAGCTGAGATTGATTCATAATATTTCAGAGCAATAGCATCATTAATAGATACCTGATAACAGGCATCTGAATGCTCGTTAAGAGTGATATAAACATCTACCTTTCCTCTGAAAATGCTTTCGCTGATTTTGTTGCGAACTGTGCTCTCTAAGAAATTGAGTTTCTTAGGAAGTTTAATACTTAAATCAAGATATCTGTGATTTACAGATTTCATCTCAATAGTGACGCGTGCGTCTTCATTTTCGGCAATTCCTTTGCCATAACCTGTCATGCTTCGTACCATGTTAGTCTCCTTCGACTATGTATTTCGCAAAGTTACCCACATTTACATAGTTGTTTTTAATTATAATTAAAGATACAATAATAGTCAATTATAGATTGAAAGGACTTTCTTGAAATTATGGCACTTGACGGCTTTACTATCAGCTTTCTAACACATGAATTAAATCGCGTGTTATTGAATGGAAAAATAAACAAAATATCTCAGCCAGAAAAGGAAGAATTACTTTTCACTATCAATACAAGTGAAGGTAATAAACGCATGCTTATATCAGCAAATGCTTCTCTTCCATTTATGTATATTACAAACGAAAATAAAACTGCACCTGCTGTTGCTCCTGGATTTTGTATGCTTTTAAGAAAACATATCGGAGCTGGTCGTATTGTAGAAATTTCTCAAATAGGAATGGAGCGTGTTGTTCGGTTCAAGATTCAGCATCTAAATGAAATGGGTGACATTACTTTCAAATATCTATATGTAGAAATCATGGGCAAACATTCAAATATTATTTTCTGCAATGATGAAAATATGATTCTAGATTCGATAAAGCATATTCCATCTTCCGTTAGTTCAGTTAGAGAGGTATTGCCTGGAAGAGATTACTTTATTCCTGCTCAGGATGGGAAAATAGACCCAATAAAATGCGATGAAGATTTTTTTAAAAACAAAGTATTAAAACGAAGCGAATCAGTTTTTAAGGCTTTGATGTCAAGCTTTATTGGATTCAGCCCAATAATAGTTAATAACATAAGTTACTGTGCTAATATCGATTCTGATGCAAGTTGTGCATCATTAAATGATATTCAAAAAGCGGATTTATGGTTTACTTTTAAATCACTTATGAATGATTCTGTTAATGACAATCATCAATATTGTATTTATATAGACCCGATAAAAAATGCACCTATCGAATACTCAGCTGTGCCACTTAAAATATACTCAGATATGGATTGCAAAACTTACAGTACACTATCAGAAGTATTGGTTGAGTTTTATGCGAAACGTAATGCATACACAAATATACGTCAAAAATCCTCTGACCTTAGAAAGATTATTTCTAACCATATAGAACGAGCTTCAAAAAAGTTGGATTTACAGACAAAACAGCTAAAAGATACGGAAAAACGTGAAAAATATAAGGTCTATGGAGAATTGCTGCATACATATGGTTATAGTGCAAAGCAAAATGATAAATCAATAACAGTGATGAACTATTACACAAATGAGGAACTAACTATTCCACTTGATCCAGATTTGTCTGCAGCAGAAAATGCTAAAAAATATTTTGATAAATATTCAAAGCTGAAACGTACTGCTGAAGCACTTGATACATACATTGAACAATCTGCAAGGGAGTTAGATTTATTAAAATCCATTGAAGCAGCTTTGAATATTGCAGAATCTGAATCAGATTTAAATGACATTAGACGAGAACTCTCCGATCATGGATTCATAAAAAAGCATTCAGGCAACAAAAAAGATAAATCCAAAAAAAGTAAACCATTACATTTTATTGATGAAAATGGTTTTGATATTTATGTTGGAAAAAACAATTATCAAAACGATGAACTTACTTTTAAATTTGCTACAGGTAATGATTGGTGGTTTCACACAAAAAAAATCCACGGTTCTCATGTGATTATAAAAACCAATGGTAAAGAACTTCCTGATAGTTCTTATGAATATGCAGCCCAGCTTGCTGCTTACTATTCTTCAGGTAGAGATTCCGACAAAGTTGAGATTGATTATCTGCAAAAGAAGAATGTAAAAAAGCCCGCTAGCGCTGTAGCAGGCTTTGTAGTATATTATACAAATTATTCTATGGTAGTATCACCATCATTAGAGCACGTAAAATTGGTTAGCCAGGAATAAATTCATTGTGGATCTTAGTTCTAGATGATTATCTAAACTAGGATCCTCTTTTAGTATAGAATCAACATCTGATGAAGCAAGCTCAAGTTCATCCGCATCTTGATAAATATCAGCCACTTTAAAACTAAATTCTCCGCTTTGTCTGACGCCAAACATATCTCCAGGACCTCTTAATTTCAAATCCTCTTTTGCGATAAAGAAACCATCGTTAGATTTTAACATTATATTCAAACGTTCCGATTCATGATTATCTTGACTTGCATTCATAAGTATACAATAGCTTTGTGCATCACCACGACCTACTCGTCCCCTTAGTTGATGTAGGGCTGCAAGTCCAAAACGATTTGCATTTTCAATCATTATTACAGTAGCGTTTGGAACGTTCACACCTACTTCAACAACTGTTGTGGAAACAAGAATCTGGGTTTTATGTTCAGCGAAATCTTCCATAACCTGGTTCTTTTCGGATGGTTTCATTTTTCCATGTAGAACTCCAATTGAATATTTATCACGAAAATACGATTTAAGTTTTTTGCTATAATCAGTTACATTTTGCGCTTCTGTAGTCTCAGATGCTTCAACTAGTGGGCAAATAATATAAACTTGATGGTTCTTTGCAATTTCATCTGCAACAAACTTAAATGCTGTAGCTCTCCTGCTCTCTTTAATAACACATGTCTTTATGGGCAATCTATTAGCTGGTAGCTGCTTGATAATAGAAACATGCATGTTACCGTATAAAATCATAGCTAGTGTTCTTGGTATAGGTGTGGCAGACATAACAATCATATGGGGGTGATTCCCTTTAGATGAAAGTTTGTCTCGTTGCTGAACGCCAAAACGATGTTGTTCGTCAGTAATTACTAAAGCTAAATCTCCAAAGGTTCTTCCATCAGAAATCAGTGCATGAGTACCTATGATTAGACACGAATTGTTTTCTTCAACAAGCTTTTGCATGGATTTTTTTTCGGATGCTTTCATAGAGCCAGTAAATAAAGCTACCGGAACATTAACACCAGCACTTTTAACCCATTCTACAAAATTTTGATAATGCTGTTTTGCAAGTACCTCTGTAGGGGCCATTATTGCAGCCTGATATCCAGAAAGGGCAACATCTAGCATAGCCAAAAAAGCAACTATAGTCTTTCCACTTCCAACATCGCCTTGGATTAATCGCTGAGTTACATATGGTCCTTGTAAATCAGATAAAATATCAGAAAGAACATTTTCCTGGTCATTTGTAAGAGAAAATGCCAATTCATTTTTGAAATCATCTGTTATTTGATGATGATTAATTTTAAACTCATTAGGAAAAGAAACGGACTCGTTCTCCTGTAGTCTAGAATTTAAAATAAAGAAAAACATTTCCTCATAGGCAAGACGTCTTCTGGCTGCAACAAGTTTATCGAATGTTTCAGGGAAATGATACGTAAATAAAGCCTTGTCATAAGGCATTAACTTATTCCTCGTTTCAAGTTCTAATGGTAAACGCTCCTTAGATATATTGCATTTATCAAATGCCTCTCTAACGCTTTTAAGAACAAGATTATTGCTTAATCCTTTTGTTAGATGATAAATGGGTTGGATTTGCTTTTGTACTTCTAAATATTTTTCTGGTGTAAAAATAGAAGGCTGAGACATCTTATATCTACCTTTATCCAGAACTAACCTTCCATAAAAAATATATATTTTACCTGGTTCAAAATTAGATTTTAGGTAATTTGAATTAAACCAAACTAAATCAACCGGAATATCATCAACATACGCTACTGCAGATAATACATCCATTTTATTTCTTGTTCTAAAAAACTTTGGACTATTTTTCAATCTACCAGCAATGCTAATCAAAGAATCTACAGAATCTTTGTCAGGTGTTGATGGTTTTGGATAAACAAGATATGTGCGCGGAAAAAAAAGGAGTATATCCTCAATGGTATATACTCCTAACTTATTAAATAATTTAGTTGTCTTTTCTCCTACGCCTTTTATAGAATCAATATTTGACAACAAATCCATAGCAATTACTCCACAGAAACAATGTAAGCATAAACTGCCTGACCACCCTCAGAAATTTCAATCTCAAGATCTGGATATTTTTCTTCGATTGCTTTTCCAAGAGCCTCGGCTTTTTCTTGATCACTGCCCTCACCCCAATAAATTGAAACTACTGCAGAATCTTCAGTTACCATCTGGTCAATCATTTCTTTAAAAGCAATATCGATATCGGCGTTTACAGAAAGAAGTCCTGTATCAGCCATACCCATCCAATCATTTTTGGCGATTTCTTTATCATCAATTACTGTATCACGAACAGCGTATGTAACCTGACCAGTCTTTACGTTCTTGATTTCTTCTGTCATGTTTGCTTCGTTGTCTTGAACGCTAGCATCTGGATCAAAAGAAATAAGTGCTGTAATTCCCTGAGGAATTGTTTTTGTAGGGATAACAACAATTTTCTTATCTTTACAAATTGATGCAGCCTGGTTTGCTGCAAGAATAATATTTTTGTTGTTTGGTAAAACAAATACTGTTTCGGCATTAACCTTCTCGACGGCACTTAAAATATCATCAGTGCTAGGATTCATTGTTTGACCACCTGGAATCATATAATCACAGCCTAATTCTGTGAAAATTGATGTAAGTCCTTCGCCAGTGGCGATAGAAACAAATCCCATAGGTTTTGCTGGTTCAGTTGGCTTAGATTCTTTTGATTCAGAAGAATCAATCATATCGCCAATCTTCAAATCCACAATATCACCTACTGAAAGAGCCTCAAGTTTTGCTTTAATTTCTTTGATTTGATATGTAGCAAGAGGCTTATCTGTTTCAATAACAAATTCTACTGTTGTCTTGCACTTTGACTCTGCTTTTGCAGTTGTCTCCGGAACAAAAGCTGTATAATCAACTTCATTTCCTACAAGAGCATCATATGCACCCTGAAGGACACATACTAAGCCCTGTCCACCTGAATCAACTACACCAGCCTGTTTTAATACAGGAAGCATATCTGGAGTCTTTGCAAGAACTGCCTCAGCTTCTGCAATAACTGCCTCAGAAAATTCAACAATATCATCTGTCTTAGTAGCCATTTCAACAGCTTTATCAGCTGCACCTCTTGCAACTGTAAGAATTGTACCTTCCTTAGGCTGCATAACAGCTTTGTATGCTGTCTGAACTGACTTTTCAAAAGCTTCTGCTAAGATTTCTACTGTAACTTCATCGTAGTTTCCCATGACCTTTGTGAGACCACGGAACAACTGTGATAATATAACGCCTGAGTTACCTCTGGCACCTCTAAGAGATCCAGATGAAATAGCCTTAGCTACTGTTTTCATATCAGCATTTTCAAGCTCTGCTACGGCATTTGCTGCTGACATGATAGTCATACACATATTTGTACCTGTATCACCATCTGGCACAGGGAATACGTTTAACTCATTTATCCATTCTTTTTTAGCTTCGAGATTCTTTGTACCTGAAAGAAACATCTTCGCTAACAAAGACGCATCAATAGTTTGGATTTCCACCTAAAATTCCTCCTTAGTCAATAACTCTAACACCTTCAACGAAAATGTTAATAGTATCTACAGTTAAACCTGTAAATGATGATACTTTGTATTTAACAGTATCAATAAGGTTTTCTGCAACAGCTTCAATGCTGACACCATAAGAAACAATAACATGGAAATCCAGTGTAATAGCATTGTTCTCAGTGATATTTACACTAATACCATGATTTAAATAATCTTTCTTAAGTAATTTAACCAAGCCATCTTTCATATTAACTGCAGCCATACCAACGATACCGAAGCATTCAACAGCAACTGAACCAGCATAGGTCGCAATAACGTCTGTATCTATAATTATTTTTCCAAGCTCTGTTTCCATTTGACCTTGCATAATGTACCTCCAAATTAGCATATTTTGTCATGATGAATACATTATATACTAAAGCAAAAATAAAAGCCACCCTTTCGAGTGACTTTCAATATCGTGTCATGTAAGATTAAGCACGCTCAACCTTGCCAGAACGTAAACAAGAAGTACATACATATAACTTCTTAGGTGTTCCATTCACATTACACTTAACGGACTTCACATTAGACTTCCACATATGATTGGATCTTCTATGAGAATGGCTCACATTGTTACCGAAATGAGCGCCTTTTCCACAAACTGCACATTTTGCCATGATTGCACCTCCTTGTAATTTATTTCAAAAACAATCAGTTGCGTCAAAATCGCAACAAATGGATTATAGCAAAGCAATTTAGAAAATGCAATGTTTTTCACAAATAAAATTATAAAAAATATTATTTATCGAAATAAGCATTAAAAATATCGGCTGCTAAAGGTGCAGCATATTTACTTCCATAGCCTGCTGACTCCATTATAACAGCAACAGCAAGTTGTTTTCCATATTCATCTTCTGCATAACCGACAAACCATGAATGAGTAAGTTTTTTATTAGTTGTATATTCTGCTGTTCCAGTTTTGCCATAAACAGTTAAATCACCAAAATTTACCTTTTCAGCAGTTCCATCTGTTACAACGGCTTCCATATAGCTATTTAATAAATTGACCTCGTTTTCCGAAAGAATTACACCGTAACTTTCTGGCTCGGTCTGAGAAACGATTTCCCCGTTTGCAGAAACAATTTTATCAGCCATATATGGCTTCATAAGATTTCCATTATTTGCTATAGCAGAAACTATCATACACATATGAAGAGGAGAAACCAGAGTCTCACCTTGTCCTATAGCTGTTTGGGCAACTATGCTGTCCTTTGTATTTTCATCTAGCTTGAATGTAGATTTTCTAGTACTTTTTAAAAGTGTGGGTAAAGTTTGATTAAACAATAAATTATTCGCAGTTTCTATAAACTGTTCTCTATCCAAATCTACACCGATAGATGCATATGCACTATTGCAGGAATTTGAGAAGGCTTTAGTCAAATCTTCTTTTCCATGCACTTCATTACTACTACAGTGAATGGTATAGTCATCAACCTTATAATTTCCTTTGCAATTGTATGAAAAATCATCAGAACCTGTTGCTCTTAAATAAGCCAAAGTTGTAATAATTTTAAATGTAGAACCAGGTGGATAAGCGCCATTGGTGGCACGATTCAATAGCACTGAATTATTGTTTGATTCGTCATTAATTTCATCCCACTTTTCTGCTATTGTATTGGGATTATAATCGGGCATAGAAACCATTGATACTATCTTACCTGTATCCGGTTCTATAGCGATGGCCGCGCCTTTAAACATTTTCAAACCTTCATAAGCAGCTTTTTGAGTGTTGTAATCAAAGGTAGTGTAAAGACTATCTCCTGGACTTTTAGATCCAGTTAAACTGTTATTTATTTGTTCATCCAAAGTGATATGTGTTTTTAGAAGCTCGAATGAATATTGAGCCTCTAATCCAGACATACCTTTGTCTACATATCCAACAGCATGCGAAAATAACCTATCATCCGGGTAAACCCTTACTTCTTTTCCATCGTTATTTTTTTCTGTTTTTGCAATTTCGATACCATCTGCAGTATAAATACCTCCTCTGGTAACATCATCTGCAAAAACAGAAAAACGCGAGTTGTATGAGTTGTAAATGAATTCCTTAGAATCATTTCGCATAAAACTAATAAGGTACACAATCATTCCAACAAATATAAAAACAAATACAGCTGCAGTTATGTATATTTCTTTTCTAACTGAATTTTTAGTTGTTCTTTTATACATTAATATCTTGCCCTTCTACGCGGTCTTTCTGGAACACGCCATAAATCATTAGAACATGCTGCAATCATAAAGCCAAACATAGTTGAAACCAGGGAACTTCCTCCATAGCTAATAAATGGCAGCGTGACACCAGTAGATGGTATAAATTTTATTACACCGCCTATATTTAATATAGTTTGAACTGTAAAAATGATTGCAAAACCACTAACAACAAGCATGTAAAAACTATATGTACAATTGAAAGCTACATTAAAAAGCATAATTGCTGTACACATATATATTACAATAACGCAAATCGCTACGATGGTTCCCATCTCTTCAGCTATGGCTGCAAAAATAAAATCCTTTATAACAACAGGAATTTTATTTGGCATTCCTTTAGTAAGTCCAGAGCCAAACCAACCGCCTGTTCCAATTGCAAATAAAGATTGAGATATTTGATAGCCCTTATCATCTATAACAGACAGAGGATCTGACCAAGCTATAAATCGTGTCCTGATATGGGGAAAATAATTATATGCAAATAAACCTCCGAGGGTAGCAAGTAAAAGCTCTAAAGTGAGGACTATATAATTCTTGTATGCTATGAAAATCAAAAAAACGTAGGTAGCTAAAAATATAGATGCTGTACCTAAATCTTTTGAAAATACAAGAACTATAACGTGTAAAGCCGCACCTAAACCTGCAATTAAAAATCCCCTAAAATCTTTCCAAGTGACTATACATCCTGCGATAAAGAAAAGATATGATAACTTAACAAATTCACTGGGCTGGATACTAATGCTTCCCATTGTGATTGATAATTTTGCACCGTATTCAACTTTACCAAGAACACTTACAAGAAGTAATGATATAATCCCCAGCAAAGCAAAAAGCATCATATATTGATTTATTTTTGTGATTTTTCTCAGAATATAAACTCCAAGAATCGAAGCAAATGTTGCAACAACAACAAATATAAATTGTCTTATTGCTCTAGCCATATTTAATCTTTCAAGGAAGACGAAACTAAAGCAAAGCATTAAAAGAATATTATTGATTACTCCTTTTGATGCAGGCAAAGTGATATTGTTAATAATTATTCCAAATGCAGCCAAAAACATTAGTTGGAAGAGCATTAATGCCAATATCTTTGGATCTTCTTTGGCATAATACAAAACTATTGATGAATTACACAAAAAAAGCACAATCATTACAGCCTGGATTGTTGCAAGAATGCTGGCCACAGTTTCATTTAATTTATATTCGAAAATCTGAACCAAATCGATTACTGTAAAAATTATGATATATGAAAGTATTGTAATTCGTGAAAAAGTAGTAAGGACGTTAACCACTGCTATTCTACTCCTCTTCGTAAATGACCTTTTGTATAATCTCCTTTAAAATCAAAAGGTTGATTTTTTGTAAAGGAATCTACATAAAGTCTAAGAAATTCTTTTGTCTCTTTATAGTCTTCAACAGTAAAATCTAGGCGGAACTCTTTTATTCCAAGATTTAGCAATTCTTTTTTCATATCAAAAGCAATATATTTTTTACTGTTATAAATAACGTTATAGCAATTATCACAATTACACTGCACAATCATATTTTCATTTTTTCTGTCAACAATAGTGATTCTATCGTTTTTCTTTTGACATCCTATTGTATTTTTAACCGTGCAATTAGCTGTAACCATCATTGGAATACGGCTATATATAATCATTTGAGAATGGGAATTATCTCTATGCTTAAGCTCCTTTATAGATAGCTCGTATGGTATACAATTCATAGAATATTTAAGAGCGCTGAAACTGTTAATACTTCTATTGCTAAAGGTGTAAAGTCTATGGTCTATTATAATCTTCTTATAGTCATATCCAATGGAACTTAACCAACCTAATTCATCATAAGATGCAGCAATTACACCTGCAGCTCTATCATCAATTGTGAGCTTAGATATATATTCTTCTCTTAATACAGTTGGCAAATAAATATACACTTCACCATCAAAAGAATTTATTGCGTCTTCAAAAAGACTATATGGAACTCCGATTCTATCAATGCAATCAAAAGCTGTTATAGCTTCTAATTGTTCTTTGTTGGATACAGTGACAAAAGTTGTTGGTTTAACACAGGTGTTGCCCAAAAATTCCACAGGGACGAAATCATTAACTTTTGGAACAATTGTATCTCCTGCAAGTATTGCTGATAACTTATCAATTGCTTCTCTTCTAGAATTCTTAATAACTGAAACTGGAAGAAAAATATTATTATCACAATCAATAATCAGTTTGTCCATTTCAAAAATAGTATTTCCCAAACCAGAGACAGCTTTTTCAATATCTTCTCTTGTAGTTGGCTTTTTGCTTGCAGCCTCGATTACATTACCTACAGAAATAGATTTGTTATCATTTTTGTCAGTAAATGTTATTTCAAACTTTTCACCAAGCACAGCTCTAACTCGACAATCAACTTTGATTTTTGAGCGTGTATTGATTGAAACGCCTTTTCCTTCTGTTTTAGTGTGTGATGGCGCTTCAAATGTAATCATTTCTGGACCATTATGTTTATTTAGATATAAATCAGTAAATCCACTTCTATTTCCAAAATCTAGAAGGCGCTGAATATCTTCTTCCAAAACATTATAGTTTTTAGGTCCTTTATAAAGATATTCATCAAGATATTTTCTATATACACTAACAACTCCAGTAGCGTAATTAAGTTGCTTCATACGCCCTTCAATTTTAAAAGACATTACACCAGCTTCAATCATTTCTGGAAGATGTTTTATTGTACAAAAATCTTTTGGGGAAAGAATATAATTACCCTTTTTATTTAAATGTTTTCCATTTTCATCATATGCTTCGTAAGGGAGTCGACAAGGCTGTGCACATCTTCCTCTATTGCCTGAACGCCCTCCTAAAATTGATGACATAAGACATTGTCCAGAATAGCAAACGCATAGAGCTCCATGAATAAAGCTTTCAATTTCAATATCTGGACACTCTTTATGTATAGCCTCAATTTCTCTAATAGATATTTCACGAGCAGTTACAATTCTTTTAGCTCCTAAATTCTCGAAAAATTTAGCACCATAACCAGTACACAAGCTACACTGTGTACTAACATGAACATGGGTATCTGGAAAAAAGGATCTAATAAAGTTGAATACTCCAAAATCCTGTACTATAAAAGCATCAATACCATTTTCAACATATGCCTTTAAATATTCGTAAAGGCGTCCTTCTATTTCTAAATTCTTAAGTAGCGTATTGACTGTAAGATATGCCTTTACTCCATGAAGGTGAGCATATTTAATTGCTTCAGATGCTTCCTCAATAGTAAAATTTTTGGCGTATGCTCTAGCACCGAATAAATCACCACCAAAATAAACTGCATCGGCGCCTGCATCAACAACTGCTTTAAAAATTTGTAGATCACCTGCTGGTGAAAGTAATTCTAATTTATTCATATATATTCCTTAATAAAAAATAATAGAGCCCCAAAACTGGGACTCTTAATTAATCGTCTGATAAAGAACCTAGAAGCGCATCCTCTAGGGAAGCCTCAAGTTTAGTCTTTTGAAGAAGAAGTTCTTTGTTCTCCCTCTCAAGCTTTGAAATTGTTTCTTCTAATGTTTCTGTCTTTAACTGTACCGAAATTAAATCATGTTTAAGATTATAAATCTCTTTATCTCTGATTTCTAAATCCGACTCAAGAGATTCAACCTGAGTCTTGGCTTTGAAATAGTCATCTGCAATATTTAACTCAAGTAATGTTGCTTTAAGGTCAGCTGAAATACGCTTATAATCATCAATTGTGTTGAATTCATCAAGCTTTGAATTGATGTAGTTGGCCACACGTTGAAGATACTCTTCTTCTTCGTAGCCACTTAAAGTATATACTTTTCCGCCTATAAGCACCTTTGCGCTTTTCTCGGAAACCATAACGCATCCTCCCGTCAGAATTTCATTAATAATTATATATATTTTTAGCCTTAAACACAAGAGGATATGCAATTTTCAGGGACAGGCATATTAAAATGCTCATAAGCAACTTTTGTAGCTACGCGCCCCTTAGGTGTTCTTATAATCAAACCATGTTGAAGAAGATATGGCTCATATACATCTTCGATTGTCCCAGAATCCTCTCCTACCGTGGCCGCTAAATTATCAAGACCAACAGGCCCACCATTAAATCTTTCTATAATTGCAAGAAGAATATTTCTATCATTATTATCAAGTCCTAAAGTATCTACTTCAAGAGAATCTAATGTAGCAGCGGCTACCTCTTTTGTAATTTCTCCATCATATCGTACTTCAGCATAATCACGCACTCGTTTTAAATATCTATTGGCAAGACGAGGTGTTCCTCTGGATCTAAGAGCAATTTGATACGCGCCTTCATAATCGATAGGTGCATTAAGTTTACCAGCTGAAGCTGTAACTATGGTAGAAAGCTCTTCTGGTGTATAGTAATCCATATGACCAATAATACCAAAACGATCTCTAAGAGGTGCAGAAAGAAGACCAGGTCTTGTGGTTGCACCAATAAGAGTAAATCGTGGAAGTTTTGTATGAATGCTTCTTGCTGTTGTATCCTTTCCCATTACAATATCAACAGCAAAATCCTCCATTGCCGAATAAAGTGTCTCCTCCACAGGTTTTGAAAGACGATGTATTTCATCAATAAATAATATATCACCATCTTTTAGAGTCATAAGTACAGCTACAATCTCTCCTGGAATTGTAATGGCAGGGCCAGAAGTAACTTTTATATTAGAGCCCATTTCACCTGCAACAATACCTGCAAGGGTTGTTTTGCCAAGTCCAGGTGGTCCATATAAGAGAACATGGTCTAAAGCATCACCACGATTTTTAGCGGCTGTAATGTAGATTTTCATATTTTCCTTGACCTTGGTCTGACCAATATATCCATCAAAAGACTTTGGTCTAAGGGCATTATCATTAACAAGATCTTCATGACTTGCAATTGTTGATGTAATTTGTTTATTAGCTAACATAATATTCCCCGATTTATAAGAAAGACATTTGCTTTAATGTATCTGAAAGCAATTGTTCTGTAGTAGTAGATTCTGTGATTGTCATTTTATCAAGTGCTCTTGCAGCATTACTTGCAGAATAACCAAGGGCTACAAGGGCTTCTAGTACTTCTTCTTTAACTGTTGTTAACGGTGCGGCCTGTTTCTTTCCTGATAATTCAGAAGTGATTTTAGCTTCAAATGCACCAATGATATCCACTTTATCCTTCAAATCAATTATGGCTCTTTCGGCTGTTTTCTTTCCTATTCCAGGACATGCAGCAAATGCTTTTGCATCTTCACCCGCAACAGCAAATTGAATATCGCTTACAGTCATGTTGCTGAGAATAGCTAATGCTCCCTTAGGACCAATTCCACTAACAGAAAGAAGAAGCTCAAACATCTTAAGCTCCTCCTTATTATAAAATCCATATAGGGTAAGAGAATCTTCTTTTGGAATGAGCTTTGTATTTAACTTCACCTCTGAACCAATTGAAGGCAGTTGTCTAATTGTGTTCATAGATGAACTAATACCATAGCCCACCCCATTGTTCTCTACTATAACAATATTTTCATCAATGTCTGATAATGTTCCTCGAATAAATGCAAACATTGAAATTCTCCCTTCGATTTTAAGTTAGGCAAGTTCACCTATAAAATAAAAGCCTTTACAACAGTTTAACCTAACCTTTACGATTTTTCCAATCATAGATTCATCTCCTGGGAAATGAACAGTAACATTGTTTGCAAGTTTTCCTGATACAAGTGAAGAATCCTGTTCATTTACTTCTTCTACTAGGACTCCCTGAACAGTACCCTCAAGTGATTGTACTTTTTCATGACCATGTTTTTGAACCAAGGCTAAAAGTCTGTCAAAACGATCTTTAACAACATCCTCTGGAACTTGATTTTCCATAGTAGCTGCAGGAGTTCCTGTTCTTTTTGAGTAAATAAATGTGAAGGCTGAATCGTAATGAACCTTATCAACTACATCCATGGTATCAAGGAAATCCTCTTCTGTTTCACCCGGAAAACCAACAATGATATCTGTAGTAATAGCCACATCTGGAATACGAGCACGAAGCTTTTCTACTAATCCAAGATAGTGCTCCTTTGTATAACGACGATTCATTTTCTTTAATATTTCTGTACTTCCTGATTGAAGTGGAAGGTGCATATGATGACATACCTTATCACAAGTAGCCATAGCTTCAATTAAATCATCTGATAAATCTTTTGGATGAGGTGTCATGAAGCGAATACGTTGTAATCCTTCAATATCGTTAACCATATGAAGCAAATCAGCAAATGTAACCTTTTCTTCCAAGCCTACGCCATAGGAGTTAACATTCTGACCTAAGAGCATTACCTCTACAACGCCATCTGCCACAAGACCTTTAATTTCCTCAACAATATCTTCTGGCTTTCTTGAGCGCTCTCGTCCTCGTACATAAGGAACAATACAATATGAGCAGAAATTATTGCAACCAAAACTGATATTTACGCCTGACTTAAATGGATATTTACGTGATATAGGAAGATTTTCGACGATTTTGTCAGTATCCTTCCATATATCAATTATCATACCCTTTTTATTGAGAAGGGCTGTTGTAAATAACTCGGCAAATTTGTATAGATTATGAGTACCAAAGATTAAATCAACAAACTTATAGTTGGACTTAAGATGTTCGATAACTGTAGGCTCCTGCATCATACATCCACAAAGGCCAATCATCATGTCTTTATTCTTTTTCTTGTAGCCGTGAAGAATTCCGAGATGGCCATAAACCTTGTTGTTTGCGTTTTCGCGAACAGTACAAGTGTTGTAGATAACAAAATCTGCATTTTCATCTTCTGTCTCTTCATAGCCAATCTGTTTTAAAATGCCAAGAAGCTTTTCAGAATCTCTAGCGTTCATTTGACAGCCAAATGTTGTTACGCAACAAGTAAGCTTACGTCCCTTTTCTTCTTCCTTTTTTGCAACAATTTTCTTTGCTTCATCAATAAAATAATATTGACGTTCTGGCTCCTGTTCAGGAGCATTGTTTAATAAATCTGTAATACTCATTTATACTTCCTATCTAATTACTTTCTAATTTGACCATTACCAAGAATAGTATATTTATAGCTGGTAAGTGCTAAAAGTCCCATTGGACCTCTTGCATGAAGTTTACCAGTACTAATTCCAATTTCTGCACCAAAACCAAACTCAAAACCATCTGTAAATCTTGTTGATGCATTTACGTAAACACAAGCTGCATCGATTCCATTTAAAAATTTTTCTGCATTAGCATTATCTTTTGTGATAATCGACTCTGAGTGGCCAGTGTTATTTTTGTTAATATGTGCAATCGCCTCTTCAACAGATGAAACTGTTTTTACTGAAATAATATAGTCAAGATACTCTGTAGCAAAATCTTCTTCTGTAGCTGCTTCCGCGCCTTTCATAAGATTAATTGCTTTTTCATCTGCTTTAACAAGCACGTTGTGCTTACTCAGTCTTTCGTTTAGTTTAGGTAGAAGTTCTGCCGCAATATCTTCGTGAACAACCAAAGATTCACAGGCATTGCAAACTCCTATACGTTGAGTTTTAGCATTTTCAATCACATCTATAGCCATATCGATATCAGCAATATGATCAACGTATATATGACAATTTCCGGAGCCAGTTTCTATTACAGGAACAGAAGCATTTTCTACAACTGATTTAATTAGTCCTGCACCGCCTCGAGGTATAAGTACATCGATGTAGCCGTTTAGACGCATCATTTCTTTTGTAGACTCTCGAGAGGTATCTTCAATTAAAGTAATTGCATCCTCTGGTAGATTATGATTAGAAAGGGCTTCCTTTATAATTTTTACGATTGCCTTATTTGATTCGAGGGCATCGCTACCACCTTTTAATATAACTGAATTTCCTGTTTTAAAACAAAGTCCAAAGACATCTGCAGTAACATTTGGTCTAGCTTCATAAATAACGCCAATAACACCAATAGGAACTAATCGTTTTTTTATTTGAAGTCCATTTGGACGGGTCCAATTTTCAACTTCTTTTCCAATTGGATCTTCGAGATCAGCAACCTGTCTAAGGCCCTCTGCCATTCCTTCGATTCGTTTTTCATCCAGTTTAAGTCTATCTAATAGACCCTCAGGCAGTCCCTTATTTTTTCCGTTTTCCATATCAATCTCATTTGCTTTGATGATTTTCGCACTTTCCTTAACCAAAGCATCTGCTACAGCAATGATACCGAGATTTTTCTGTTCTGTTGAAAGTGAGGCTACTAAATATTTTGCATTTTTTGCCTTTTCTGCTAATTCAAGTAATGTCATTTTTCATCCTTTCATAATACAGTTGTCAGTTACTATACAATTCATAGGCATGTCATGCTTGGAAATGGGGACTTCTTGTGTAATTTGTTCCGTATAGCATATGCCGATTCTTTTTATATTAGGATTACTTTCAAAAAAACGATCATAATAGCCTGCACCATAGCCTAGTCTGTTAAGAGATTTATCAAAAACTAATCCTGGTGTAATAGCAACAGCTGAATCAGTATAAATATAATCTTCAAGATTTGCATCAGGCTCCATTATGTTATAACTTCCAATATGAAAATCTTTATCTATTTCGTATATACGTTTAAAATGTAATGTATGTGACTTAACATTTGATATTGGAAAGTACAGCTCCTTGCCATCTTTTAATAGCTTATTATAAAAATCCAATAAATCAACTTCACTTCCAAAAGGATAGAAGCATAAAAAAATATTAGCTCCTTTAAAATCAGATTCTAAAAGAGCCAAAAGATTTTGCGCTATCTGCTGAGATTTATTTTTTCTATCATATACTGAAATATTATCTCTAATAGCTTTAAATTCCAATCGAAGATCCTTACTATTTACCAAGTTTCCCATACTTTTCGCCAAGGTTTTCTACATTGCCTTTTTCATCAACAACATCGATATTATTTAGTTGAGCTCTGACATTCCCTTTAATTGCATCAATATATGCACGTCTAAGTTTTGCCTGCTCTTCTTTTTCGGCTTCAGTAAGGCCTTCACCTTTCTGCTTGTGATAAAGTTCATTAATTCTTGCAATATCTTTTTCTGTAATCATTTCTAATCCTCTAATAAATCTAATACATGGACATCGTCACGCTTGTTAGAAACAAACAATGTGCCTTTATCTTTATTTTCAAAAATACGGTGGACATTTCCTATATGAGAACCGTTTGTAATTACCATATCAGCTCCGCTGTATGTTGCAATCTGAGCAGCTCGAAGTTTTGCAATCATTCCACCTGTACCAACATTTGATGTACTATCTGAACTTGCCATTCCAATTACATCGTCTATATTTTCAACTATTGGAACAAAATCAGCATCTGGATTTGTGCTTGGGTTGTCAGTATAAAGACCGTCTATATCGGAAAGCAAAATAAGTGCATCAGCTTTTACAAGTGCTGCAACTATAGCTGAAAGTGAATCATTATCACCAAATTGAATTTCATGGGTTGCAACAGTATCATTTTCATTAACTACTGGAATAACTCCAAGTTTAAAAAGCTGTTCGAAAGTATTTTTTGCATTTTCTCTGGATTCAGGATCTGTCATTGTCTTTTTAGTAATAAGAATCTGCCCTGCTTTTTGATTATATTCAGAAAAAAGCTTTTGATAAACTGACATTAAATATGCCTGGCCAATAGAAGCACATGCTTGTTTTGTAGCTAAATCAGCTGGACGTTCCTTTAGACCAATAGCATATCGTCCTACGGCAATGGCACCGGAAGAAACCAAGCAAACATCCTTCCCTTGGGCACGTAAATCACATAGCTGTCGAACTAATCGTTCTAATTTTGTGTAGTCAATGTTTCCTGTCTCTTCATGAGTAATAGTGGATGAACCAACTTTAACGATTATTCTCTTCTTGTTAGTAAAATCTCGTCCGTACATTTTGTCTCCTTCTTCTAATCTTATGTATCATACCACTACTATCCATGATTAAGCAAGTAAAAAGGGTGGGCCATAATGACCAATGTCATTAAGTTAACATTGCAGTGGAGACTAAAATAAAGAAAACGAGATTG
>CAMJBT010000020.1 GCA_946403965.1 uncultured Pseudobutyrivibrio sp. | reverse complement strand
AGGTATTTTCTTTAGTCAATTCTTAGGTGTGTTTAAAGTATACAGGAAGCTATTTCTTTAACGCCTTCCGGAATTACTACATCATTGTCTGTCCCATTATAAGCCTCTAAAACTCCATCCTTAATTACAAACTCAGAATAATCTACTTCCTCACTCACTCCACTTTGGATCATCCGTTCGCCTGTTGCTTCTCCTGTTAATTCTTCCGCAAAAACTGTAGTTACCACACATTCCAAGGACATTAACACACATAGCAATACCAAACTTTTCTTGACCGCTTTTAACATATAATACCCTCCTTTACATACATGTGTATTATTCCCCCATATCTGAATTATATCATCTAGCGTAAAAAAATAAATAAAAAATCCTACGCCATAATAATATAGCGTAGGATTTAAACACATTATTAAATTATTCAGTAAATATAGCAAATACTAATGCCACAGCATAATCCCATGAAATTCCCCATGCATCTAAAGCCTCTATAATTTGCTCCTTAACTTGCTCCTCATTGTTTTTATAATAATCTAGGACATAATCTCTTTCTTCCTTAGATAAGCGATTTTTCCATGCGCGAACTTTCCACTCTAAAAATGCTTCTTTTTCTTCTTCTGAGTAGTCTGCTACATTAAATGATGAAGCAGATGGGTCCATTGAACGAACTTTTTTCGCAATAGAAATACTAGCATTCGCCTCTTTAATTAAACTATCTATTTTCTCCAAGGAATCCTTTGCTTTTCCTACTTCATTATTTAACGTATCAAGGGATGAAGTTTTAAGATCCTCACAAGCTGTACTCTGTTTTATTTCAGAAAGTAAAGACTGTACTTCTTCCCTACTATCCTTAGCCTTATCAACTTTTTGTGCAGCCTGCACATGTATTCTCGCATTTTGATTATTCCAATCAATTTCTAAATCCGATTTTTCTAATAAATCTTTAGCAGCTACATACTCTATCTCTTTATCCTTTAGCGAATCTCTATAACCATCTCGTACTGCTACCGCATTCTCATAGGTATCTCTAGCCTTCTTTGCATTATCTTCAGCACTAGAACTAGTTTTTTTATAGACGGATAAATTTCTGAGATTCTCTTCAGCTGCTGCAGCTCTTCTTTCACCACGTCCCTGTTTTCTTTTCAATGATGCTATTGTTTCTTCGCCAGACTCTCGCAAAGATTTATATTTTATTGCTCTATTGTAATTATCTTCATAAGCACTCAAATCGCGTCCCATATAACGAATACTATACTCATACTCATTACATTCATATTCTTTCATCATATAGTTTTCAAGTGCATCCTGATAATCGCGATTTGCTTTTTCAGCCTCCGCTGATTTTTCACCATACTTCTCAATAGCTTCATCCAATACTAACTTAGCTGACTGCTTTTGCTCTTCAAGTGCATCTAAATCTCGTCTCATATAGCGTAATTCATCTAATGCATCATTATACTCTGCAAGATGAGACTCATAATCATATATATCTTCATCCAATTTTTCTGGATCACTTTGAAGAGCTTCATTATATTCTTGAGTAGTTATTTCCAACTCACTATCTGCTGCATCCTTCTCTAAATAAGCATCCGATACTTCTTGCTGTGCGACTTTATAATAATCATCTTCCATGTTTGATACCTTATTATATATATCCTCAGCATAGGTAACGTTATATGAACACTCTTCCTGCTTGATTCTTAAATCAGAAACAATGCCCTCCCCAGACTCTTGCAATTCCTTATATCTAACAGCTCTATTATACGACTCTTCATATCCACTTAATTCTCTTTCCATGATATGAACGTCCCACTCATACTGCATATACTTATCGTTATCACTTACATAATCATCATAAATCTTCTGATATTCCTGCTCAGCCAAACTTGCCTCATCAGAATCTTCTCCATATTCGCTAACTGCCTTATCCCATTTTTCTTTTGCAGCAGCCGTTGACTCTTCTAGTGCATCCAAGTCTCTCTTCATGTGACGCAAATCATCTTTTGCATTTAATATCTGATCTAAATAATCCTGATATGCCAAAATATCCCTATCTAAATCTTCTGTGTTAGCTTCCTTTGCAGCCTCATAAGCCGCAAGAGTTTCTTCCAATTCCTTGTCCACATCATCTTTTGCAGCATTAGCATTTTCTAGCTGGGTCTTAGCTAACTTAATTTGCTTATCTTTTTCTTGTTCAATAATATTATTTATCTGCTCTAATTCAGCATTTGCAACATCATCTTTATCTTTTGCATTAATAACATCCTGCTCCGCAGTGCTAATATTCTCAAGATTTTCATTATATGCATCCACAATATCAGCTGCAGCCAATTCCGCCTCAGCCTCTGCAACTGCTGCATCAGCCTCCTCTATAGCCTTCTTAGCATCGCCCATTAATTCATCGCCGTCATTAAGACCATATTCTTCTTTTGTCTTATCAATAATTTCTTTAGAAGCTTCAACCTTTTCATCAGCATTATCATATGCTTTTTGCACTACACTAACCTTTTCAGTAGCCTCTTCATATTTATTATTTGCAGTTTCAGAAATCTGCTCCATATCAGACATCTTTTCTTCTGCTCTGTTCAAATTTTCTTGGTTCGTTAAATCTGATACAAGTGATTCAACATCCTCTTTATATTCCTCCGCATCTTTCTGATAGTCTGAAATTTCTTTTGCATCTTGAGGAACAAGTTCATTTACCATTTCAGCAGTTTCCTCATAATCTGCTACTGCCAGCTTTGCTTGCTCATCTGCATTTTTAATTTCATCAACTTTACTCTTAAGCGCAGCAACAGCCTCAGAATCTGTAGTGCTTTCTGCTTTCTCCTCAGCGATCCCCATTTCCGCTTCATTGGTTTCAGCAGACTCAATCTCGCTTGCATCAGCAACCATTGTGTTAGCAACCACCCCAATTCCCAGGCTCACTCCTACCGCAAGAGTGCTCAATAATTGTTTTTTCATAAACATACACCTTTCATAATCAAATAATATTTTCCCTTATAAAAATATTTTCCTCTCGCAGAATAAACTCTCCCAAATTTATTCTTTTACCCCAGGTTTAAAATAATGGCGATAGAATTATTATATTTAATTCAAAAAACCTTTTCAATAGATGTTTTTTATAACGGACAATAAAAGGCCTAGAGCGGACATAATGCCTGCTCTAGACCTTCGTGCCACAAGGGCTTGTTTAACTTAATTTACTTTTTCCTATACAAGAATCTCAATTTCCTGCTCTGTTGAAGCAATGGTATCTCCAGCGGCATCGACCAATTCCACATTAAAATATGCAGTAATATCACCTCTTGCTTTTTCAAGTAGGTCCTGGAAGTCACCAATTCCATACTGTGTAGGTAAAACCCTTGTGTAAGCTCGGATATTCACTTTCACAAGAGCATAAGTCTCCTCGTTTAGCAATGCATCAAATTGATAGCTTGTATTATATATATAACCAAGGGAGCTATCATCAGCAAATACATTTTCTGCATGTCTGTAATTTGAATCAGCTTCAGCTAAGTAAGTATCCGCTTTTTCATTCAATTGTAGAGAAGTCTTTAGTTCTTGTAATGTCTCGTTGAAAGCATTTAAGGTGCTGTCAGTGTGAAGTAATGCTTCATATCTCTTATTAGTCAAATCAGAAAGCTTTTCCACTAAATCTTTAACCTCACTTATATATTCATGACCATAATCCATTCTGAATGTATCATTATAAAAATCGAATACTGTAAGGTCTACATCGCAATCACTTATCGTTTCACGTAGCTTTTCATTGAGTTCAGCTTCCTTATTGGCATAATAAGTAGCAACACTATCATAGGTTCTACTACTTATTTCTTGCGCGTTCTTGTATTTTTCCCAATAATATGATACGCCCTGCCCACATAGCTCATTTAAAACATATGCACTCAATATACTGTCTCTCTTATCCCTATCTGAATAATTAACTATATTCTCGATAGAAAAATCATCTTCTGGGGTTGTAAAGCCCATTTCGTTTAGCTTCTCATAATACTCATGTTCTCGTGCTGCTATCTTCTCCGAGACAGGCTCCTCTTCCCAAATCTCCCGCAGTGCAGCATCACGTTCATTAGACAATTCATCAATTTCAGCTTTTACAGCGTCAACTCTACTAAGGTAATCAGCATACTTTTCATTTAGATAGCACAAATAGTCATATACATTGTCTAACCCAAGTGAATTCTTACCAGCCTTATTAAGCTCAGCGATGGTCTCAGAAAGCTGCGACTCACACATTATGATATTTGCAACAACATGGTCATACTCACCAGAAATAACATCAGCTGCTATACTATCTAGTTTCTCGTCGATAGCTACAGAAATTTTATCAATTATAGTAAGCTTTTCTTCATTGGTCTTAGCTGATTTAAGTTCGTCAGCATATTCTCCAAAACCTGCCTCTTTAGCCTGGGCGCTAAAATTCTTAGCTAATGTTTCAACGACATCCTCAATCACGTCATAATTGTCATGTACAGCATCGTGCTTCTTCTCAGCTTCCTCTAATGTCTCTGCATCATTAATTTCTTCTGAAAGCTGTTTCATTTCATCTACAGCCTTGCTGATTTTTTCTAATGTAGATTCCTCTGGAACATAAGAAGCAATAACATTCTTTATCTCAGTAGTTATATTCTTAAGCTTTTGACAGTTTGCTTGAGCTGTTCCACTTATTGGATCAGCCTTATTCCATAAGATGTTTTTTTCTATGTAATCATCAAATGTCGACTTAAAACTATCATATTCCCATAAGGAATCTTGCATTGTATCCCAGCATTTATCACGTTTGTTCTTAACCTCATGCTGGTCAGAATCAGATAATGCCTCAGCGTATGCGTTCTTTGCGGCATCTAGGATACTTGAATCGCTATAGCGTTCCCTAAGATCCATATAGCGGGCGATTTTCTCTAGGATTCCACTCTGTTCGATGCTTTTTACATATTCATTTTGAGCATTGTATGCGCTTATGGTATCTCGACGTTTTACAAGAGCTTCTTCAAGCTGGGTATACCATTTTTCAAGTTGTTCGACAGCCTGATTATAGAGGTCGATTGCCGTTGCGCAATATGTAATCTTCTCGCTCAGCTCTTCGTCGTCAGCTTCCGAAGACACAGCATCTTTTACATTCTGAATTGCCTCTTGCTTATCAGCCTCAGTAGTCTGTACATTTTCTTCACGCTCTGCACGAGCATAGTAAACCTGGTCAAATTCCTCGCAGCTCTCATCCATCTCAGTCTTCAATTGATTTAATTTATAAACCTGTTCCTGATAATAGCCTTGCTCACTACCTAAGGATCCAACCTCCTCACTGGCAATATCCTTTTCAAGCTCCTGAAGTTCGCTATACTCCTTCTCTATTTCCTCTAAATTCTTTAAGGCCTCTTCCTCACGAACTTTACGTTGCTCTTCTAATTCATTTAACTGTTCACCCAGTTCGTTGTACTCTTGCTCAGCCTTTCCATAATTGGTAGCTGCCAGCGCTTCATTATAGATACGCTCTTTTTCTTCAGGATCAGTTGCTGCTATATAGCGATAGTAGTAGTCTATAAGGCCTAGAAAATCCGCTTCCTCTTTAAATCTATATTCAGCACGCTCCGCCTGTTGCCATATCGTCTCAGCAAGACCAAGAATAATCTGTGACTTCTCATCGGCCTGCTCCTGCACTGCTTCTGCACCACTCAGGATTTCTTCAGATTTTTCCTCAGTTAGCGTCTTCTCCTCGACAGCCTCATTCGCCTCTTCAAGATAGCCCTCAGCTGCCACAATATCTCCTTCGATTACTCCTGCAGCATCTTCCATTTCCCGAATCCTAGGATCTTCATTCTGCGCCTCTTCTTGCACATAGGACTGCTCTGTTGGTACGTTTTCCACCTCAGGCAGTTCTGCTTGACTGCTTGGCATTTCGGTCTGTTCTGCTTGATTACTTGGTGCCTCAAGCTCTTCAGCCTTAGAGTCTGTTGAATTCGCAGCAAATCCCACTGCAATAGCGCCTACCATCATAACTGTTTTAACGATTTTTCGTCCAAAACCATCCATGCATTCTACCCTCCTTTTCTACTGGGCAGTTACTATATATTGTTTGCTCTAGACCTTTGATTAACGGCTTCTGTTACCAAACCATAATCTATACTGTTATTATTAAATTATATTGCTAGGTCACCTCTAAAATAATCCTTCATTAAAGCTTCATAATAATCATAAGAGCCCCTATAAGACCCTGCAGTTCCAGATGAACTCATACGATATTGCTCCAATGCTGTTTCGAAGTCTTTAGCTTGATTATATGCCGTTTCTGCTCCCTTAAGATTATCCTCTGCTTCCTTATATAATGCTTCAAGTATTGGTTTTCCTTCAGCTATTGTTGCTGCCAACTTACTCGTTTTTTCATCTAACGCTTTTACATACTGATAATATTCATTTATAAACGACTCATTATAGTTATTTCTGATTTGGTCATTTAAAGCCTCGAGTTCTGGATTTATTTCTTCTATCCTGTTATAAGCATCTGTGCGAATCTGCTCAGCATCTGCAAACATCTGATCAACATCTTTCTGTTTTGCATATAATTCGATTAATCTCGCATTTTCTTCATTCAATAGCCTTACCACCAATGAACCCCACCATTGTCCTATCAATGATTGTAAAGCCTGAATACGTACTTTTGTGTTTTCTATAGATGTATTCAAATCGCTTTGGGCAGCCTGAGCCTCTTCTATCGCCTTAGCATATTTACTTCCAGCTTCTCCATTATACTCTTTTTCACATTCTGTCTTTTCTTTTTCTAGCTCTTCTATTTTATCCTTTATAGGCGCTACTTCATTTTGTACCGTCTTGTAGTAATCTGTCGCTTCCTTATGATTTTTATATGCCTCTTCATACTTCCTCAGACAGTATTCATACTCCCGTTCAGCATCAGCGATAGAGTTAGAAAGAGGGTCCAAGGCCTGTATAGCATACATATAGGCTATTCCGGCTGCACCGTTCTCCCAATAATCAATTACACCTTTTATTTCTTCTTCATATTTATCACACAAACTTTGAATGGAGTTATCCAAATTGTCAAGCTCATTAATAATGTCATTAGCTTTCTCTATTAAGTATTGTGCTCTATCAGATTCCAGTGTATCATTTTCGATTCTATCTGCTATTTCCTGATAATATCCTTTACCTTCAGCGTATTTTCTATCCATTTCATTATATACAGCGTCAACTATATCTAGTTTTTCCTGATATGGATTACTAACTTCTTCAGTCATATACGACTCAATCTTATCTTTCATATCATCAAAACTGCTAACAGTTTGCTGATATCCTTCCTCTGCTCGTTTTACTAAATCATCGGCTATTATAAGTGTCGATATAGCATTCCTATATACATCTGCAGCTCCTATAAATGCATTATAGGATTCGTTTTTTTGAGCTATGAGCGCATCTGCACTTTCTTTGCTTCCATACAAATCGTCTAATGAATACTGTAATTCAATCATTATATTTACATATTCCGATAATTCTGCTGCAACAAGGCTCTTCTTCTCCTGTAAAGCTGCCAACTTTTCTAGCAAACCAGCGCAATAATTTGCCTTTTCTACTACTTTTGCCTGTTCTTCAACTAATTTCTTCTGTGCATTATAAGCAGTATTTTTCTCATTTCTATCAAACAATACACTGTCCAACTCATCATACCATTTTTCCAACTGCTCAACTGCCTTATTATACTCTTCAATTAATTTTGCACAGTTAGTTATCTGTGAAGACAATGTCTCGTCATCTGCATTCTCAGTAACAGCTTCTTTAACTTTCGCCATTGCTTCATTTTTCTCAATCTCGGAATTTTTCACCTGCTCCTCGTAACCAGCCCTAGCATAATAAACGTCGTCAAATTTCTGGTTGCTAGCCTCATATTCTTCCTTTAATCTTATCAGCTCATTTAATTGCTGATTATAGTACTCTATCTGAGCCTTGATTGTTTCATCATCTAAATCCACATCAATAGAAGCCAGCTCTTCGCTAATTTTGTCACACTCACTTTGTAACTCATCATAGATTTGTGTAACCTCATCACATTCTGCCTGCTTTTCCTCTAAAGATTTCTCAAAATCATTTATTTTATTTGTCAAATCAGTATACTCTTCGGATGCTTCACCGTGCTCGTTTTCAAATTCTGTATAATCTGCTTCGGCTGCACCAACAGCTTCATCAATTATTTCTATTTTTTTCGCATTGTCGCTTTCCTGCGCACATCTATCGGAATATTCATCTAAATTACTCTCATGTGCCTGTGTATCAAATTCTGTTTTAGCCTCCTCGACCTCTGAATTAATCTCTTCATAAATAGGCTCGATTTGCTCTTTTTTTCTGTTGCTTGATCCAACACAGCTTCGCCACCTGCTAATAATTCATCAGCTTTATCCTGATCAAGTGAGTTATTATCAATCTCATTCTGAGCTTGATTATTATAGCCTTCTTCTGCTACAGCATCTCCTTCAATTACTTCAACTATATCCTCCAGCTTTTGTACAAGCTCCGCACTATGAGTGGTTTCTTGTTCCCCCTGATTATCTTCCGCCTGAACTGGTTGAACATCATCGGTTGCTTCAACCTCTGCTGCTTTGGCATCAGATGAATTCCAAAGAATTCCAGCAACAATCGTTCCGCAGAGGACAACTGCTTTTAAAACTTTTCTTCCCCATTTATTCATCAGTTAATACCCTCCTTATAGTAATTTGGTTGTTTAGTGGCGATTTTTATAATAGTATAGCTTAAAGGACGTTTTCAATATTTTCATACTATTTACACAAAAATATCATATCTGTCTGTCAACTCGTTAATAAGCAGGGGCAGACACATCATTCGAGGAGGCTTTAAATGAAACATCAATTATCACTCAAATTTTTCACACTACTATTTTCTTTTTTTCTATTCACTCTTTCTTCAACCATTACTGCTACAGCAGCAAGCGATACACAAGAAAAACTACTATTCACTACTAAATATGAATATCCCACAAGCAAATCAGAGGGGGCACTATACAGCGGATTTGCCACAAGAGTATCATGCATCGGTGACATTAGCTCTGTTGAAATATATTACGTACTATCAGAAGATAGTGAACTTTACAGTAGATTACTTGATACTGATTTGAACGAAATCGCATGTTCTTCAAAAGTCAACGTAAGTAAGGGTGTAGGATTGCAAAAATTCACATTCCCATCTTATGAGTATAGCGGAGATGACATCTACATTTCACTTGAGTCGAATAAGCAAAGTCTGGGAGTAGGTTCCGTAGAAAATAACAATGCCATTTCTCTATGTATTTCTGCAAACAACACTATAGAAGGATTGCAGAACGCAGTATGTTATCAACCAGGTAATCCACTAAAGAAACGAACTGGTTCAGCCCAGACTTTTTCACTTTATATAAGTGTCTATGGTAAGCGCACCGATATTCCTGTTTCTGAAGAAACAAAAAACACCTATCATGTAACCGCCGACAAAAATGTATATATTTCCAACTCTACCGGTATTGATAAGCCAACAGCCGGAAGCAAGAAAACTCCTTATAAAACAATCAGTTACGCCTTAAAACAGCACGGCAATAATACAGTTTACAGCTTAAAACGCGGAGATACATTCTACTTACAATACGGACTTCACCTTTCAGGACTTAATAACGTTGTTTTTAATTCTTATGGCACAGGTCACACTGCATCCATTTGCGGATTAAGACCGTTCACCCCAGTTAAAACCTCAGATGATTTATATACATGTTCTATTTCAGATGAGGACATAGGCTTGCTTTTTGTAAACAACACTCCTCAGTGGAGACGCAAAACACTAGACAATAATTTAAATTCAAGAGGTCAATATTATTTTGACAAAACCTCCAAGTTACTGTCTTTCTACTATACATCGGATATTAACTCAGCATATTATGCAACCCCTTATACAGGCATACTTATTGATAACTGTACCGACCTCACAATTGACGATTTATCAGTTAGCTTCTTTGGACGTTTAGGAATAAGAGCTGGCGAAAATTGTTCTAATATCCATATTACCAACAACACTGTTCATGATATTGGCGGGGCAACAATGAATGAGAATGTGAAATATGGAAATGGAATTGAATTATGGTTATCAAATTTAAACTCTGTTATGGTTTCTAAAAATACTGTCTATAATTGTTTCGATGCTGGTATAACTGGGCAGGTTCATGGTGATGCAACTTACACTAATAAAGATATCAATTTTGTAGAAAACACAGTCTCAAACTGCAGATACAATTTTGAGTATTTCAACAGCAGTCATTCTGATTCAGTTTGCGAAGTCAAAGTATCAAATAATATATTAAAAAATAGTATAGATATAACTAACGGTCTTAGAGAACGCGCAGAAACTGATTTCGGCGGATTTTTCTGTACTTGGAACTCAAATGGTGAGAATGATTCTGTAATCATTGAAAATAACATATGCGAGAATTCTGATGCTGCTTGTATAGGACTAAGAGATGACAGTCACGGGAAAATTAAATTTCTCAACAATACCTTCTCTGGCTACAAAAATGCCATCGTTTATGATTATAATTTCTACGGAGAAGGCAACGTCTTCTAAGTAATACTCCATATAATCAAAAAAGCCAAGGCATTTTAATGCCTTGGCGTTTCTTATTATTTCAAATTAACCGCGCTCCTTCACATCCACCTCTTTCACCTCTATGCCGTTCGGCTAAGTCAACAATAAAAAGAGGACTGCCAAATGGCAAGCCCTCTCGATTCTTGATTTTAGTTTATAAATACTTTTTAACCTGTTCCCTAGTTACATTCGAATAATCCTCATTCTGAATAATGGTTGAATACAATGTAGCAAAATCAATGCCAATTGTTAACATACTCTTTGAATCTTGGTAATGGAACAATAACGGTACCTCTACTTTGAGATATAAGCATGTGTTTTTTCATTAGTCGATCTCTCAGGGATGTAAATCCTGATTCATTGTCCATTTTCTGCTTAATCTCAGCTACTTTCCCAGAATCAGTATTAACAATAATTTTTATTAATTCCTTCTCTGCCTCTGTTAAGGTAGTCCATAGTAAATCATACTGCGAACCAATCCCCTCATCAAATTCAAATATGACCTCTTCATCCACAGCAGCTTTTTTCTGTTTAAAACAAACCTCTCCTAGAACCTGATAGCCATACGCATATCCCTTTGTAAATTTTGCAAGTTCAATTGCATTGTCTACACTCACATCTAAGAGCTGATGATATTTATACGCAATACTATGAAGATCTAGCGGTTTAATCTTAACCGCTTCATTCCTTACAAAAAACGAAAGATGTGGTACATTTACAAAATCTTCTATATTCTTTGATAAACCTGTACAAATAAACCTTACATTAGCATTAGGTTCAATAATTATAGTTCCAAGAATCGATAGAAATCTAACCATCTCTTCTGTTTTAGCTATATCATCAATACCGATTAAAATTTTGTAGCCATGTTGTTTTGTCTGCTCAAGCATAGCCTTTAACTCTGCTTCATCGGAATAATAGTGCTCATTTTCCTTTATACTAATCGAAGTATTAATATTACCGTTAGCCGATAATACTGGTATGTTTCCAGAAACTGAAGCACTTCCGCCAACTGCTCGAGTGACAGATTTATCATCTATGAACTTTTCTTTACTTAATAAAGATATAAGGGTCTGAGTAGGATTCCCGCCAGCAGATAATGAATACACTAGCCATTTTGTTTGCTTTCTAAAATGATTCATAACAATCGAATATTCTACTGATTTCCCTGAGCCTCTAAGTCCAACAATTTTATAGACATACTTATATGATTCATCGCTTTCAAAATTCGCTATGATTTCGTCAGACTCATGTGTCTCGATTAAAGCATTTCCTGCAATTCCTGGTGTTCGTGTGAAGGGACTTATTTTTGTATTCATTTTTAACCTTTCTTTCATGATGCCTGTGATTGTTTTACATTTTTGTGATTGTTTGTGATTAAACCTTTTCTTTGTGATGTTTTGTGATTAAAAATATTATTTGTGATTGTTTGTGATTATTCTAGCATTTTTATTTTCTTTATTCAATTATTTAGTCATTCAGCTAATTCAATACCAAAAAACTCCTACACCTGCGGTGTAGGAGTCTCCTTTAATCTCTCATAAACAAATCTCTTGTATATACTTTATCCTTCACATCATCAAGGCTACTGTCGTAGCGGTTGGCGATGATGCTGTCACTAAGCTTTTTGAATTCATCAAGGTCGTTGATTACCTTGCTTCCGAAGAATGTGTCGCCATCCTTCAGGGTTGGCTCGTAGATGATTACTGTAGCGCCCTTAGCCTTGATGCGCTTCATAACGCCCTGGATTGAGCTTTGACGGAAGTTGTCCGAGTTAGATTTCATAGTAAGTCTATAAACTCCAACTGTGACATTCTTTTCGCATTCTGCGCTCCAAGTGTTACCCTCAGAATAACCGTAATAGCCGGCCTTCTTAAGTACGCGGTCAGCAATGAAATCCTTTCTGGTTCTATTGCTTTCCACGATAGCTGTCATCATATCCTGTGGCACATCCTTGTAGTTAGCAAGGAGCTGCTTTGTATCCTTAGGGAGACAATAGCCACCGTAACCAAAGGATGGATTGTTGTAATGTGAACCGATACGTGGATCAAGGCAAACGCCGTTGATAATCTGCTTTGTGTCCAAGCCCTTCATTTCAGCGTATGTATCAAGCTCATTGAAATATGAAACTCTAAGGGCAAGATATGTGTTGGCAAAAAGCTTAACAGCCTCAGCCTCTGTGAATCCCATATAAAGAGTATCAATATCTTCTTTAACTGCACCTTCCTGAAGAAGCGCTGC
This sequence comes from uncultured Pseudobutyrivibrio sp., assembly GCA_946403965.1. GTDB lineage: Bacteria > Bacillota > Clostridia > Lachnospirales > Lachnospiraceae > Pseudobutyrivibrio. Next base: position 36,477 of record CAMJBT010000020.1, on the reverse strand, counting down.
AAAAGTATGGGCAGCCTTCACAAGTCTCTCATCATTAAGATCTGTACCCACAATAATTCGAGATGGATAAAGATTGTCATAAAGAGCCTTGCTCTCGCGAAGGAACTCTGGGCTAAACAAAATATTCTTGCTGCCAAATTTTTCACGAACAAACTTTGTATATCCAACAGGGATTGTGGATTTGATAACCATGATTGCATTTGGATTATATTTCATAACCAACTCAATCACAGCCTCCACAGCCGATGTATCAAAGTATTGATTCTGAGAATCGTAATTGGTAGGAGCAGCGATGACAACAAATTCAGCATCTGTATATGCTTCCTTTGCATCTAATGTTGCAGTTAGATTTAAATCCTTCTCAGCAAGATATTTTTCAATATATTCATCCTGAATAGGAGAAATGCGATTGTTAATTTTTTCAACCTTTTCCGGAATTATGTCCACAGCAAAAACCTCGTGATGCTGAGACAACAATGTGGCAATTGAAAGACCAACATAACCTGTTCCCGCTACTGCAATTTTCATAATCTTATCCTTCCTTTGTTATAAAGCATTTAAAATAAGCAAAAGGAAATAGCTCATAAAGAGCTATTCCGCTGCATGAAGTTTAACTAAAATACACTCTCTTGGATTGTTCCAACGTGGGATTCTGGCATCGCCCATTCCTGCGCTGACAATCATTGTTGAGCCCTTATCCTTATATATTCCCTTATCGTATTTAGGGAAGAAGGTATAATCCGATGCAAACACACCGCCTTTCACTGGAATTCTTACAAGACCCCCATGGATGTGGCCTGTGAAAACTAAATCATACCCAAACTCTGAAAGATAATTAAATTTAGAAGCATCATGGTAAAGCAAAATATTGAAGTATCTGGCATCTGCATATCCCACATGCTCTTTCAAGTGGCCAGCAAAATCGCTGCTATAATCGAGACCGGAAATATATATTTTCGCTCCATCTTTTTCCACTTCAACAGTCTCATCATCAAGGATTTTTACACCAACTTCATCGCAAATATCTCTGAACTCATCGTAAGGGGCACCCGGATAAAACTCGTGATTTCCTGTGACATAGTACATAGGAGCCACATCCTGAATTCCTTCAAGCAAAAGCCTTGCATTAGAGGTATCATGCTCCTCATCCACAATATCGCCTGTCAGAACAATCATATCCGGATGAGCTTTCTTAACCATCTTAATAAGTTGCTGCTCATCTACTCCAAAGTCCTTACAATGGAAATCAGAAATCTGAAGGATTTTGTATCCGTCAAATTCCTTAGGCAAGGTGCTAAAGGTTAGGTCATAATTGTCCATCTGGAGAGGACTGATAAACCCTAGCAACAATAAAACTACTATTATTAAAAATATCTTTAGTGGTAAAAATCGATGTTTCTTTTTTTCTTTATACTTCATTGCTAATACCCACAAAAGTGCAACATACTTCGGGACTATATTATAGTACCACCAGAGTATGAAAAAAAATTGTTATGCACTCTTTGTGTACTTCTTTCCAAAGAATTTGGCCTCCAAGAACCACCAGCCCTTTTTGAACCAATTAATCTTCTCTGAATATGCGGCGGTCACTTCTGTAACCTGCTTTCCTTCTGACTGAATCTTTAGAATCCAGACATTCATAAGGATTTCGCTGACACGACCAAATAATCGTGCTTGGAAATCGCTAAGTCCTGTCACATCAACCCTTTCTTCAACGCCCTTAAGAAGTGCAAAAAGCCATTCGCTGTAGGCATCAAACACTTCCTTTTTCATGATGCACATATTGTACATGCTTCCGTTGGTGCGAGAAAAAATAGCATCCATATATTTAAGATCCTGCGGACATACCTGGGCCATAACCTCACGGGCAACATCAAGATGCATGCCATCCATAGTGTGAGCATAATGGCTGTACAAAGTCTCAATAAAATATTTATTGCGCTTAGGTATCACCACATCATAATCCGCCATAAGCTTTTCTATCTCGTCTTGAGAAAGAACATTCTTGAATGGCTCGTCGTCGGTGCCAAGACTCTTTTTATTTGCGAAATAGCGTCTGTAATGGCAAAGGCCCACCACATCAGCTGTAACGTTTTTCCATATATAGTAAGTGGCTGTAAGCTCACAATAAAAAGGATTCTTAGTGGAAATGTTTTCTCCACCATCATCCCTAGTGATTGCTCCTGTGCGCGATGTTATACCAAGCTGCTCGTATGTAATTTGATCTTTGCCAGCGGCTCCCACCTGAATTGGAACATAGCAGGATACATCTGGCAGCTGGCATGGCTTATGCGCAGCCACAAAAATTTGTATATTCAAGCTCAAGTCTCCCATAAAAAGAGACGTCTATCAAATAGACGCCTCTAAGAATCAAGATAATGAAGGATTGTTACTCCTCCTCGCCGTCCTCTTCGTCTACAATTGCTGCCGCAGCACCTGAAACCGCAGACACCACTGCAATAACTGCAACAATGACAACTAACAAAATCAATGCAAAAAAGAAAATTAAAAAACCGCCTTCAGTCATATAAAACCCTCCTTCTCACAGTTCTCATTATAGACCTTTCGATTTGTAAAATCAATAAAGCCCAAATCTAAGCATTTCTTAAGATTATATTGGACTATTTACCAATCAATTTTTTGAATGCATCCTTACACTTCATGAATCCAATGAAAAGCTTCATACCGATCTTTTCTCCGAAGATTCTGTTGCAAATCTGCATTAAGCTATTGTAAAACTTAGCATTCTTTCCATGCCAGCTTGCATCAAAATGATGAATACTGTAAGTATTATCAGTGATTGTAATCTTGCCTGTCATGTAGCTCTTAGGACAAAGATATTCAGTTGGTAAAATTTCGATATCGCCAACTGTCTGTCTTGAACCATCTAACTTCAAGCCGTGTCTCAAAAGAACCTTTGTACAAAGTCTAGGACTCTCGATGTATTGCTTCTCGCCGTCGATGATATCGTATGGCTCATCTCCGTCATAGCAGGCAATCATTTCCTTGAAGATTGGAAGTCCTGCCACACAGCCGAAGCCCTGACCATCATTAACAGCATCTACTCTCTCAAATCCCTTGTATGCCTTAAACTCGCATAAAGGAGATAAATCCTTCAACACCTCAACGTCTGTATCCAAATAGATACCACCGTGCTGATACATAATATCAAGTCTTGCATAATCTGGATCGAATGCCCATTTCTTATCCTGGTAAGCTTTTTCCATGTATGGATGCTTATGAATATCGTAGTTAGTTTCGTTCCATTCCTTAATCTCGAAATCTGGACAATTCTTCTTCCAGCTTTCAATGCACTTCATTACTGATTCTGGCTTTGGCTTGCCGCCGAACCAACAATAATGAATAACGTGTGGTATCTGTTGCTTGTTGTTTTCCATTTTTTAATCTAAATCCTATCTAAAATACTACTACGGGTTATCGCAATTGCTTAGCCCGATTAAATACACCTGGGAAATAATGCTTAGTATATTCCATAAGGCGTGCTCTGCGCAAGGCCGTTCCAAACATTCCCTCTGTAATTGGCCTATATAATAATTTGATGGTGCGGGAATCATCTGGAAGATATTTACGAAGCTCTTGATATATTGGAGTCTGAGCTTCCTTTTTACACCATTCCAAAATCTCATCTGTTTTGGCGCCAAGTTCTAACTGGCGGACCATTGCAGATTGGAAGCTTCTGAAATATTCCTTGGATAAAATTCCAAGGGCTTCAAAATCACAGGTCTTCCATTTTTGCTGCTGATCGAAAATTCGCTTAACACGAGTCTTCTGCAATTCGAAATAATCATCTATCTCCCCACCAGTCAATCGAGCTTGGCCCTGATTGCGATAGTGGTAAAGCACATCATTAAGTATAGTGAGTGAGCCAGCATAGTCAAGGACATCACAATTGAATAAGATATCCTCCACATGCTTAATCTTTTGAAAACGGATGTTATGCTCCTTCAAGAGACTAGCCTTGTAGCACTTGTTCCATGGATAGCCAAGCATGGTGATTTCTTCCATTTGCATGGCAAGCTTGTGGATTGTAACCTCATCATTTGTGGTAAGCATATCATCATCGTAATCAAGTTTTTCAAGGTTGATTACTTTGGTGTATTCCATTTTGCCTGATTCGTAATTACGATAATCCTCTGTAAAACTGTACACCAATACATCCACAGGATTGCGTTCCAAAACTGCTGCACACACGCGCAAAAGATTTCTCTCGTATAAATCATCAGGGTCTAAAAACAAAATATAATCGCCAGTTGCTCGCTCAATTCCAGTATTACGAGCAGCTGACACACCCTGATTTTTTTCGTGTTTTACATAGAAAAATCTATCATCCTTATGGACATAGCTTTTGGCTATATCACCGGATTGATCTGGTGAGCAGTCATCCACAACAATGACCTCGAAGTTATCGTAAGTCTGTGTAGCCAATCCCCCAAGTGCGTCCCCAATATAATCTCCAACTCCATAAGTTGGAACAATTATCGAAAATTTAATTTTCTCACTCATACTGAAATAATACCAAAGTATCCCGTCATTCTCAAGACTTCTGATAACTAGACTCGACCGTAGAATGACGGGATATCTTTTATTCAGTATTATTTTTTATCTCTTATTTTTTGACGCCAGATTAAGCATCCTCCTAATAATATTATTCCTAATGTCATTCCCCATAAGACATTTCAAGGGATTACAACAACCACATATGGCGCACCGTCTGCCTGACCTGCAAGAGGAACATTATCATCACTCATGTTCATCACATAATCATCCATGACTTCACGATTTGGCATATCTCCAACACTTCCTGTCACGTCATATCGCATATCCGGATTATCATATTCAGGTATCTCGGCATCTGGTCCCTCATACTCATAAGTAGATGGTGTTAAATCTGCCTGGTAACTTTCCATGAGTCTTTCTTTAAGCTCAAGCTTTGCTCTAAATCTTGCTTCCTGTCTTGACTCTAAATTAGCATTAGCATTTGTATTAGTTCGACGTCTAGATTTAGATGAAGAAGATTTCTTAGCTTTTGTTGTTGTCTTTTTCTGATTTTGAACCTTTGTCTTTTCTTCCTTTGGTTCAATAGTTCCGGTACCAGATACGGTGGTTGACTTTAAGGTGTAGTTTTCCTTGCCCGTTCCAGCAAGTTTCAAACTGCTGACCTTAATCGTCTTATTTGTTCCAGGATTTGCATCCTCGAATGCAGCCTTTCCTGATACTGTCAAGCTATCTCCGCCAACAGTTCCTTCCACCTTAAGCTTGGTCCAATCCACATCAGCTGTTGTCTTACCATCATACTTCTTAGTGGCTGTGACTGTTCCACCAACAGTAACCTGCTTCTTTGAAATGCTAACCTGAACTACTGCAGGATTAGAATCCTTGTGAGCATCGTCGCCCTCAATCTTCCACCATACTGAATAGCTTCCTGCCTTCTTGCCGGTTGGAATATTCGCTGAGTAAGAACCGTTTCTAGCAGTTGAATATTTAATGGTTCCTTCTTTTGTTTCACCGCCAGCAACTAATGCTTGGTCGGAACCGTTGTAAGTAAGCTTATTTGCGGTAGGCTTTTGAGAAGCTGTAGCCATTGCACCAGTGGCAATAATTACCTCTTCATCCATACTTGCAAAGCTTTCTTCTGTGGCTGCAATTCTGACCACATAAGTACCAGGTGCTAGCTTAACTTTATCAGTTAACTCAGCATAGGCCTTTGCTGTTTTAAGCTTATATTCCAAGCCCTTTTGCTCGCTTGTAATAGTTCCATCTTTTGCGGTAGTACTTTTTGCATTTGTGAAAGTCACCACCGGTTTTGCAGGTCTTCCCTTGATGCTTGCACTTAACCAAGCACTCTTTACAGTCTTTCCTGAAACCTTTTTAACTTCTCTTACATAAATATCAAAAGTCTCTTTTTCAATTACTGAGCTCAAATCAGAAATTGCCATGAGCCCTTCCTCACTTGTCTGAGAAAGCGACAACTCATAGTTCGAACTATTCTTAACCTTGATTAGCTCATTCTTGTAATCAATTTCTATTACCTCCATTGGATTAAACTTTGGAGTCAAATCAATTGTCACTGAACTAATCTGTTTCCAATCACTAGCTTCATAGTTATCTGATTCTTTTGCTCTGAAAGAAATGAGATATGTCTTTTTATCTATTAGTTCATCTTTAACTATGCTGTCACCAGAATTGCTTACTTCCATTATGATTTCAGCAGAATCGGACTGACCTGATTCCACAATCTTATACTGGCATGAATTTGAAGTATTTGTGATTGTTATAATATTGCCTTCAACAGCTACTTCTGGTTTTGGAATCTCATCCAAGTTAACTCTTCCCTTGGCAATAGAGAATGATTTTTCGATTGGATTTTCAGAGGAATAATTTCCTCTCATAGTTATGACAGCTGTATATCTGCCGGCATTTACTGGCTGACTGTCTCCAGAACAGCTTATTGAATAATCCTCATCCTTTGTAAGGGTAGTGCCATTATATTTAACTGTTGGCAACTGAGCACTGCCGTTATAAACAAGATTTGAATCATCAACAGAAATATCTGCCTCACTGACCTGAGTGCTATTATTATCTGTTGGACTTTGAGTTAATACAGGGTCGTCTTCTCCTTCAGCTGTTTCGCCACTTCCTGTATTACCTTCACCAGCGCCTGTTCCCTCATTATTCCCAGTTGTATTTCCAGCAGGGTTTTGGTCTGTAGGATTTGTTCCATCACCTTGTTGATCAGTTCCTGTTGCCAAATTCCCAGATTCATCTCCATTTGTGTCCCCAGAGGTATCTAAAGATGTATCCTCTGATGTTCCTCCAGAGGTATCTGAACCTGGTGCTGGTCGGGTTTCTTCAGAGGTATCACCCGATGGTCCAGCAGGTGGATCGACTGCTGGAGGATCTGCTGGTGTATCTTCTGGAGTTTCTTCTGGCTCTCCGCCCTCACCACCATATAAAGCTACAGGTTCACTGCCAATAGTCATTATATTACCTAGGTCCCCAGCCCCATTATCTTTATTATTTTTCACATCTAAACAGATGCCTCCCACCATAATAAGTAGGCCCATTCCCAGTGCGAGATATTTGCTTCCTTTTCCTGACATATAACCACCTCATAGATTCAAAAGCATCTCCCTCAGATAATTATAAGTCATATATTTGTCCACTAATAAATTTTCACAGACTTTTTGATAAAAATTCATTAGACCAAATAACTGCAGAAACAAAAAGAGGACTAAGCCAATTAAATTGACTTAGCCCCCATAATAAGCAAACAGGTTCTCCCGAGAAGCGAGAAAGCAAGGCCCATGCAAATTGCCTTCGGCAATGGGCCTGCTGTGGCAAACAGGTTCTCCTCTAAAGGGTCCCCCCTATTTGCAACCACCGCAGCTTCCACAGTTGCCACCGCAACCGCCACCATTTTTATGTTTCTTAACCAGCGATTTTATTATTGCTGACACTACTACTATTAGAATTAATACCACTAATGCTGTTCCCATTGTACTTATCCTTTCTAACTAAACCATACACTAGAACTGCAATTGCTGCAAATCCAAAGATAGTACCGATTCCAAACTGACCAGCAAGAATAAGTGAACCTACCTGATAAATAATAAGTCCGATTACCCATGCGAAACCACACTGATATCCGATAGCTGTCCAGAACCACTTTGTGTTGTTCATCTCTCTCTTGATTGCACCCATAGCTGCAAAACAAGGAGCGCAAAGAAGGTTAAATGCAAGGAATGCCATACCTGATGCATCTGTAAATGCTGCACGCATTGTCTCGTAAACATCACCAGAAGCACCATAGATGATAGCAAGTGTACCAACGATATTTTCCTTTGCAACAAGACCTGTTATAGAAGCAACTGTTGCTTCCCAATCGCCAAATCCAAGTGGAAGGAAAATCCATGCAAGGCACTTACCAAGTCCTGCAAGAATAGAGTGATCAATCTGATCCTCCTCAAGCATTGTGAATGCACCATCAACAACACCAAAGAATGTACAGAACCAAACTACGATTGTTGAAAGTAAAATGATTGTACCAGCCTTCTTGATGAATGACCAGCCACGCTCCCACATGCTTCTAAGTACGTTACCTACTGTTGGCCAGTGGTATGCTGGAAGCTCCATAACAAATGGTGCTGGGTCGCCAGCGAAGAGCTTTGTCTTCTTAAGCATAATACCTGATACAATGATTGAGAAAATTCCAAGGAAGTAAGCAGATGGTGCAACCCAAGCTGCTCCACCGAAGATAGCGCCTGCTACCATTGCGATGAATGGAAGCTTAGCTCCACATGGAATAAATGTTGTTGTCATGATTGTCATCTTACGGTCTCTATCATTTTCGATAGTACGTGATGCCATGATACCTGGAACACCACAACCTGTACCGATAAGCATTGGAATGAATGACTTACCTGAAAGACCAAACTTTCTGAAGATACGGTCCATGATGAATGCAACACGAGCCATGTAACCGCAAGCCTCAAGGAATGCAAGGAAGATGAAAAGTACAAGCATCTGTGGAACGAATCCAAGAACTGCACCAACACCTGCTACGATACCGTCAAGGATAAGACCCTTAACTACATCGTTGCATCCGATTGCATCAAGACCTGCCTCAACAAATACAGGAATACCAGGAATCCATACGCCGTAGTCAGCTGGGTCTGGCTCCTCTGTAGAATCTACATAAGCCTTTGCTGCTGCATAATCATCAAGTGTAGCTGTCTCATACTCAACAGCTGCTGTTTCCTCATCCTCCACAGGATATTCGAAATCACCTGTAGGCTCTGAACCTGTTTCTTCAACGATTAAATCATAACCATCTACGATAAGCTGATTTGCTGTAAATTCATCTGCAGCATCATTGTATTCGCTTGAACCGATTGCAAATAAGTGCCAGCCATCGCCAAACACACCATCATTTGCCCAATCAGTAGCCCATGTACCAACTGTTGTAACTGATACAAAGTATACAAGGAACATAACCACAGCAAAAATTGGAAGTGCAAGGAAACGGTTTGTAACAACCTGATCAATCTTGTCAGATGTTGTCATTCCTCTGACTGCTTTCTTTACACAACCATTAATGATAGAACCAATATAGTTGTATCTTTCACCTGTGATGATTGACTCTGAATCGTCATCCATTTCCTTTTCGCAAGATGCAATATCCTTCTCAATATGGTCAACTACATCCTTTGAAAGACCAAGCTTCTCCTGAATTTTTTCATCACGTTCAAAAAGCTTGATTGAATACCATCTCTGAACATTTTCATCTGAAATATTGTGGAGACAAAGTTCCTCGATATGTGCAAGAGCATGCTCAACAGAACCATTAAATCTATGCTTTGGAGACTGAGGATTTGCTTCTTTTCCAGCCTTTACTGCCGCTTCAACAATTTCCTTTAATCCTCTGTTCTTAAGAGCTGAAATTTCGATAACCGGAACACCGATTTCTTCTGAAAGCTTCTTTGTATTAATCTTATCGCCGTTCTTCTCTACCACATCCATCATATTAACAGCGATAACAACTGGAATACCAAGCTCAACAATCTGAGTTGTAAGGTAAAGGTTTCTCTCAAGGTTTGTACCATCAATAACATTGATGATTGCTTCTGGCTTCTCATCAATAAGATAGTTACGAGAAACAACTTCCTCTAAAGTATATGGAGATAAAGAATAAATACCTGGAAGATCCACAATTGTGACTTCCTTGTCATTCTTGTACTTTCCTTCTTTGTACTCTACAGTAACACCTGGCCAGTTTCCAACAAACTGGTTTGAACCTGTGAGCGCATTAAACAATGTAGTTTTACCGCAGTTTGGGTTACCTGCTAATGCAATTCTAATTCCCACTTTCTATTATCCTCCTTCTACTGAATCTGAATCATCTCAGCATCAGCCTTACGTACTGAGAGTTCATATCCTCTTACTGTAATTTCAACTGGGTCTCCTAGTGGAGCGATTTTACGAACATAGATCTCAACACCTTTTGTAATACCCATATCCATAATTCTACGTTTTACCGCACCTTCGCCAGTAATTTTTGCAACTGTAACAGTCTGACCAACCTGCACATCTCTTAGTGTCATACGTTTTCTCCTTTTATATATATTTAAGATGAAAACAAAATCATCTCTATACCATAATCTTCTGGGCAAGCTGTTTATCTACAGCTACTCTTGAATCCTTGACATTAACTATTAGATTTCCACCAATCTCATTTACTACTGTAACGTAGCCGCCTGGCACAAAACCAAGTTCCTGAAGATGGCGCTTAACCTCTTCATTTCCACCAATTCTCTTAATCATTTGTTCTTCGCCTGTTGGCGCTACAACTAATGGCATCATTTCTAACCTCGATTATTTCATTATAATTAACGTTAGCCTTCTCTAACGCATATATAATATATCACCAACTTACTCTAGTTTCAAGTGTCTAATCAAAGTTTTATAAACAAAATAAAAAAGACTAAGCCGAATTTCGACTTAGTCTTTTAGTTTATTTCACGCCTTTAGTAAAGGTTTGATTACTGCTGGTTGTTTGTTGGCTCAGCAACTGTGTATCCAGGATACTCTGGCTGGTATGCCTGCTGCTGTGGAGCCTGTGCTGTCTGTGGTGCTGGACCCTGTGGGTTCTGTGGACCACCAAAACGCTGATTGTTGTAAGCAGCATTAAGAGCATTTGTATTCTTTAAGATGATATGCCATGCGATGTAAGGTCCAATACCGCAAAGTAAAGCACCGAATATCATCCAAAGAAGAAGAGTTGTACCATTCTCCTGCATGTTAATGCCATATCTTCTAGAGTTCTCATTCATTCTGTTACCAAGCATGTAGAAGTAAATCCATGAGTAAATACCACATGTAAGTAATGTGAAGATGATGAAGAGGATTAAGCCTCTTGTCTTCTTTCCATCGCCATCACATGTCTTGTTTGTATCTCTAGCTACACAATGGAAGATGTAGTATGTGTAAATACCACATGTTACCATACCAAGTAAGATAAACTTAAGTAAGCTGTAGTTTGTTGGAAGTGGGTTTGATGCCACACCTGTTGCAGCTTCTCTTTCAGCCTGCTTCTGATCAATCTTCTCTGAAAGAACACCAACTTCATCAGAAGTCTTGCTGAAGATTGTCTTGAATGCAGCCTTTGTCTCCTCAACGAAGTTTCCACCAGGAGAAACAAGCTCGAACTTCTTACCAAAAATAAGACAAATAACAAGAAGCCCAACAACACCTAAAGCTGCGAAGATCAATGTCTTGAAGAACCAGAAAATATCGTTGAAACCGAAGCCATAGTATGACCAACTATCCCACAAAACAACGATACTTCTGATGAATCTGATAACTGCAATAACACCTGATACAACGCCACCAACAAGAAGTGTCTGAGCGTAATCCTTTTGCTGCTCTTCCTTGAATTCCTTGAACATGAAATAGCAAATGATTGCCATAACACCAAAAACTAATCCCTGAAGAACTGAAAGGATGTTTCCAAATACAATACTAAATGCTGAATCAGTATAGTAATATGAAGAAATCATATTGAATGGTAATCTGATAAGTGAAAAGATGCTTCCGAAGAAGTTTCTTAAGAATCCCCAAGCGAGGATTACACCTGCAACTGCTGCAAAAATCTTTACTGCCTGAGCAAATGAAGATGTAACAACCTGCTGATCAGCCATGCGTGGTGCATTCTGCTGAGGTGCCTGTTGATACTGGCCTGCCTGCTGGTACTGACCTGTCTGCTGAGTCTGAGCTGTCTGCTGTGCAGCCTGCTCTGCTCTCTCAGCCTTCTTTTCATTAACAGTATCCTGAACCTGCTGTGCAGCTCCCTCTACTGCCTTTTCTACTTGTTCTACTGCCTCATTGGCAACATTTACCACCTGATCAGCAACTGCAGATACTACTGTGTCAGCTTCTACAAAAGCCTCAGTAACATCATTCTTTGCCTGCTCAAATGTGCTTTTAGTCTCGTCTACTGGTGTCTGGTTGTTTGTTGTAGAATTAGCTTCTACAGGAGTTCCACAACCTGCACAAAATTTTGCGCCTGGGTTAATCTCCTTACCGCACTTAGTGCAAAACATAACATTTCCTCCTTAAAATAACTTAACCGTCACCATGCTATTTTCCAATCATAGTGCCAGTTTGACCGCCAACTGCATTTCCTGCATCAGAAAGCTTTGTAATCAAAACCTTGCGAATTGCTGAATCTCCGATATAGTCAATTGCTGCCTGAATCTTTGGAGCCATATCTGTTGCTCCAAACTCGCCAGCCTCAAGCATCTTCTTTGCATCTGCAACTGAGATGTAATCCAGAGTTTCCTCGTTATCCTTACCAAAGTTTTTGCAAACCTTTGAAACAGATGTAAGAATGACAAGCATATCTGCATCAACCTCTGATGCCAAAAGACCTGCTGCTGTATCTTTCTCAACTACTGCCGACGCACCCTTAAGCTTGTTATCCTGTGTAAGCACTGGTATTCCACCACCACCACAGGCAATAACAACCTGGTCTGCCTCGCACAGAGCTCGAATTGCATCAATTTCAACAATTTCCATAGGCTTTGGAGCTGCCACAATTCTGCGATAGCCACCTTCGACCTTGATTGTATGATTACCCTTTGCTTCTTCAGCTTCTGCCTCTTCAACCGTCATAATTCTTCCAATGATTTTAGTTGGTTTGTAGAAAGCTTCATCATAAGGATCTACAGTAACCTGAGTAAGAATTGTAGAAACTGGCTTGTAAATACCTCTTCCTACTAACTCAGAACGAATTGCCTGCTGAAGGTCATATCCAATGTAACCCTGACTCATTGCCGAACATACCGACATAGGTGTTGGAGTATAGTCTGGATGATTCTGATAGAACTCTGAAAGTGCTGTGTGAATCATACCTACCTGTGGACCATTACTATGTGTGATAACAACCTGATAGTCCTGCTTGATAAACTCTGCCACTGCAACCGCAGTACGCTTTGTTGCATTCCACTGCTCCAAAACTGTAGTGCCAAGTGCGTCATGACCAAGCGCAATAACAATTCTCTTTTTGCTCATATACGATGCCTCGCTTTCATTGCCATAAACCATTAAAAAGTAAACACATACTATTTTATCATAAGAGACCTAGTCACACTACCTATACTAGTGTGAATTATTGTCTTTTTTTCTGTCTTTTGTAGACAAAAAACAGACACATTAAGACTCCCAATGATGCTCCTGCAAAATCAATCCACATATCAGAAACCTGACCAGATCTTCCTTCCACAAAAAGCTGTATTGTCTCATCAACAAAGGAAACCATCAGTGCTGCCATGGCCGGTTCAACGTATTTTCTTACCTTTCCTTTCACATACAAGTCGAACTCTCCACCAAGAAGCACTCCGAGAATTGCATACTCGGTAAAATGTGCTGCCTTTCTCACGATGTACATTCCATCGTCATTATTGTTTAAGAATGGAAATATCTTTGCCAATACAACAAGAAATCTTCCACTTTCTCCGTCAGACACTGTTGCTGTCTGCATACTATGGCCCCAAATCACTGCAATCCAGGCCAAAATCAAAATACCTAAAATTAACTTTTTCTTTTTCATAGCTGCTATTCTACCACAACTTCATCAAATGTAAAAAAATTTTATCTTGCCCTGCATAGCAGGATTCTTGCTGACAATTTCATTGGGTGGCCAGCTAGAAGTCATTGGCTTTCACTCCTCTATAAACAAAGAGGATTCAGCTACTGCCCGTTTGGGTAGTGGCTGAATCCTTATATTTTAGAGGATTTTTCATCCCCTATATACTACTGAACCTTGTCAGCTTTTCTTGTTAATGTTACCTGAAGTGTCTCTTCTTTGTAGTCATTATCTGCTCTGGCAACAGTAATATCAACTGTTGTTCCGGCAGGAATGTACTTCATAATATTGTTTAGTGTATTGACGTTTGTAACCTTACGTCCATTGAAGCTTGTGATAACGTCTTCAACTTTGATGCCAGCCTGGTCTGCACCAGAACCCTCAACTACCTGTGCTACGTATACACCAACGGGTACGTTGTACTGTTCAGACATCTCTGATGTAATATCCTTACCTGCAATACCGATGTATGAAGCATCAAGCTCAGAAACAACATCGTTGTCAATCATCTGCTGGATAATAGACCATGCATATGAAATTGGAATAGCATATCCCATACCCTCTGCAGTAGTATCAACAAGCTTTGCAGATACAACACCGATGACTTCGCCCTTTGCATTTAAAAGAGCACCACCTGAGTTACCAGGGTTAACTGCTGCATTTGTCTGAAGAAGGGAGTTTGTAACTACATTTCCATCTTCATCTGGAATTGATACCTCTCTGTCCTTTGCAGAAATAATTCCGTTTGTAACAGAGATACCATATCCCATTGCATTACCAATTACGATTGCTGGCTCACCAACAACTGTAGCATCAGAATCGCCAAGTGTAGCAACCTTGATTGCTGACATTGTTTCTTCTTTGATATCCTTAACAGCAACGCTAACTACAGCAAGGTCACATGATGAATCAGTACCTTTTATTGTAGCCTCTACAGCCTCTCCATCATTGAAAGTAATTGTAAGAGTCTCTGCTCCGCTAACAACGTGATTGTTTGTAGCGATGTAGATATAGTCGTCATCCTGAGAAACGATAATACCAGAACCAGCAGACTGTGTCTCCTGCTCTGTTGTTCCAAAGAATGTTCTGTATTCCTTTATACCAATATTTGAAACCTGAACTACAGCTGGAAGAACGCTATCAGCTATTTCAGAAACATCAGTTGTAATTTTTGTAGCTGTTGTGCTCACCTGAGCATTTTCTGTTTTAGTAAGCTTACCAGATTTTGAATCTGAACCAGCATCCGCTGTAGATTCGATAGCAGATGTAGATTTAGCTGCTATCAAATGATTTGAAACAACTACAACAGACTCAAAGGACAATCCAGCAATCAATCCAAATACAAGTCCGATGACTGCTGCACGACCAATCTTCTTTCCAAATGAAGTCTGCTTCTTTTGTCTCACTCTGTTGCCATCATCATATGGTGACCACTGATAATACGACTCACCCTGATTAATGTCTTCTTTTTTGTATGAATATGTTCCGGCATTTTGCTGACCATTAAAATCAGTATTGTTACCATTATTATTGTTGTAAAAATCACTCATAATCTCGCCTCCGTTAAATCTTTATGGATGTATATTAAATCTCTTATGTGATGATTAGGTGATGATTTACTCAACAGTAACTGACTTTGCCAAATTTCTTGGATGATCAACATCATAACCCTTGCCCACTGATACATAATAACCAAACAGCTGCAATGGAATAATTGCAAGTGAATTTGTGAAGTATTTGTTTGTCTGAGGGATATACATTACATAATCTGCAATTTCCTCAATATCCTCATGACCAACTGTTGTAACAGCAAGAATAAATGCACCACGAGTCTTGCACTCAACAACATTTGAAACAGTCTTTGCGTAGATGTTTTCCTGTGTAGCAACAGCACCTACAAGTGTGCCTTCTTCAATGAGAGAGATTGTACCATGCTTAAGCTCACCAGCTGCATAAGCTTCTGAGTGAATGTATGAAATCTCCTTAAGCTTAAGTGAACCCTCCATAGCGATAGCATAATCAATACCACGACCAATGAAGAATACATCCTTAGCTGCAACGAATCTGTTTGCAAATTTCTGTATGCGTTCCTTATTTCCAAGAAGCATCTCAATCTGCTCTGGAAGCTTTTTAAGATCGGAAATAAGCTCCTTTGTCTCCTCATCTGAAAGAAGGCCTCTAACCTCTGCAAACTTCATAGCAAGAAGGTATAAAGCAATAAGCTGAGCTGAGTATGCCTTTGTAGTAGCAACTGAAATCTCTGGACCAGCCCATGTATACATAACCTTTTCAGACTCACGTGCAATTGATGAACCTACTACGTTTACAATAGCAAGTGTCATATTGCCCATAGCGCGAGCCATACGAACAGCTTCCTTTGTATCAGCTGTCTCACCAGACTGGCTGATAGCGATTACAAGCTCATTCTCCTGAAGGATAGGATTGCGATATCTGAACTCAGAGGCAATATCCACCTCAACTGGAATACGTGCCATCTCTTCAAATACATATTTAGCTGTAACACCTGTGTGGTATGCACTACCACAAGCAACGATACGAATACGAGAGATTGCCTTAATCTCCTCGTCTGTCATACCGAGCTCCTCAATGTCTACTTTATTGTTCTTGATACGAGGATTAAGTGTATCACGAACAGTCTTTGGCTCCTCGTGGATTTCCTTAATCATGAAGTGATCATAGCCACCTTTTTCTGCAGCATCTACATCCCAGTCAATAACCTTTGACTGCTTTTCGATTGGCTGACCATCTACATCAAAGAATTGAATTGCTGACTCTGTAAGCTTTGCAATTTCCTCATTTTCAATGAAGTATACTTCGCGAGTGTACTTTAAAACTGCAGGAACATCTGAAGCAATAAGATTTCCATCCTTGCCAATACCTACAATAAGTGGGCTATCCTTACGAACTGAATAAATCTCGTCTGGATAATCTGCGAAGATGATACCAAGAGCATATGCTCCCTCTACACGGTGCATAACCTTTGTTACACATGTAAGAGGATCATTGCCCTGCTTGTAATAATAATCAAGAAGATGTGCAACAACCTCTGTATCTGTCTCTGACTTGAATTTGTATCCACGTCCAATAAGCTTATCCTTAAGCTTTGCATAGTTTTCAATAATACCGTTGTGAACTACTGCAATTGTCTCTTCCTCATTGAGGTGTGGATGAGCATTTGTCTCACTAGGCTCACCGTGTGTAGCCCAACGTGTATGACCGATACCAATAGTACCTTTCATGCTCTCGCCATCATGAGTTTTCTCTGAAAGAAGACGAAGACGGCCCTTAGCCTTCTCGAACTCAATTTTATTTCCATCGTAAACAGCCATACCAGCTGAGTCATATCCTCTATATTCCAACTTACTAAGTCCATCAAGCAAAATAGGTGCTGCCTG
The DNA here is from genome assembly GCA_946403965.1 of uncultured Pseudobutyrivibrio sp. Taxonomy (GTDB): domain Bacteria; phylum Bacillota; class Clostridia; order Lachnospirales; family Lachnospiraceae; genus Pseudobutyrivibrio. The sequence continues at coordinate 19,398 of CAMJBT010000020.1, read as the reverse complement.
TGACTTTCCTACATATCCTACTATTCCACACATAAAATTTAATCCTTTCAAAAATAATAATTTATGCAAGCCATATGATTTTACTACGAAACCATTAAAAAGTAAAACGAGGACCGACTTTTTAGCCAATCCTCGTTGATTGTTACTTATCTTTAACTTTCTGTGGGCTACCTATGAAAAGCCCACATGGAACTGTTAATTACCTGAGCCATCTACTGACTGATTGATTTCAGCACTTGATTCACTCAAGCCAGTTTCTGATTTGATATGATCACTGATAACATCAACAACATCATCTGTAGGATCATAATCATCCTGATCATACAAGAACTTGTGAAGTGCAGATACATTTGATGTAAGTGTACATGGAACAACTACACTACCCGTCTTCTTGCTAACTGTTGTAGTCTTAAGTGCAAATGGGAAACCAGATGAATCTGCCATGTTGTATTTGCCAACATCTGCAGCCATTGCTAAGCACTGTGAAAGTGAAAGGCTAGTAGATATCTTAGGGAATACATCATCAGCAATATTGTTCAACTGTGCAACATTTGCTTTCTTTGCTTTTTCAACGATAAGCTTGATAACCATTCGCTGATTCTCTGCACGACCGTAGTCGTTGTTAACAGCATATCTGTTTCGACAGAAACCAACTACCTGAGCACCGTTAAGGTGATATGTGCCTGGCTTGTCAAAATAGCAATCGCTCATCTTCCATCCATCTTTTTCCTTTGGATAGTAGTTGAGGACGTTTTCTACCTCGGCGATATATCCTGCCAAAGCATTCTGACCTGTCTCTGGGTTGTTTGTATCAATCATCTTCTGAGTGATTTCAAGATCAAGACCATCGAGATCATCTACGATTTTTGCAAGTGCATAGAAATCTACAGATACATAGCCATCAATCTTGATATCAAGGTTTGTGTTGAGCATTTCAAGTGCCTGCTCTACACCACCATGGTTGTATGCGTAGTTACATTTTCTATATAAATCCTTTTCAACCTGAAGGTAAGTATCACGTTGAACTGAAAGCATCTTTACATCGTTTGTTTCGTTGTTGATTGAAACGATGATAATTGCATCAGAGTTACCACTGTCAAGATTTCCATTTGAACGGTTGTCAACACCGAAAAGTGCAATAGTCTTGTAGTTGCTAAGGATTTCTTCTGTTGCCTCATCCAAATTGTTTGACTGGATTTCTTCCATTTTGATGTTGTCCCAGTTGACCTTGCCAAACTTGCTCCAAAGGAAGAAACCAATAAGCAATACAAAAATAAGTACAACTTCTACAACAATAATTGTTCTTCTTGTCTTTTTCTTTTTTGATGCCTTTGTTGGTCTGCCCTTACGAGCAGCTGTAGGACGCTGCTGGCTAGGACGTCTGCCAGCATCACGGGAATTTCTAGGTGCTGGACCTCTACTGCTGGCACTTCTTGTACGGTTAGGATTTCTTGAACCCTCTGGACGTCTTCTTGGAGCACTACCTGATGGTCTGCTTCCTGCTGGACGTCTGCCAGCTGAAGGTCTGTGATCGTACATATCTAATTCGTCCTCTAAATCATAATCAAAATTGTATCTGTCATCTTCTTCATAAAACTCAACATCTAATTCAGAACCGCGACGACTTCTTTCACTTCCTCGACCATATACATCATTTCGAACTGGTCTGCGGCCATTTGCAGGAGTTCTTCTTGGACTTCTGCGCTCTCTGCCATATTCGTAATCATCATAATTACTCATTGAAATATGTCTCCCATCCTCTTTTCAACAGCATATCCGCTTGTTGAAGACTTCTTTTAACAAAAAATTGCCATCACTTATTGCGACAGCATTATGGTTTAGTCTACTCTAAGCTGTCTCCCATTGTCAAGGAAGGAACAATATTTCTGTAATATTTTATAAATCTTTAGATTTGTGTGACAGGAATAGAATCCTCCTCATTATTTGTAGCAAAGTTCTCAGTTTCCTCCTGAGTCGGCTCAACTACAATTTCCGTCTCCATGCCTGGCATTATATAGTTTTCCATTCCCATAGGTAAATTTCTATTATAATAAATATCACCTTTAGAAAATTTTTCCCCGTGCTTTTCCATAAGGCGTTCATGACTAGGTGAAGGAGCATCCTCTAACACCTGCAAATTATAATCTCTGCTTCCAGGATGCTTGTAACGTCCTATACAATTTGGAATAACGATTGTTCTAAACCCTTTTGCCCTTGCTCTTATACAAAAATCTGTAAGAGCATCCTGTCCAGAAAGACTTGTGTCAAAACCTCTAAGCATCCTAAATACCTTGGCGTCTATCATAAAACATCCACCGTCAACAACTGAAGTATCCCTAGGCATGCTTCCCCAGCCCTCATAAGTATCTCTATATATTTTCTGTCCGTGGAATGCTGGATATGCAAAACCATCCTCCGATAAAATATATCCCGCATTATCATAGGTAAATCCTTTACCCAAAAATCTGATACCAACTACAGCAACATCGGGTTGGCACAAATAACCGTACATTTTCTTTGCATTGTTCCTAGTAAAGAGTGTAACGTTTTCTTCCTTAATAAATTTATAGTCGCCACCAAATCTTCTAAAGCTGCTATCATCATAATCGATGTGCCACTTTTTCAATGATGCATCCACCCTGCCATCACAAAGGACACCGCTTTGGCGAAGATATGTTAATGCAAGAGCCAGATGTTCCTTACATGAATAATTTGCTTCAGCACGTTCCTCATTGCCCATAGGCTTTTCTGTGGTTCGCTTATGATAAAGAAGAGATGCCACATGTGCAATCCGTTGATTCTTGAAGCAAGCCCTTAAAATATATTCATATACATAGGCGCACTTAGCTTTTTCATTGAAAGGCCCAAGCTTCTTGTATAGCTCTTTAGATATACATATAAACTCTCCAATATAATTTGTTTGCAAGAATAATTCTTTATTAAAATCTGGTTTGAAATGAGGATTTCTTCTGTCTAGATTGATTAACTCGTCGTGATCTGTGTAGATAATATAGCTATTGTCCTGCAGATTATCCTTCATGGCATTGACAATGCCACCATCCAAAGCATTGTGCTCTCGCAGTTCATCAATTTTCTCATTGAGGCTGCTAAGGATTTTTCCGCTTAAACGGTCGTGCTGTCCTATGTACAAAAGATGGTCGCCCTCTGCAAAATGCGCACCAACATTGTAGGCATAGGCTCCCCCTGCCTTTTTCTTTAATCTTCGATAATGAACCTTGTCCACAATATCAGGGAAAAATTCCTTGATAACAATTTCAATGGCATTTGTTGGATTATCGTCCAGAATATACAATTCGAAATCACGATAATCCTGCTCATCAATAGATTCAAGCATGTCCTTGAACTGGTCCATGTTTGTGTCGCTAGTCCATACCATCAGGGAAAAATAAGCACCCGCCATTACTTAGACCCCTTTCCGCCAAGTACAACAGCTACTGTTTTAAATAAGATTCTTATATCTAGTCCTAATGACCAATTTGAAATATAGGTTGTGTCCAACGCCACAACATCTTCGAAATCTTTGATATCACTACGTCCACTTACCTGCCACATACCAGTGAGACCAGGTTTGATAGAAAGACGTGCTCTGTGATGAAGTTCGTAATTTTCGTATTCCTCCTCCAACGGTGGCCTTGTTCCTACAAGAGACATATCCCCTTTAAGCACATTCCAAAACTGAGGAAGCTCATCTATAGAATACTTTCTCATAAAATGTCCAATAGGAATGATGCGAGGATCATTTTCCATTTTGAACATATTACCCTGAATTTCATTCTGCTCCATTAGCTCTTTTTTCCGCTCCTCTGCATCTATATACATGGTACGGAACTTGTAAAACTTAAACCTGCGACCGTTTTTTCCAATTCTGGTCTGTGTAAAAAACACAGGCCCCTTTGACTGAAGTTTTATAATCGGTGCAAAAATAATAAATGCAATCAAAGTAAAAGCCATTCCAACAATAGCCCCAAGGATATCCATCACTCGCTTTATAAAGGCTTGTCGATTGTTTGCAATGTGCATACTTGTAGTGAGAACCACATATCTGCCATAGGTTTCCATTATTCTGTTTGGCATAAGATTGTCAGCGTGAATAAGGGACACGTGAACTGTGAGCCCCTGTTCAACCAAACGCCCTGCCAGAGATTCCTCGCTGGCCTTTGTATTGCCATCCAGAAAAATCTCGTCCACAACGTTGGTTCTAAGATATTCAAATAAAGTATCTGCTGATGCCACCACAGGAACCCCAAGAATTCGCTGACCTGTCATGTCCTTGTCCACAACAGCCACGCCTCTCACTCTAAATTCCATATATGGACTTGTGAGCTCAGCCAGACACGCCTCCACTGTACCAGACTCAGACACCACAATAAGAGATGTCTTGTTGACATCTAGTAACATTCTGTGACGAATAACTCTTTTCCAGCCACATCTGAAGGTATAGGAAATGACAATCATAGCAAAGCCAAAAATACCAAGGGCAAGACGAGAATAAAAAATAGATATTCTCATAGCGTACATATATATCAAAATGCCCAGAAAATTTACGAGGGTATGCCAGATTGTCGCCATCAATTCCTGATATTTAGTTCGTCGTAAAATCCCCGTGTAGGTCTCAGTAAAAAGCACACATGTCAAGTCGATAAGTGGCAGAATCATACCAAGATTCCTGTATAGAGGGTAGTTTTCAAATCTGCTAAAGAAAAGAATAGCACCATCATATCTGATGAAAACACCCACGAACAGAGCAAGCTCCGCAGCTAGCATGTCAATCAAAATGAAATCAAGATGCTTGACCCACGAACGTTTCTTTTTCTTATACAAAAGAATTCTCCCAATACAAAAACTGTGTAATAAGAAACAGCTTTTTCTTTAATTATATATGAACAATTACTTATTTTCTAGTTCTGGTTCTGCAAGCTTTACCCCATCATAATCAAGCTTTCTGGTGTGATATTCGATGTCCTCAAGAAGCTTTCTGTTCTTTGCCATCAAATCTCCCATCATACCAATCATCACAGCGATAAATCCCATAAGCAGAAGTGTGCATCCAAGGATAAGAGACTGTACATGACCAGCACCACCATCTGAAAAGAAGAAATATAAAAATCTAATGATAACTCCAAGTCCTACCACTGATGGAATAATGGCAAAAAGGCCAAAAGTCTTCAAGGGCTGATACATAAGATATGCACGAAGAATTGTAACAATAGATTTCTTCACATATCCCATCATGCTGCTAAACAAACGTGAAGGTCTAAGCTCTCCATTGGTGCGAATTGGCACTGATGTCTGAGCAATTCTGTTTCGTCCAGCCTGAACGATTGTCTCAAGTGTGTAGGTGTAGTCGTTTGTGACATTGATACGCATTGCAGCATCTCTGGAATATGCTCTAAAGCCAGATGGTGCATCTGGAATTGTTGAGTTGCTGGCTTTCTGAACAACCCAGCTACCAAAGTGCTGAAGCTTTTTCTTTGTAGGTGAAAAATGCTCTGTAGCATCAATTGGACGCTCTCCAATGACGATGTCAGATTTTCCCTCCAGAATAGGCTTCACCAAAAGCTGAATATCATCGGCAACATATTGATTATCCGCATCCGTATTTACGATAATATCTGCTCCGTTTCGAAGGCAGGCATCAAGACCTGCCATAAATCCATATGCCAGTCCCTTGTTTCTGCGGAAGTTTACTACATAGTTAACACCCCACTTACGAGCTACCTCTACAGTGTTGTCACTACTTCCATCGTTGATAATCAGATATTCTATTTCATCAATGCCGTCTATGTGCTTAGGCAAATCATTCAGAGCTATCTCCAAAGTCTCAGCCTCATTAAAACAAGGTATTTGTATAATTAATTTCATTATGTAGTCCTCTCTATTGACTTAGGCCTCACGACCGAAGGAATAATCAAACTTTGTAAGGGAAAGGTTTGGATTGTAGTATGGATCCCCCTTTTCATAAACATCCTTCCACTTACTCATGAAGTAAACAGTCTCAGCATCCATTCTTGCCTTCTTGGCCTCATCCTCATGATCAAGACCACGACTCACTGACTCCAGATGATACCACTCTGAAAACGGTGTATATACGCAAAGCTTGTTCTTTGCACGAAGCTTCAAGCAATAATCCACATCATTAAATGCCACTGCAAGCTTTTCATCAAAACCGCCCACCTCATTCCAAAGGCTCTTCTTTGTAAGGAGACATGCACCAGTCACGGCAGATAAATCTTGAACGCAGGTGCTTCTATAGAAGTATCCTACCTGTTCTCTTCCACTCATAAGGAACTGTGAATTTGCCACGCCGCCAAGGCCAAGAATCAAACCGGCATGCTGAACTGTATTGTTTCCATAATAAAGTCGAGCACCAACAGCACCAACATCCTCGCGACGAATGAAGCCCATCATTTCCTTGATAGCGTCCTTGTTTATCATGCGAGTATCATTGTTTAGAAGCAGGATGTATTCGCCTGCTGCCTGCTCTACGCCAAAGTTTACAAGTTTTGAGAAATTAAACTGTCCTTTTGTATCAGGGTGAGCCGCTGTGTAGTCAACCACTCTTGCGTTGATGTCATTTCTCATTGAAAGCTCCCTGTAATATTCAGAAAGCTTGATATCATCAGAGTTGTTTTCAACAATAACAAACTCAATTTTTGAATAAGAAGAAATTCCTCCGATACTATCAATACATGACTGCAAATCTCTACAGTGATTCATGTTTGGAATCACAATTGATAGAAGTGGAGTGTCTGGCCAATCATAAAAAGTGCGATAATAACCAAGATGTGAATCAAGCTCCACATGAGCTGGAACACCAATTCGCTTATAGTGCTCCTCTACTGCTCTACGTCCATTCTCATATGCATACATCTTTGCTTCTGGATGATCTGCAGTTGATGCAGGATGAGTACGCCAATGATAAAGAACTCTTGGGATATGATAAATATTGGTACACTTTTCAAGTATTCTAAGATCGAAATCGTGATCCTGTGCCCCATCAAATTCAGACTTTATTCCGCCACTAGCCTTCACCAAATCTGCTCTGGCCACAAATAAATGTGTAATGTAGTTGTGAGAACAAAGCAAATCAATATTAAAATCCGACTTGAAATGAGGAAGGAAATATTCCTTCGAATCCATATCAATTTTATCTTCGTCAGAATAAATTGCCTCGATGGTAGGATCATCATTTAAAGCTTTTGCAATATAAAACATTGCATCTTCGGTAATCAAATCATCATGGTCTGTAAAGCCGATAAAATCACCTGTAGCAAGCTCCATAGCAGCATTTGTGTTGCCTGCAATACCTGTATTTCCCTCCAGCTTTTTGTAGACAATTCTTTCATCCCAGGTGCCACCTGTAGCCTTTAAAATTATATCCTTCAAGCCCTCCTTAGGACTTCCATCCCCAAGGCAAAGTTGCCAGTGTGGATATGTTTGTGCTGTAAAAGACTGAATCAGCTCCACCAAAAATCGCTCTGGCGTGTTGTACAAAGGGATTACAATACTGATAACCGGATTATTCGTAAATACGGTATTCCTCTGAGTAGTAAGCTCAGCCTCTGTTGTGGGATGTTCCTTAAGAAACTGTCGATAGCTATAGTGCTCCTGGTCGTGGCCCATAGCCTTTCGAATTGTTTTTGCAAGGGTCTTCTTGATTCCGTAGTGTTGTAGATACAACATACCCTTCTCGATTTTATTTGTAGGTTCTTTATATTGCTTTATCTCGCTCATAATTATCCTTAATCATATTTTTTTCAATTAAACCTATTATAATTTCTTTAGCCCTTGGTAGCAACCCCAAGCCTTGCGCTGCCAGTGGTAATAATTTAAAATGTTTAATTGTCATTTTTAATTGATTGAAAGGGATTCTATATGAGCATAAAAGCTATTGTTGGCATCACATTGATGTTTATTTATTTAGCCTTAATAAGATATTGTTTTATTGCGGCCACTCACAAAAATTTCCGCCGACATTTCATTACATTTCTTTATATAATAGGCCTACTTTACATCGGTGGACAAGGCATCTTCTATGCAAACGCTCTGCCAGACTCCTCACCAGATGAAGTGGCTCATATCAGCTACATCTATCATATAAAAAGCACAGGGGAAATCATTCCTAAATTTGAAGAAATGCACCTTTTCAACACCAGTCCTATTCAAGATTTAGGTGAGGACATTGACGACTACTACGTCTACAATTACGGAATGATCAACTATCTATGTCATCCTTCCCTTTATTACCATATCATGCAAATAGCCGGTGGCATTCACGACGTGGAGCCTTACATAGTTCAAATAGACAAAATGCGTCTTAGATATTTCAGTTTTGGAATTGCACTTTTAGGCGTAGCTTTGCTTATGTATATAGGCTGGTCCAGAATTGACAGCTCAAAGCCTTGGCTTCATTTGATTTACATCACGTCAGCCACATGCATTCCTATTATGTGTCTGGAGATGTGTGGAGTCACCAACGATTCGCTAGCCCTTCTCACCACCAGCCTTTGTTCTCTTGGTTTGATTCGTTTTTGCGAAGAAAAGCGCAATTTTGCCACATATCTCATGATAAACGGAGGAATCACACTTAGCTTCCTAAACAAAATGACTGCCGCAATGCTATGCGTTGTTATGGCCCTCATCGTTTTGGTAGTCACCATCATAAAAGAGAAAAGCATCATCAAATCTATAAAGAAAGAATTTTGGTTTACAGCTCCTCTCTTTGTGCTTCCAATCATTTATATAATTATTATTTATGATCGTTACCATGTTCTTCAGCCAACATTGAAGATTATTGCCCCAAGAGGATACTTCGAGAATTCATTCTTCTTTGTGCCAAAGGAAGACCGTCCACCAGCCACATTGCTTGGATATATTCTCGTTTACCTAAACAATTTCTTCCTTTCATGGTCAGGACTTGTAACACAGGATTTGTCCCTTAGGAAAACATCTCCATTTGCCATTTCTACATTGCCTATGGAGCTGCTTTGGGCTTTTCCTGTTTTCGGATTTTTTAAAAACTTCAAAAAAGTTGCTGGAAAGCTTACACTTCCAATTATTGCAGGATGGTTTTCAATCCTTATCACCTTCCTGCTACAGCTAAAAAAAGCCTATGGAAATTTTATAAACAACGGATACACTGGTGGTAGTCAGGCTCGATACTATGTACCTCTTATCTTCTGTCTAGCCCTTGCTGTGGTATTTACTTTCGAAAGCCTGATAAAAGAAAATGGCTTCGATCCTCAGACCGAAACCACCACAATTTCAAATATTAATGAGTTCAGAAGCAAAACACTTCATAACCAGTTGATTTATTTAGTCGGTTTGATTTACAGCTTGCTCCTGTTCTATGGAAATCTTCCATTTTTCTTGTTACATAATTAATGAGACCTATTGTGTTCATAGGAAAGCAGGAAGCAAAACCTTCTGCTGATAATTTCCTTATTGGTCAAATAAATTTCAAAGATTTATTTAAAGCAGCTCACTGTTTTTTGCAGGGGTTGCTTTATTTTTAAATACATGTCTTTTTCCAGTGACATAATTTACAGCTATAACAAAAACTGTCATTATTACTTTTCCTACAAGCTTTGGCATATCAACCACTTCCACTAGAAAGATAAGGCCAAAGTAGTCAAGAAGCATTGTAGCTCCTCTCCAAAATACAAATCGCAAAAACTCCTTCACAAGCTCCCACATATTGGCGCAGTGACTTTTAAAAACAAAGTTTTTATTGCAAAGATAGGCTGTCAGCTTTACGGTGATAAGCGTGATAATATTTGCCAGGCGATAAGCCATACCAAACCTAAGAAGCACATCAAACATTACGATGTTTTGAATGCTGGTAAGCACGCCAAAAACAGTGTACAGTCCTGTTTCTTTATTAATCAGCTTTTTTATAATCTTATCTATCATTTATTTAAATCCTATTTCAGTTTTAATAATTGCTTTTCAAATAGATGCCAGCTAATAAATGCCAACGGTAACACAATGATTGTGGATAACGCCAAATTTACATATGGATCCATTCTCACATACTCATATCCATCTGGACTCACACCCATCCACTCGATAACCAGCTGCTGCACCAGAAATGAAAGCACATAAACACCATAGGATAAATCTCCCACCTTGTCGTAATAGCGTGAAATCTTCCAGTTGGAAAATCCAATGAACAGCACAATGTAAGAACCAAAAATCGCAAAAATAATTTCGTAGTCAAAGAAATAGCTTCCCGCTATCAAACCAAGCACTGCCACAATAAAGTACTTTAAACTCATAGGTATTTCATTTCTATTCAAATAAAACAAAACGCCCATCTCAAATTGCATGGTAAGACGGCCGAGGTTCACAAGGATTGAAGTTGGTATCATATAGAAATGGTCTGCTGTAAACCCATAAGTAAAATATAAATAAACAGAGGCTGATGCCAGCAAAAAAGCTCCTATTAAATTTTTCTTCCTGCTAAAAATAGGAAGGAAAACAAGTACCAACAGATAGCAAATCACCTCATATCTCAAGGTCCAGATACTACCATTTACACTAAACTCAATGTGAGTGAAAAACACCTGAGGTAGCCGTGTGTATGAAGATGCAAAAAACATATTCATCAAGTATTCAGTCAGATCAGATGCAAAGTATTCTTCCCTGCTAAGAGTTGTAAGCATTGGCCCGATGATGAAAGCGGTGGATAGAATAAACAGTGCCAACAGCGGCCATATTCTAAGAAATCTTGCTTTCAAAAACTTCCATATATTTCTGCTTCTATCATAGCTTTGATAAATTAAAAATCCACTTATAATAAAGAATATATCAACTGCCACCTGACCAGACAGTGCCTTCTTAAAGCTCAAAGTATACATGATATCCTTGTCCTGAGCCGCTATAGATAGCGCCAGTGAATGCATGTACATCACCATAAATGAGGCAAAAAGTCTCAGTAAATTTAAATTGTTATTTCGTCCCTGGGACATCATCCCAAGAGTTTTTGTTTCATTCATATTTCAATCGCCCTTATATTTTTTACAGACTGACCTATTTTAGCATATACATATAATCTCTACAAATCCCCTCCACTTATTACTCGCATTAATGATTACTGCTCATCAACTCTACTATGTCTTATATTCCCCGGATTTTACCCGAGTTCACAATTTGATTATAACTTATAACCAAAAACAGCTCCTTTTTTCCACAGTTATTTTGTATAACAATCACTCTTGCGCAACTTTTCCCTTGTCGTTATAATTAATAACGAATTGGCAATATCATAATTCAGGAAAAGGCAGTACCACTAGTTTAATAATATGCATTTAATAGCCATTTATCCAGAAATTTAGGATTCATGGCTCTTTTTTTACCCTTTTTTGCTGTATAATTGCCAGGGAGAATAATTCACACTAGGAGAATAATGTAATGAAAAAGAAAATTGTTATCGCTTTGGCACTTACACTTGCAGTGTCTGCAGGAATCGCTGGTACTACTACTTTTGTATCTAATGCAGCAAACTACAGACAGGCAAAAACACCAGATGATGTTGTTTATGGCACTCTTACAGAAGAGCAGCTTGCAATCATCAATGAGAAGTTCGACTACGGTTTCTACGCAGCAAAGTACGCTGATGTAAAGAAAGCATTCGGAATGGACAAAGATATGCTTCTTCTTCACTTCATTAAATGCGGTGTTTTCGAAGGAAGACTTGGTTGGCCAACATACGACGCTGACGAATTAGGTGTTGACCTTACATACCTTACTATGATCGACGTTCAGATTTTTGCTGCTTCAAATCTTATGGGAACAGATGACTTCGCCACTGTTAATGCTGCAGTTGAATCTGCTGAGAGCAATGGCGTGTCTATCATTAGCACACCATCTGGTGATTATATTGTCGCTACAGATGAAAACAACCAAGCTATCGAAGATGCTTCAGTTGAATATGAAAAGGTTGGAGAAATCCAGCGAGATGGCGACAACGAGGGTGTTGTAATCGTATACAAGACTCCAACTGGCTTCGGCGCCAAGTTCGAAACAGATATGCACAACGGTGCTATTGACATGGAAGATGTTATCGGTTTCGTACCTGTTGTTGTTATGGGCGTTGAAGAAGGAAACAGAATCATCGACGGCGAGTACGAAGGCGAAGGCTATGCCATCGACAAGTTCGAGACAAACAGAGGTATGGTAATCGGTACTGAGTGTGTAACATACACAAACAACTACGATATCGTATACTATGAGCCAGACAACTTCGATGCTCCACACAAGAGAATGATGACAAACTATGTTAATGGTGGATACGTAGATAATGCGCCTGTTGGTATCGATGAAGATGCAGATGAGAACTCTACATACTCAGTTTCTGCTGATGCAAAGGCAGATGAGAATGGAAATGCACAGGTTACTACAGTAATCAAGAATGACAATTCTAATTTCGTTTACAAAGTAACATACACATTCGATGGCACAACAAAGTCTGAGAAGGCTGAATCTACACAGGCTGCTGATGCTGAGTCTACACAGGCTGCTGATGCCGAGGCTACAGAAACTGAAGCTTCAAGCGCAGAAGCAACAGAGACTGAGGCTCCAAGCACTACTGCTGAGTCTACAGACGCAGAATAATTTAATTTCACAAGTTACCCAAAATGACTGGTAAGTATAGGTTCTTGTGGGCTTTTTCCTTAAGTAGCCCACAAGAAGTCATAACTTATCAGTCATTTTGTTGTTTCTTGAAAAGTAGGATTCTTGCTACAATTTCATTGTTTGGTCAGTAAGAAGTCATAGTTTCTTGTTATTGCATTTCTATATTAAAGTAGTAAAATTCTATTACTGAGTAATAAACCACAAGGGAGAATTATTTTTAATGAAAAAACCAAAGAGAAATAAGCGTATTATTTCAATATCTCTAATTGTCATAGCTGCTTTGCTTGCGATTGGATCCTTTACTTACTTTGCTATTCAACGATTGGACGAACAGGCAAAAAATATTGAAATGGAACAAGCCAATATAGCTGCATCATCAAATAACATACAACCCGAGGCAGATATTACATCCACTGATGCTAATGATTTTGACTATGATGCTTTAGGTGTTCAGGAATACCAATATCCAAGCACTTTTGAATTATCAGATGACTTAAGCGGTGCTATAGCGCTCCTTGCACAGTCATACAATGATTATAATTCTGACGTACCAAGAAGCAGCGAATGGCAGGAATTTTTCACTTCACATTACTTAATGAACTCACACTACAGTTTCGGATATCTTAACTTTGTTTGCGAGCAAAATTCAAACAAAATAAGCGAAGCCCAGGCTGAATATATGTCATACGCACTAACAGGTGTAAAATCCGACTTTACTTTTAATGAATCTCTGGATTATAACAATGCTTCATCATTTTACAATGATGTATTCTTTGATAGATATACCTTCGAACAAACAACTAGTGGAGTTCTGGTTCATGCAGTAATCACCCAGGAAAGCAAGACCTTTAACGGAGATGATGTAGTAATAGCTGACAATTCATATTCATTTGATATAAATCTGGTAAAGAACCCTTATAGTTGCTTTTCCGGATATAGCATTTCTTCTATCAAATTTATAGCAGACCTAGGAGATGAAAGTACTGATACAGGTTCTACTACTGAAAATGCCACAGCAGATTCAAGTAGTTCAGATTCTAAAACTTCTGATAAAGTTAATGACAGTAACTCTTGTTCATCTACTAACGGCACATCAATAAGTGCGAATACAACTACAGCTGATTTAGGCGGTGCGATTACTAGTGACTCATACCTTTTATTTAAAAAAACATGTGATGGTCCAAAAAGCACTAGCATCATGCAAAAATCAAACACTCTTCTTAACAAAGAAGATTATTATGGAACCTGGTTCTCGCCTAGTGACAAGGTAGCAATCAGGCTAGCATCTGACGGAGCCTATGTTTATTATCCTCTTTTAGATTGCTACGGCGACCAGCTTTGTTCCTGGGAAATCATCGACAGATCCGACCGCGGTCTATGCCCTATGATGGAAATCCATTGTTTCGGTGACAACCCTGGCCTCGCATACTACATTGCAGGCAAAGGTGATGGCTATTTCTATGGCAATTCCCAGGGTTTTGTATTTTATAGACAATAGTTTTTCTTTAGCTGTGTCTTGGTTTAATAATTTATCTATTTCATAATTTCATTTAACACAAACATTAAAAAGGACAGGTTTAACATGAACCTGTCCTTTTGTAAATACGTCTTTAATTTGGCCAATTAGCAGAAAATTACCACCGGATTTTTAATATGATAATTTCTTCACTACCGAATCTGGCACTTCAAAATGTTGATAATCCTTGGAATTCTTCCATGCTCCTCCCCATTCAAATCCATGTGAAACAAAAAGCTTATACGCCAAATCATTTTCATCAATCTTATGAGGAAAATCTTTAGATCTATCCACATATTCTGCGGCATTTGCTGGTTCTATGCTAAGCTGACCATTCACAGTTTTAACATAGGGATTGTACAAAGTGTTAATATCCATAGCAAGCCCATATCCATGCTTTGAAATCTTTTTTGTATAACTAATAAACCTGAAATTGAAACTCGAAGAATTATTGGCAGCCATGGATGCCTCATCATCAGCATTATATTCATCTACCAACTTAATCTTTTCAATCGGATACTTGGCATTATATAGCTCTTCAAAAATTTCCAGAAGATCTTCTGCTATCAGTTTGTGGCAAACAATCTCCCCTTCATGAGTTTCACCATCAAATCCAATATGTAACACATGTAAATATCGCAAATCACAAACCGGAACTGTACAGTTATCCTTATACGATTTGCCTTTTATTCTTGCAAAAATCTCACTATCTTCTGTAAACTCTATCCCATAAAAATTTGTTTTGTCCTTCACATTAGCAACATTCATAACCTTATCCTTTTGCGTCTTATTTGTTTTGTCAATATAAGCAGCCGCTTCCTTTGTTTCTTTGGTTTTATCTCCTTTGCCAGATGCTTCTTTTGTTTGCTTGCTTTTGGTTTCTTTTGCGGATGCTTCTTTTGCCTGCTTGGTTTTGGCTCCATTATCAGCTATTTCTTTTGTCTCTTTGGTTTTATCTCCTTTGCCAGATGCTTGTTTTGTCTGCTTGCTTTTGGTATCTTTTACCGATGCTTCTTCTGTCTGCTTGCTTTTGGCTTCTTTTGCTGATGCTTCTTCTGTCTGCTTGCTTTTGGCTTCTTTTACTGATGCTTCTTCTAATTTTTTTATTTTCACTTCTGCTTCTGAATTCATCTGATTTCTTGCATTACCAGAGCCTGATTCTACTTTATCAGAATCTCCTATTTCACTTTTCTGCCTATCAGCAAATTTCTCCGTAGCAATTTTACCATTATTCAAACCACCTTCCTGCCCCGTTTCAACATTTTCTGCTTTGCAGGCCATCAAAAAAGTGAATAGCAGCATACAGCTTACCAATAACATTATCCGTTTTTTCTTCCACATATTTTATCTCCACTTAATATAAATTCTTGTTTTTCTACTGAAAAACAAGAATCGTAAATACCATGAACATAGATTTATCTATTTTCATGTCCTGCAAAACAGGATTCTTGCTAACCACTTAAGGAAAAGCCCCGCAAGAAGACATACTTTTTTGTTACTTTCCCCTTCTTAGTATGCTTTTTTTCCTACAATTTCCTCCCTCTGACTTGCCTCTAAGAGTGTATAGGCATACTTTTTGTTACTTCTTCCTCATCAGTATGCTTTTTTCCTGCTTCTTCCTTCCTCTGACTTGCCTCTAAGAGTGTATAGGCATACTTTTTGTTACTTTCTCCTTCTCAGTATGCTTTTTTTCCTGCAGCTTTCTTCCTCTGGCTTGCCTCTATGACTATATAGGCATACTTTTTTGTTACTTTCCCCTTTTTAGTATGCTTTTTTCCTACTGCTTCCTTCCTCTGACTTGCCATTATAACTATTGTGCATAATCAAATCACCACTGAGTATATATGATATCAGGTAATTATTTCAATAAAATACGAAAGAGACGCCAGCGGAGCGTCTCTTTCAAAAGGGAGAATAATGTTATGAAAAAATTGTATCTCTTTCGAGATGATTATATATTAACTAATATTTATGTACAAGTTGTGTGATATTTGTGAATTGTCTGTGAATATAATAAGTATTCAGACATCTATAAATGTTGTTAACATTATTTGCCCTAATTCTTTATAAAATGCAAAATTTTGATTTTCCTCAGAAAATCAAGAACCGGACACAGCAATGAAATTGTCAGCAAGAATCAATACACTCTCAGTCTTACAGTCTAATAATATATTCCTAGCATAATAAATAGCTGAATATATTTCGCTTCACTTCTTCCAGTCAGCCAAAAACCCTCTTATCACTCTCTTCCTTAGCGCTTCACTTCATGCAATTGGCTGACTATACCTCGCTTAGCTTCTTCCAGTCAGCTAAAACCCTCTTATCACTCTCTTCCTTAGGGCTTCACTTCATGTAATTGGCTGACTATACCTCACTTCTCTTCTTCCAGTCAGCCAAAACCCACATATTACGCTCTTCTTTGACGCTTCACTTCATGCAATTGGCTGACTATACCTCTCTTTTCTTCTTCCAGTCAGTCAAAAACCTCTTATCACACTCTTCCTTTGACCTTCACTTCATGTAATTAGCTGACTATACCTCTCTTAGCTTCTTCCAGTCAGCCAAATCCTCATATCACTCTCTTCAATTGCGCTTCACTTCATATTATTGGCTGACTGTAACTCTTTTTACTTCACACAATCAGTCAAACACATCACATAAGATCATATAGTACTCTTTCCACATACTCATCTTCATATAATTGACTGATCGCTGCTTTTCTTTCTTCAAACATCCCTATTAGACACACTCATCTACTTTACTTCTCTGGATGAACAAGATAATAGGCAACTGTGTCGTAGCTAGTGATCACATCATAATTCAAATCTGGGAAAAGCTCGTCAACATCTTGCTCTCTTAGCACAAGAACATACTCTTCATTCTGCTTGGCCATATATTCATCTGCATTATCTTCATTTATAAAAGCATAGGTTTTAGCTGATGTGAGAACTTTAAAGAAAGACATCATCTCCCAATCTTCAGAAACATATTCCACAAGCTTTTTATCTTTTACCTCATCAAAAACAACATTCAATGAAGGATTATAATGATCGTCCGGAAGGTAAAAACCTCTAGCTCCATAATTTAAAATATTCAACACAAGGAAAAGTCCAAGCAATATCTTCACGGATTTTAGATAGCTAAACTTTTTCTGCAAAACCTTTAAGCCTACTATAAATCCAACTATCATAAACGCAAAGCCAACTGCCATTATATATCTAATGGTGACAAATGGTGCAATTTTTCCTACAATTATGACATATGCTATGCCAGCTATACCAAGTGCAAATTTATAGCTCCAAATAGCCTCTTTTGCCTTTCTTTTTTGAAGCAGAATAATCGCTGTACAAACAGCAAAAATTGTCATTAACATGCTAAATACAGAAGCGTCCATCAATCCGAACATTCCAATTATTCCCTTGATGCCACCCAATGAAGCAGCTTGACCGATTGCCTGCTTACCACGACTTCCTCTAAACAGATGACCTAAAATATGATACCAAAGGAGAATATATAAAATACCGGCACCTAAAAAAGTAATGATGCTAGTCTTAAGCATTTTATATTCTTTGCGCATGATTAGATTAATACAGAATAATCCGCAAATTAAAAATGCATAAATCAGAAAATAATAATGGCTAAATACACCTAATATAAGATTTAATCCTGAAAGTATATAAAACTTTTTATCTAATGGTTTATCCCAATATAATTTCACCAGATATGCAAATGAAACTGCAAACATATTGAACAGCGCATACATTCTAATAAAAATGACTGAATCAAGGAATAAAACTGTAGTCCCATAACATAATACAAAGGCAAAAGCTGTAAACTCGTCACGAAATATTTCCTTTGCCAATTTATAGAGAAGGACAATGGTAATGGCCATCCAAAGCAAATTAATACCTATTCCATACCAGATACTAAAAGTGTTTGGAAATAAAGAACAGATAGTATGCAGGAACACATATGAAAGAGGTGGATGCACGTCATCAGCCTGATTCTTCCATACATTTACATAGTTGAACCTCTCACCCGGTTGAACTGTCAGATATGTTTGAAATGGACCCATACCCGAGTATTCTTTTCCATAATCAATTGATGGTACAATTGAACCTACATTATTTGCAAGCCCATAATTCCAAACTTCATCTACATGAAAGTTTACTTTTCTAAAGCCAAAAAATATCACCAGTAATCCTATACAAAGAATCACAACGGCCAATTTAATGCATTCTGATTTACTCAGTTTTGTATTCATAACGACTCCTCCAAGTTTTTGTATTCATACCTTTGATATTGTAGTGAAACAGAATGTACAAAGCAAGAGCTTTCGCAACCAACTTGATAAATCATCCTGTCTACTTTGATTTTTCTTTTTAGTGCAAGCCTGCAATTACTGAAAGCAATTATCTCCCAATGCTTGCGGGGACACATCATTCAGGTGAAGGATGCTTTTACTATATTGAAAATAGTACTATACATTAAAAATGCCGAACCCCTTTCGAGGTCCGGCATTTTCATTATCCCAAACAATATTATTTATCTCTTGCATGCTTCTTAATAATAACCTGCAAGAATTTTAAAAGTTTATTTTAGAAGTTTCTATTAAACTGTCTCAACCTTGATTGTGTTAGTGTTACCAACAGAACCATCGATTGGGCCACCTGTAAGAACTACCTTGTCACCGTTCTGTAAGTCGAGCATATCCTGTACACGAGATACAGCGTGCTTGAACATAACATCAAGTGATGTGAACTTGTCAACGAGAACTGGTGTAACACCCCAGCTAAGAGCAAGTCTTCTCCATACCTTGTTGTCTGTTGTCATAGCGATAACATCAACTGGGCAACGGAAACGGCTAACACGCTTTGCTGTGTAACCTGACATTGTGCAAGCAACGATAGCCTTTGCTTCAACGTCGATAGCCATAGAACATGTAGAGTGGCAAACAGCATCTGGTGTATTGATAATCTCGATATCATCCTTGCGGAAACGTCCTTCGTAGTTGATATCCTTCTCTGTTGTCTCAGCGATTTCAGCCATTGTAGCAACAGCCTGTACTGGGTACTTACCCTGTGCACTTTCGCCTGAAAGCATGATTGCTGATGTTCCATCATATACAGCGTTTGCAACGTCTGAAATCTCAGCACGTGTTGGACGTGGGTTAGAAATCATAGACTCAAGCATTTCTGTAGCTGTAACAACGCTCTTTCCAAGTG
>CAMJBT010000019.1 GCA_946403965.1 uncultured Pseudobutyrivibrio sp. | reverse complement strand
GAGGCACTCATTTTTTACAAACCTGATATTTTTACCCTAACAGGAATGCTCCATATTATAAAAAAGAAAACTTATTAAAAAAAAGTGCCAAAGTTAAAACCTTGGCACTAGTATACACTTAAATTGTGTTTTTATTAAGCTTCAATCTTGCAGAATGACTTCTTTCCCTTTTTAAGCATGAATTCCTCTGCGAAAACTGACTTTTCATATGCTGTGAATGGATCTGAAACCTTTTCTCCATTTACAGAAACACCACCCTGCTGTACAGCACGACGAGCCTCTGCACGGCTAGCTGTAAGACCTGCTGAAACAAGAATCTGCAGAATGTCTACCTTGCCGTCACGGAAATCTTCATCTGTAAGCTTATGGCATGGTACATTTTCTGA
This sequence comes from uncultured Pseudobutyrivibrio sp., assembly GCA_946403965.1. Classification (GTDB taxonomy): domain Bacteria; phylum Bacillota; class Clostridia; order Lachnospirales; family Lachnospiraceae; genus Pseudobutyrivibrio. The sequence goes on along the minus strand of CAMJBT010000019.1, from coordinate 49,148 downwards.
GTTTGCCCCACCTGCAAAGAGTGCCTTTGAAGCTTCACGAGCCTTGTCAGCTTCCTCTGTGCCATGAACCATCTGTGTAAGCTCATATGCAAGAATATCTTTTGCTTCGTTGAGCTGAGCACCTTCCCAGCTATCCATCTTTCTAATTTCCTCCATTGGAAGGAATGTAAGCATACGGATACATTTAAGAACATCAGCATCACCAACATTTCTCCAATACTGGTAAAACTCGAAAGGTGTGGTCTTGTTTGGATCAAGCCATACTGCATTACCAGCTGTCTTGCCCATTTTCTTACCCTGCGAATCAGTGAGAAGAGTAATAGTCATTGCATGAGCATCCTTACCAAGCTTACGTCTGATAAGCTCTGTACCACCAAGCATGTTTGACCACTGATCATCACCACCAAACTCAAGGTTACAGTTGTATTTCTGGAACATGTAATAGAAGTCATAAGACTGCATAATCATGTAGTTGAACTCAAGGAATGAAAGTCCTTTTTCCATACGCTGCTTGTAGCATTCAGCACGAAGCATGTTATTAACAGAAAAGCATGCACCAACTTCACGAAGGAGCTCTACATAATTAAGGTTAAGAAGCCAGTCTGCATTGTTAACCATGAGAGCCTTGTCATCTGAAAAATCGATAAAACGCTCCATCTGGTGCTTGAAACATTCTGCATTATGATCGATATCCTCACGAGTAAGCATCTTTCTCATGTCGGTACGACCTGAAGGATCGCCAATCATTGTAGTACCACCGCCGATAAGGGCAATTGGCTTATTTCCAGCCATCTGAAGTCTCTTCATAAGAGTGAGAGCCATAAAGTGACCGGCTGTAAGGCTGTCTGCTGTACAATCAAAACCGATATAGAATGTTGCCTTGCCCTCATTAATTAATTTTTTGATTTCTTCCTCATTTGTAACCTGAGCAATGAGGCCACGTTCTACTAACTCGTCATATATTGTCATTGCATTTCCTCCTTACTTTATTTCAATAGTTAGTATAATTCATTGTAAACAAAAATCCCTCGCCCCCATTACTAGGGTCGAGGGATTTGAAAGAGGTGCCAGACGGATTTGAACCGCCGATCAGGGAGTTGCAGTCCCACGCCTTACCACTTGGCTATGGCACCTTATTACATATAAAACGGAGAAGGAGGGATTTGAACCCTCGCGCCGGTTGCCCGACCTACACCCTTAGCAGGGGCGCCTCTTCGGCCTCTTGAGTACTTCTCCAAGTTGTAGGTATTACTTCTTTTGTTCGACGCAAGTGTTATTCTACTAGAGTAAGAGGGTATTGTCAACAAAAAAATGGGGAAATCTTTCGATTTCCCCAACTTTTTTTTAAAGTAACAATTTTGCTAGAAAAATCAAAGTAAAATTAGTTGATTGTAGCATGATAGAAGTACTTCATTCCCTCTACTGTACCATATACACCCTTTACATAATCCTTGATCATGTATGGATCATTGTAGTAGTAGATAGGGATGATGCACCATGTATCCATGAGGTAATCCTCAGCCTCATGCATAAGGTCAGCACGCTTTGCAAGATCAGCTTCCTTACGGATGTCAGCAATCATGCTGTCATACTTAGACCAGTCAAGCTTCTTGCTTGAATCCTTACCAAACTGTGGATTGTTGTTACCAGAGTTTGTTGTGTACATTTCGAGCATGTTGATTGGATCATTGTAATCCATAATCCATCCTTCACGAGCGAAGTCATACTTACCAGCCTTACGTGTCTCCTGGAATACATTCCATTCTTCCTGATCAATTGTAAGGTTGATTCCTACTGTAGCAAGGTCAGCCTGGATACACTCACCAATCTTTACATTTCCTTCAGAGTTGTTTGTAAGGTATGTTAAAGAAATGTCTTTTGTAAGCTTATCAGATGCTGTATCAAATAAACCGATAGACTCAAGAAGAGACTTAGCCTCTTCTACATTTGCATCATAATCTGTTGAGTAATAATCCTTGTTCTTGAACTCACCACCATTACCATCAGCACAACCTGCTGGAATGAATGATGTAGCTGCAACCTGATTATTCTGACCAACTGTATCAATGATGTACTGACGGTCGATAAGAAGAGTAATAGCATGACGGAATACCTTAGCCTGCTCTTCATCAAGACCAAGTTCCTTGTAAAGACCTGTGTTGTAGTTGAATGATGCATAATATGTTCCAAGGTTATCAAGAACTACATACTCTGGACTTGTCTTAGCAACTTCCATCTCAGCTACTGGAATATCATCGATAAAATCAAGGTCACCTGTCTGATATGCTGTATAAGCAACTGTATTCTCAGCTGTAAGCATTACATTAAGTGTTGTAACTGAAACTGAATCAGCATCCCAATAGTTATCATTCTTTACATATGTCATGTCAGAATCATGATTCCATGATGAAAGAACATAAGCACCGTTACATACGAAATTGTCGCCTGCATCGTTAGCCCATGCACCAACAGGATCATTAGCATCTGTCTTAGATGCTTCTACAGCCTTCTCATTTACTGGGAAGAAGAATGGGAATGCACATAAATCAAGGAAATATGGGCAAACAGCACCAAGCTTTACTGTAAGTGTCTTTCCATCCTCTGATGCAACTACATCCTCATCACCAAGACCTTCTTCATATGTGAAGCTTGGGAAAATTTCTGCAAGGTAGCTGTAGTCAGCAGCTACTTCTGGAGATGCTGCACGCTTCCAAGAATAAACGAAATCCTTAGCTGTTAATTCATCACCATTAGACCACTTAAGACCATCACGCATTGTGAATGTGTAAGTAAGTCCATCCTCTGAAACCTCATAGCTTTCTGCACAAGCTGGCTCAAGCTCACCCTTATCGTTGTAACGCATTAAGCCTTCAAATGAGTTAACTGCAAGACATCCACCATCAACTGATGAGTTAAGTGCTGGATCAATGTGAGCTGGCTCACTAGACATCCAGATGTTAAGAGTTGTCTTGTCTTCCTTTGTTGTTGCAACTTCTGGAGCCTTACCTGAAGAGGCTTTATCACCATTAGTTGCTGCCTTATTACCACAAGCAACCATTGAAAGTGCCATTGTAGCAACAAGTACTAAAGAAACTAATTTCTTTTTCATACCTTTTCCTCCTGATATGTTTTCTCTATTTCAATCCTCATGGGATTTGAAATCAATACATTAATTACTAACTCGCATTATTTATTCCAGCAAGCAACCATATGACCATTACCTCTATCAGTAAATGGTGGCATTTCACGGGCACATTGCTCTGTTGCATAACGGCAACGTGTTCTAAATGGACATCCACTAGGCATCTTAAGTGGGCTAGGTACATCTCCCTCAAGAATGATACGCTGGCTCTTTCTAGCTGTCTCTGGATCTGGAATTGGAACAGCAGATAAAAGTGACTGAGTATATGGATGAATTGGATTGTCCATAAGCTCATCAGACTCTGCAATTTCCATCATATGTCCAAGGTACATAACTGCAATTCTGTCTGAAATATGTTGTACAACCAAAAGGTCATGAGCTATGAAAAGATATGAGAGACCTCTTTGCTTCTGTAAATCCTCGAACATATTTACAACCTGTGCCTGAATTGAAACATCAAGAGCTGAAACAGGCTCATCACAAACAATAAACTTTGGATCTACAGCAAGAGCTCTTGCTATACCAATTCTCTGACGCTGTCCGCCTGAGAATTCGTGAGCATAACGTGTAGCATGCTCAGCATTAAGACCAACAGTCTCCATAAGCTCAATGATTTTGTCATGACGTTCTCCCTTAGAAGAATATAACTTATGTACATCTAAAGGCTCACCAATTATATCTTCGACAGTCATACGTGGATTAAGAGAAGAGTATGGATCCTGGAATACCATCTGCATCTGCTTACGATATGGCTGCATCTTAACATCTATTTTGTTTTCACTATCAAATAAAACATCACCATCAAAAACAATACGTCCTGATGTTGGCTGATAAAGACGTAGAAGAGTACGACCTACTGTAGTCTTACCACATCCTGACTCACCTACAAGACCAAGTGTCTCACCTGGCTTAATTGAAAATGAAATATCATCAACAGCCTTAAGAGGAACTGTTCTAAAACCATTTTTTACTGGGAAGTATTGCTTTAAATGTTCAACTTCTAAAATATATTCACTACTCATTTGCAGCTACCTCCTTCATATTCTTAATATTCATCCAGCATGCTGCCATATGAGTTTCACCAACTCTGATTTCCTCTGGCTTTTCTCTGAGGCAAATCTTCATAGCTTCATCACAACGTGGGCAGAAAGCACAACCTTCAGGCATATTTAAAAGGTTGATAGGTGTACCACCAATTGGTACAAGTCTTTCTTTGCTGTTTGACTTAGTAGGAATAGAACGAAGTAATCCCTTTGTATATTCATGTGAAGGAGAGTAGAAGATATCATCTGCTGTACCTCTCTCACATACACGACCGCCGTACATAACAATGATTTCATCACACATTGATGCAATAACACCAAGATCATGTGTAACCATAATAATCGCCATACCAAGCTTTTTCTGAAGATCCTGCATAAGTTCAAGAATCTGTGCTTGAATAGTAACATCTAGAGCAGTAGTAGGCTCATCAGCGATAAGGATATCTGGCTCACAAGCAAGAGCCATCGCAATCATAACACGCTGTCTCATACCACCTGAAAGTTCATGTGGATATTGCTTAAGACGCTTTTCAGGTTCATTTATTCCAACAAGTGTAAGAAGCTCTTTAGCTCTTTCTTCTGCTTCATTTTTTTTCTTATCTGTATGAAGAAGAATAGCTTCCTTCAACTGATAACCAATAGAGAAAACGGGATTAAGTGAAGTCATTGGATCCTGGAAAATAATAGAAACACATCTTCCACGGAAACCTGCCATCTGTCTTGTGTTCCAGTCAACTATATTTTCACCCTTATATAAAACTTCACCACCTGAAATTCTTCCGTTATCAGCAAGAATCTGCATTATTGAATATGCAGTAACTGACTTACCAGAACCAGACTCACCTACAATACCAAGAGTCTTTCCTGGCTCAAGTGTAAAATTAACACCATTTACAGCACATACGTCACCATTATCTGTCTTAAAGGTGGTATGCAAATCTTTTAATTCTAATATGTATTTATAATCTTCCATCTTTCCACCTCTTATTTAGATAACTTTGGATCGAATGCGTCACGTAGACCATCTCCAAGTAAGTTTAATGCAAGTACAATCAAACAAATTGCAAATGCTGGGAACAAAAGTCTTTCAGGATATGTCATCATACCGGCTCTTGCATCATTAGCGAGTGAACCAAGTGAAGGCATAGGAGCTGAAACACCAAGTCCTAAAAATGAAAGGTAGCTCTCTGTAAAGATTGCAGATGGAATCTGAAGAGCAGTAGTAATAATAATTACTGATAAGCAGTTTGGTAAAATATGTCTTCTGATTGTACGGGCAGTCGATGTTCCTATACACTGTGCAGCAAGTACATATTCATTCTGCTTGATTGTAAGAATCTGACCTCTGATAAGTCTTGCCATTCCTACCCAGTAAAGCAAACCAAATACGATAAATAATGCAATCATGTTGGTTCCAAGTTTTGCTAAAATTGTTCCCTCAATGAGTGGTGTAAGTGTTTCATTTAAAACCACTGCAAGCAAGATTATAAGAAGCATATCAGGAAGTGAATAAATGATATCAACAATACGCATCATTACAAGGTCTACTTTTCCACCAAGATAACCTGAAATTGAACCATAAAGCATTCCAATCGCAAGTACAAGAATTGATGCAAAAATACCAACTCCAAGTGATACTCTAGCACCATAAACTACACGAATGAAATAATCTCTACCAAGGGAATCTGTTCCAAAAAGGTGAGGAAATACACTTTCTCCATTAGCAATCTGTTTAAGTTCAGATGTACTATATTCCATTGGGTGAAGATTAGCAGTACCCTTCACGATATCTGCATAACCATAAGGTATAACAAGTGGTGCAAATATAATTACTAACAACAATAAAGCAAGAATAACAATTGAAAGCATCGCAAGAGGATTCTTTCTTAGACGTCTCATACTATCCTTAAAAAAGGTAGTAGACTCACCCATAACTTCCTGCTGTCTTTTTTCTTCATCAGTTGCCTTTTCAAAATCCTGCATATTAAACTTGCTCAGATTAATCTGCGCAGAAAAAGGCGCCTTTTTTAAATTCTCATTCATTTATAAAATACTCCTTTATTCCTTAATCAAGCTTAATACGTGGATCCACGATTTTGTATACAATATCTGTAAGTAAGTTTGCAATTACCATAACTGTTGCAAGGAAAATTGTAGTTGCCATGATAAGTGTATAATCACGATTTGTTATGGCACTAACGAATTTTGATCCAAGTCCTCCTAAGTTAAAGATTGCTTCTACAACCATTGAACCTGTAAGGATACCTGCAATCATTGGTCCAACATATGTAATTACTGGAATAAGAGCATTTCTAAGTCCATGTACAAATATTACTTTTCTAGGTGAAACACCTTTTGCCTTTGCAGTACGAATATAATCCTGGCCTAAAGCATCAAGCATAGATGTCTTTGTAAGACGTGTAATATATGCCATTGGCGATAGTGATAATGCAATTACAGGAAGTAATGTCATATTTTGTCCTGCAGAGAATGCCTGGAACATACCAAGAACCATACAGAAATAATATAGTAATAATGTTGCTACAACGAATGATGGCATAGATGTAACTATGGTTATAAAGAAAATAATTACTCTATCAGGCCATTTATTTCTCATTAATGCTGCAATCGATCCAAGAACAATTCCTGAAATAATAGCTATTACAGCTGCAATCAAACCAATTCTAGCTGAAATAGGAAAACTCTCAGCAAAAATATCACTAATCTCACGGTTATTCTTTAGAGAAACACCAAAATCTCCATGAGCAAGATTTTTCATATACAGAATATATTGCTCCCAAAGAGGTTTATCCAGATTATATCTGGCTTCAAGCTGCTTAATTACAGCCTCATTAACAGCCTTTTCTTTGTTGAAAGGACCACCGGGAATTGCATTCATTGCAAAGAAAGTAATTAAACTAATTACTATGATTGTAACAAATGCCAGTAAAACTCTTTTTACTACATACTTTGTCACGACAAAAAACTCCTTTTCTACTTCTAATTTATTTTTTATTCATCGTGTGAATTTATAAATCTGAAAATTCCTTTATTGCAGTCTCGTAAAGGTTGTTACCTTCAAAATCTACTACAACAATAGCAGGAAAATCTTCCACATATAGCTTTCTAATAGCTTCTGCACCAAGGTCGTCATAACAGATTACCTCTGATGATTTGATGCACTTTGATAGAAGTGCACCAGCACCGCCAACCGCTGCAAAATAAACACCTTTATTTCTGATAATAGCATCAATAACTTCAGGTGTTCTTTTTCCTTTTCCAATCATGGCTTTCATACCAAGGTCAAGGAGCCTTGGGGCATATTTATCCATTCGACTGGCTGTAGTTGGACCCGCAGAACCAATAGGTCTACCTTCTCTTGCAGGAGATGGACCCATATAATAAATTGTGCAGTTTTCAATTGGTATTGGAAGTTCTTCTCCCCTCTCTAGAGCCTCATTCATTCGTTTATGTGCTGCATCTCTGGCAACATAAATTTCGCCTGTGATATAACAATAATCTCCTGAATGAAGCTTCGAAGAAACTTCAGATGTGATTGGTGTTGTTATTTTCTGCTCCATTATAGTGTCCTCGTTATATGTCTATTTACATGACAGCAAATATTAATTGCAACCGGAAGTCCTGCTATGTGAGTAGCATAAGTATTAATATTTACTGCTAGAGCAGTAGTAGTACCACCAAGTCCGCCTGGGCCTATGCCAAGCTTATTTATCTTTTCAAGCATTTCATCTTCTAATTCCTTTACCCATGGAATTGTTGGACGAGCTGAAAATTCTCTTGTAAGTGCCTGCTTTGCCATTAAAGCAGATTTTTCAAAGGTACCGCCAATTCCTACTCCAACAACCATAGGTGGACAGGCATTTGGACCTGCATCCTTTACGGCTGTAAGAATTGCACTTTTTACACCTTCGATTCCATCCGCAGGCTTTAACATAAAAATGCGGCTCATATTTTCTGAACCAAAGCCTTTTGGTGCTAACGTAATCTTGAGATTATCTCCGGCAACAATATCATAATGAATAATTGCTGGAGTATTATCCTTGGTATTGATTCTTTCAATTGGATCACTAACCACGGATTTTCTAAGGTAACCCTCAGTATATCCCTTTCTTACACCTTCATTAATAGCATCTGTCAAAAGACCGCCCTCAATATGCAGGTCCTGACCGATTTCTACAAAAAACACAGCCATTCCTGTATCCTGACATATAGGTATTTTTTCTTTATCTGCTATATCAAGATTTTCTTTAAGCTGATTTAAAATTTTACGTCCAAGCTCTGATTTTTCTGTATCAACAGCTTTATTAAGTGCTGAATTCATATCTTCTGAAAGATAATGATTAGCATGGATGCACATTTCTTTTACGGTGTCACAAATTGTAGTAGTATTGATTGTCTTCATTACAATATCCTGTTAATACTTTAAATGAATAAAGCGTAATTTTTGAGAAAAAGGGGCTGCTATTTTCAAAATAACAGCCCCATTGCTATTAAATGTAATACACAGAATTATGATTCGGTTGTTGAACCTTCATTTAATTCTTCAACCTCTTCCGAGAGTATTGTATCACTTTTTCTAACTTTTGCAATACTTATTAATTTAGTATTTTCCTTCAGGTCAATTAATTTTACTCCTGAAGTTATTCGACTAAGAAGTGCAGTACCTGCAACTTCAATTCTGATGATTGTTCCTGCTGTATTAATAAGCATTACTTCATCATCTTTTTCAACAGCTTTAGCTCCAATTAGATTACCTGTTTTTTCAGTAATCTTGTAGCATTTAACACCCTTACCACCACGATGAATAGTGTTAAATTCTGACATTAGAGTACATTTTCCAAGACCATTTTCAGAAACAGTCATAAGGCTTTCACCCTGGGAAATCATCTGCATTCCAATAATCATATCATCTGCAGAAAGATTCATACCAATAACACCCATTGTTGCACGACCTGTTGGACGAACCTCTGTCTCTGAGAATCGTATAGCCTGACCATATTTGGTAATCATAATTACATCTTCTTTACCATCAGTAAGCTTTACTTCAATAAGCTTATCATCATCACGAAGTGTAATAGCAGTAAGACCATTCTTTCGAATGTTGTCATACTCTGTAATCTTAGTCTTCTTAACAAATCCATCTGCTGTAGCCATGAAGAGATATTTATCCTCATGATAATCCTCAATAGGAATCATTGCTGTTATTTTTTCATCTGGTTGAAGCTGAAGAATATTTACAATAGCAATTCCTCGGCTTGTACGACTACTTTCTGGAATTTCGTAAGCTTTTATTCTGTAAACTCGTCCTTTGTTTGTAAAGAAGAGGAGATAATCATGAGATGACATCATGAGCATTTCAGTAACATAATCCTCATCTATCGTCTCCATACCCTTGATTCCCTTACCGCCTCTATGTTGAGCCTTAAAGTTATCTTCATTCATACGCTTGATATATCCAAGCTTTGTAAATGTAACAACAGTATTGGTAACTGGAATCATATCCTCCATACTGATATCAAATTCATCGAATCCGATACTTGTTTTACGATCATCTCCGTATTTGTCGGCTATTTCTGTAATTTCTGTCTTGATTACTCCAAGAAGAACTTTTTCATCACTTAAAATTGCCTTTAATTTTCCAATCAAAATCTGTAACTCATTATATTCATTTTGAATCTTATCGCGCTCCAAACCTGTAAGAGCACGAAGACGCATATCAACAATTGCTTGAGCCTGTGCATCAGAAAGCCCAAAGCGTTCCATTAATGTTGACTTTGCTGTATTAACATCAGCTGAATTTCTGATGATTTGGATTACTTCATCAATATTATCAAGTGCAATTAGCAAGCCCTCTAAAATGTGGGCACGCTCTTCAGCCTTGTTAAGCTCATACTTTGTACGACGAGTAACAACATCCTTCTGATGATTCAGATAATGTGTAAGCATCTGCTTTAGATTGAGAATCTTTGGCTGATTATCAACAAGAGCAAGCATGATAACACCGAAAGTATCCTGCATTTGAGTATGCTTATATAGCTGATTAAGGATGATGTTTGGATTAACATCACGGCGTAATTCTATACAAATTCTCATTCCTTCTCTTGATGACTCATCACGAAGGTCGGTGATTCCGTCAATTTTTTTATCCTTGTGAAGTTCAGCTATTTTTTCAATAAGTCTGGCTTTATTTACATTGTATGGAATTTCGGTAACAACAATTCTGTTCTTACCATTATCCATAGGCTCTATTTCTGATACAGCACGAACTCTAATTTTCGCTTTTCCTGTACGGTATGCTTCCTCTATTCCAGCTTTTCCAAGGATAACACCGCCTGTTGGAAAATCAGGGCCCTTTACAATTTCAAGAAGCTCATCAATTTCTGTTTCTCTATCTTCTTCTATTTGATTGTCGATAATTTTGTTTACAGCACCAATTATTTCACGAAGATTATGTGGTGGAATATTTGTTGCCATACCTACCGCAATACCTGTAGTACCATTAACTAGAAGGTTAGGGTAGCGAGCTGGAAGAACAGTAGGTTCTTTCTCAGTCTCATCAAAGTTAGGCATAAAATCTACGCCATCCATATCTATATCTTTACCAAGAGTAAATTTATCATCTTTGTAATTGATACCAAACATGGTCATAGAAATCTTTGAAAGACGTGCTTCTGTGTATCGCATGGCAGCAGCACCATCACCATCTACAGAACCAAAGTTACCATGACCATCTACAAGTGGATAACGTGTATTCCATTCCTGAGCCATGTTGACAAGTGCGCCATAAATAGAACTATCACCGTGTGGGTGATATTTACCCATTGTATCTCCGACAATACGAGCACATTTTCTATGTGGCTTGTCAGGACCATTATTAAGTTCAATCATAGAGAATAAGACTCTACGTTGAACAGGTTTTAAACCATCTCTAACATCTGGAAGAGCTCTTGATGCGATAACGCTCATAGCATAATCGATATATGAGTTTTCCATTGTTTCTTTCAGCTCAACATCATGAATATTATCAAAAATTTTGTCGTCCATAATTTTCCTTTGTCTTTATTATTGTCTTTTTAGGGCGAAGCCCCGAAAAATTTTGTATTTTTATATATCTAAGTTCTGTACGTATTTTGCATTTGCTTCGATGAATTCACGTCGAGGCTCAACATTATCACCCATAAGAGTAGAGAATGTAACATTGATTTCTGAAACATCTTCTTCATCAACAACAACTCTTTTAAGAATTCTCTTTTCAGGATCCATTGTTGTTTCCCAAAGCTGTTCAGCATCCATCTCACCAAGTCCCTTATATCGCTGAATCTTGTTATTACTATCACGACCAACTTCAGTAAGAATGTTATTTAATTCTTCATCAGAATATGCATACCAAACTTTTTTATTTTTCTCCAGCTTGTAGAGTGGAGGAGTAGCAAGATAAACATATCCCTGCTTAATAAGCTCAGGCATAAATCTGTAAAGGAAAGTGAGCATAAGAGTTGCAATATGAGCACCATCCACATCGGCATCAGTCATGATAATGATCTTGTGATATCTAAGTTTTGAAATATCAAAGTTTTCATGAATACCAGTACCAAAAGCTGTAATCATAGCTTGAATTTCAGCATTTCCGTAGATTCTATCTTCACGAGCTTTTTCTACATTTAAAATTTTTCCACGAAGCGGAAGAATTGCCTGTGTAGCACGACTTCTTGCTGTCTTTGCAGAACCACCAGCGGAATCTCCCTCTACAATGAAGATTTCACAATTCTTTGGATCCTTATCTGAACAATCTGCAAGCTTTCCTGGAAGTGACATTCCTTCAAGTGGTGTCTTTCTTCGGCTTAAATCTCTAGCTTTTCTAGCAGCTTCTCTTGCGCGCTGAGCTTGAAGCGATTTTTCACATATTAATTTAGCTGTTGCAGGATTTTGTTCAAGGAACCAGGTAAGTTGCTCTGTTACAATTGAATCAACAGCACCTCTTGCTTCGGAATTTCCAAGCTTTTGCTTTGTCTGTCCTTCAAACTGTGGCTCTTCAATCTTGATTGAAATAATTGCTGCCAATCCTTCTCGAATATCATCACCTTCAAGCTGAGGATCATTATCCTTAAGTATTTTATTGTCCCTTGCATATTTATTAAATACTTTTGTAAGAGCGCCCCTAAAACCAGTAAGATGTGTACCACCTTCTGGTGTTACGATGTTATTTACATAACTGTAAGCCTGATCCTGATATCCATCGTTGTGCTGCATTGCAACCTCAACATAGATATTATCTCTTGTTCCTTCGCAATAAATTACATCATCATAAAGAGGCTTATTTCCACGGTTGATATATTGAACAAATTCTTTTATTCCGCCTTCATAGTGAAAACTTTCTTCTTTAATTTCCTCACTTCTTGCATCTGCAAGAGTAATACGTAATCCTTTTGTAAGGAATGCAGTCTCACGAAGACGAACTCTAAGAGTCTTAAAATCAAATACTGTAGTCTCAAAAATAGTATCATCTGGAAGAAATGTAACCTTTGTTCCAGTTTCTTCAGGATTGCAAGTACCTATTTCTTTAAGTGGATACATAGTCTTGCCACGTTCATAGCGCTGCTTAAAGATTTTACCTTCACGCTTTATTTCTACTTCAACCCAATTAGAAAGAGCATTAACAACAGAAGCACCTACGCCGTGAAGACCACCAGATACTTTATATCCTCCACCGCCAAACTTTCCACCAGCATGAAGTACTGTAAATACAACCTCGACTGCCGGAATTCCAGCTTTACTGTTAATGCCAGTAGGGATTCCTCTACCATCATCTACAACTGTTACTGAATTATCTGGATTAATAGTTACCTGAATATGTGTACAATATCCAGCAAGTGCTTCATCAACTGCATTATCAACAATCTCATATACCAAATGATGAAGACCTCTTTCTGAGGTGGAACCAATATACATACCAGGACGTTTTCTAACTGCTTCAAGTCCCTCTAAAATCTGTATTTGATCTGCACCATATTCCTGATTAACTTCGTTACTCATTTAGTTCCTCCGTAATTAATTCTATAGAACCGTTTGTTACTTTATAAACTGTATTTAACATAAATCTATTTTTTACAAATTCATCAATACCTGTACAGGTAATGATAGTCTGTGTATCAAGTAGATTATCTAAAAGATCACTTTGACGATTTTTATCCAGTTCGGATAATACATCATCAAGCAAAAGAATTGGCTTGTCATGTATTGTATTTTCTACAAGCTTTATTTCTGAAAGCTTTAGTGAGAGAGCACAAGTACGTTGTTGCCCTTGACTTCCAAACTTTCTTATATCAATTCCATCAACACTGATTTTTATATCATCTCTATGTGGACCCACACTTGTCTGACAAAATCTCATATCTTTTTCTTTGTTTTTTACTAATTCATCAAGGAAAAATATGTCCTCTATATTTGGATCATAAGAAACGTTTATATCTTCTTTTCCTGATGTAATTTTACTGTGGATTTCTTTTACTATAATGTTGATATCATTAATAAATTTTTGTCTTCTTGTGATTATCTTTTTTCCGTAATTAATTAGCTGTTCATCCCAAATTGGTAATGTTTCTTTAAGTTCTGGTTTATAAATCATTTCTTTTAACAAAGCATTTCTTTGATTTAATGCTTTATTATAATTTGTTAAGTCTGAAAGATATATTTTATCAATCTGGCATAATTCAGCATCCATAAATTTTCTTCTCTCTGCAGGACCATTTTTTATAATATTTAAATCCTCTGGAGAAAAGAAAATTATATTTATAAGGCCAAATAAATCAGCAGCCTTTTTTATTGGAACTCTATTAATAGCAATTCCTTTTGATTTATTTTTCTTAAGGTGTATATCAATCTGATAATCCCTGTCATTTTTTGAAACAATTGTTTTTATATGACTTTCATTTTTATCAAATTTGATTATTTCTTTATCTCGACTGCCTTTATGCGATTTTGTTGTACCACTAAGAAAAGCAGCCTCTAAGATATTTGTTTTTCCTTGGGCATTATCGCCAAAGAGAATAGTAGTATGTTCATCAAAATTAATATTCAATGAATCATAATTTCTATAATTCTCTAACTCAATGGATTTAATTATCATTTGTAACTGTTACGCTTTCTCCATTAAATTCAACAATATTGCCAGGATAAATTTTCTTTCCACGACGAGTCTCAATTTCACCGTCTACTTTTACCAGACCATCCTCAATAACTTCTTTTGCCATAGCACCTGACTCAACAAGGTTTGCAAGCTTAAGAAGCTGGCCAAGTTTTATAAATTCATCTCTAATTTGAATCTTTTCCATTTTCTACTCCTAGTTAGCTCCAGGATTATTAAAGTTTACAGGAAGTACAATGTATACATATGCACCTTCATCATCCTTAATAAAGCAAGGACTTTTTGAATTTAACATGTAAAGATTAATTTCTTCATCATCAATTGCTCTGAGGGCATCCATAACAAATTTTGGATTAAATCCAATCATTATGTCCTTTCCCTCTTTAACTATATCAATATCTTCATTCAATGAACCAAAATGTGAAGAAATTGAAAGAGACATTGTGTTATCTCCAGTATTTACAATAATTGGTTTTTTATCACCTTCATGTACAAGAATACTTGCACGATCAATACAATTAAAGAATTCCTTTTTATTGATTTTGATTTTTGTATCATAATCAGCAGAAAGCATCTGCTCAATCTTGAAATAATCACCTTCAATAATTCTTGATACAACAGTAGTTCTATCAAATACGAAGCTAATATTATTGTCATTCACATAAATATTTACAACATCATCTACACCACCATCAATTATTTTGATGATTTCATTGAGAGTTTTCTTTGGTATAACAACCTTAACATCATTAACATCACCATTAAGTTCTACATTTCTGATAGAAACACGATGACCATCCAATGCAACAACCTTAAGCTTATTATCTTTAATTTCAAGAAGCTCACCTGTCATCATTTTATTGTTGTCAGAATCTGCTACAGAAAAGATTGTTTTACTAATAATATCTCTAAATGTAAACTGAGAAATATTAATAGGGTGAATTCTTTCAAACTGAGGAATATAAGAGAAGTTCTCTCCGGATTTTCCTACAATATCAAATTTAAGCTTTTCACAAGTAATTGATGTTTTATAGTTTGAATCTGTTTCAATTGTAACTTCATTATCAGGAAGCTTTCTAACTATTTCAGGAAATTTCTTTGCATCAAGTGCAACAATTCCTCTTTCTGATATAGTTCCACTAACAATAGTTTCTATTCCTATTTCCAAATCATTAGCAGTAAGTTTTATTTCTCCAGATGATGCATCTATTAAGATACATTCAAGAATTGCCATTGTTGTTCTGGTTGGTACTGCTTTTGAAACAATATTAACGCCTTTAAGCAGGTCGGATTTTTGACAAGTGATTTTCATTTGATAGCTCCCTTTCTAAATAAAATAAATAAAATATATTTTCTTAGTACTCTTCTTATAGGTTGTTGATTTGTAAATAACTGTGAAACGCCTTTATTTCAGCGTAAAACATTGAAAAATAAATTGCAAAAATATGTGAATTTAGTATTGATAATGTATGGATATTTTGTGAATAAATTTTGTACTAAAATTTTTATCAACTTATTTTCCGCATGGTATTAACATGGTTTTAACAATTTATCCTATATGTTATCCACAACTTTTAAACATTAATTAGGATTGATTTTCTTTTTTATTGTCTCTACAAGATTTTTTGTATTTTCATCCTTATCGATTTCATCTTCTATTTTGTTTGCACCATGGATGATTGTTGAATGATCTCGTCCTCCAAGAAGCAAACCAATAGCTTGTAATGAAGAATCAGTCATTGTGTTACATAGATACATAGCAATTTGTCTTGGTCTAACAACTGAGCTAGATCTATTTTTTGAAGCCATTTGATCAACCGTAATATTGAAGTGTTCTGAAACAACTTCAATGATTAGCTGTGGAGTAATTTCTCTAGATATGTTAGGAGAAATGAAATTCTGTAATTCTCTTTCAGCTATATCCATTGTAATATCTATTTTTTCAAGTCTTGAGAAAGCAATAAGTTTGTTTAATGCACCTTCGATTTCTCGAATATTTGATTGAATATTTTCTGCAATATATTTTCTAATTGATTCGTCTAAATTAAAGTTTTTTTCTTCAATCTTTTTATTTAAGATAGCCATTCTGGTTTCATAATCAGGATATCCAATATCTGCCATTAGACCCATATCGAATCTTGATTTGAAACGATCATCTAAAGTTTCCATATCTTTTGGTGGTTTATCAGATGATATAACAATTTGTTTTCCCATTGCGTGTAATGCATTAAAAGTATGGAAAAACTCTTCCTGTGTAGATTCTTTACCAATGATAAATTGAATATCATCAACCATAAGAACATCAACAGTTCTATATTTATCTCTAAATCTCTGCATAGCAGAAGCGTTGTTGTTAGTTCTTAAGTTTTCAATTACTTCATTAGTAAATTCTTCTGATGTTACATATAAAATATGTGTATTTGGATTTTGATTTTCAATGTAATTTCCAATAGCTTGCATCAAGTGAGTTTTACCAAGTCCTGGACCTCCATAGATATAAAGAGGATTGTAAAATTCACCCGGTGACTCTGCAACTGCAAGTGCTGCAGTCTGTGCAAATCTATTATTTCTTCCTACGACGAAATTATCAAAAGTAAATTTTGGATTTATTGTAGAATTTCCAATTTTTCTTTCACCATAAGATGATGTTTCTTCTATATTAATTAGACCAGCATTTTTTTCTTTATTTATCTGATTTGCATTTTCCTGGGAAATAACCAAGATTTCATCGAACTGTATTCCAGTAATTTCTGCTATAGTAACTTTTAATGGTGTAGCGTATTTTCTAGTTACATAACCTAGAGTCATTGTATTTTGATCACCACTGTATGTAAGATATAATTTATTATCTTCTATTTGGAATAATTCAAGAGGTTTTATCCAAGAATCATAAGATACATCTGTAATAGCATATTCATTTTTTAAATAGGTAAGTATTTCTTCCCATTTATTTTTAACAATTTCTTCCATATAAATTCCCTTTTATCCACAATTCTATATATTCTTTTATATTCTAAACTAAATAAGGCTTTTTAGCAATATTTTGTGTTAAACGGTATGGGGATTGTTTAAAGCGTAAATTGCCTTATTTTGAGAATTTGAGGCCATATATAAGTCTTATATTTTTATCCACATATGTAGAAAAATATTTATCCACCTAATAATACTATAATTTTAGTTTTTTTATCATTTTATTGTGGATAACTTTTAAATTATTAATTGTTATCCACAATGTTTTCCACATATTGTAGATAAATAAAAAAAATATTTTTAACGTTTTCTACTATATTTAGTATTCCTTATTTTATATTTCATTAAGATATTGTGTTTTTTAGTTATCCACAAATATATTTGCATTTAAATATCCTATTTTTTATTGACTTTATGGGCTTTTGCCTTTATAATTTCAACTGATGTTTTCTCATAAAGAGGAGGTGGATATATTATGAAGATGACATATCAACCAAAAAAGAGACAGAGATCCAAAGTACATGGATTTAGATCTAGAATGAGCACAGCAGGTGGACGTAAGGTTCTTGCTGCTAGACGTGCAAAAGGAAGAAAGAAATTATCTGCTTAGGCCACAGACCATGTGGTCTTTCTTTCTATTTAAAGGAATTTTTTTATTATGGAATTTAGTGAATCTATAAAAAAGAATAAAGACTTCACAACTGTATACAGACGAGGTATATCAAAAGGTAATAGACAGCTTGTTATGTATGTATACCATAATAATTCAGATCGAAATCGTATTGGAATTTCTGTTAGTAAAAAGGTTGGAAATTCAGTAGTTAGACATCATTTGACGAGACTGATAAGAGAAAGTTATAGACTAAATGAAGAGATGTTTAATAGTGGTTTAGACATTGTAGTCGTTGCAAGAGAAGCCTCAGCTTCTGCAAATTTCGATGAAATACAAAAATCATTGCTTCATCTTGCAAATCTTCACAAAGTAACTAGAAAATAAATGGAATCATCGTTTCTATTATGTTGAAGAAGTTTTTTATATTTTTAATTAGGTTATATCAAAAATATATATCTCCAATGAAACATACGAAATGTCCTTATTGCCCTACATGTTCTAATTATGGTCTTGAGGCTATTACAAAATATGGGGTTATAAAAGGAGGTTGTTTAACTACCTGGAGACTTTTGCGTTGTAATCCTTTTTCACGTGGTGGTTATGATCCGGTTCCTTAGTAACTGGAGGTTTTACATTGAGCGAAATATTTTTGACCGCTTATAACGGTTCCATTCTCGGACCTATTGCTAAGGTTTTAGGATGGTTTATGGACAAGATTTATACTCTTCTTTCTCAAATTGGGATTGAGAATATAGCTGTTACTATTGTTGTTTTTACTATTTTTATTTATATTTGTATGTTTCCTCTTACATATAAGCAGCAGAAGTTTGCTGTTTTACAGCGTAAGATGCAGCCTGAAATGAAAGCAATTCAGGATAAATATAAAGGTAAAAAGGATCAAGCTTCTATGCAGAAGCAGCAAGAGGAAACTCAGGCTCTCTACGATAAGTATGGTATTTCTATGGCTGGTAGCTGTGGTTATATGATTATCCAAATGCCTATTCTTTTTGCATTATATAGAGTTTTCTATAATGTTCCTGCTTATATTTCATCTGTAAAGAATATTTTTTCTAATCTTGTAGATGGCATTATGGCAACTGATGGTTTTGCAAAGACTATGCAGGCTATTTTTGATGATACTGGAATCAAAACAATTTCTCCTACATTCACAGGAAAAGATACTACTGTTATTTCTGATTCTATTGTTGATGTTTTATATAAACTTCCTCAGTCAGGATGGGATTCACTTTCATCAAAATTTTCAAACTTAGATACTGTTATTACTAGTACACATAATGCTTTGGATAAGGTTAACTACTTATTTATTTTAAATATTTCAGAAACTCCTCTTAATCTAATAAAGAGTGGTTGGAGTTCTGACACTAAAAACTTTGCACTAATGTTTTGTGCTTTATTAATTCCTGTACTTGCTTATTTATCTCAGGTATTAAATATCAAGTTAACTCCTACTTCAACAGAAGGTCAGTCTGATCAGATGGCTCAGCAGATGAAGACAATGAATCTTATGATGCCACTTGTCTCACTATTTTTCTGTTTTTCAGTTCCTGTAGGTCTTGGCTTTTATTGGATTGCTAGTGCAGTAGTTCGTTCTATTCAGCAGTTTTTCTTAAATAAGCATTTTGAGAAGATTGATCTTGAAAGTATTATTGAAAAGAATAAAGAAAAAGCAGCTGCAAAGGCTGAAAAGCGCGGTATTCGTCAGGCTCAGATTTATGAAGCTGCTCGTATGAGTACAAAAAATAATTCTTTAGCTTCAAAAGCAAATCTCGCAAGCAATGATGAAGAGACACTTAAAAAAGCTGAAGAGCTTAGATTGAGTGCAACAGATGGTTCTCTTGCATCTAAAGCAAATCTTGTGAAGCAATTTAATGAAATGAATAATAAATAAGGGGGATAATAATTAATGGAATATAAAGAGTTTTCTGGAAAAACTGTTTCTGATGCTATTACAAATGCAACAGTTGCCTTAGGTGTTACTTCCAGTGAAATTAAATACGAAGTAATTGAAGAAGGAAGTAATGGTTTCCTTGGAATTGGTTCAAAGGATGCTGTAATTAAAGTTGTTATTTCTTCATATGAAGATCCAAAACAAGTTGCAAAGGAATTTCTTGATGGTGTTTTTGAAGCTATGCAGCTTGAAGTTAATATTTCAATGACTTTAGATGAAAGTGATAATACTCTTTTAATTGATTTAGCTGGCCCTGAAATGGGAGTTTTAATTGGTAAGAGAGGACAGACTCTTGATTCATTACAGTATCTTACAAATTTAGCTGTTAATCGTTCTTCAGAAAATTATACAAGAGTTAAGATTGATACTGAAGATTATAGACGTCGTAGAAAAGAGACATTAGAAAATCTTGCAAAGAATATGGCTAGTAAGGTAAAGAGAACTAAGAAGGCTGTTACACTTGAAGCTATGAATCCTTATGAAAGACGTATTATTCATTCTGCATTACAGAATGATAATAATGTTACAACTCATTCAGAAGGAGAAGAGCCTTATCGTTACGTTGTAATTACTCTTAAGAAGTAGAAAACCTTCTTTTGATTTTTTAGGGTTAGTCTTATAATATAGACTAGCCCTTTATATTTGATTTTAATTTATTTATTTCTAAGTTAAAGTTAAGATAATAAATATTGTATTGTTTTAACTTTGTTTTAGTTTTTTCATTTTGGAGGCATTATGTATCATTCAGATACCATTTGCGCAATAGCTACGTCAATGAATAGTTCTGGTATAGGAATTATCAGAGTAAGTGGTGAGGAATCCATTCCAATAGTGGATTCTATTTTTCGTGGTAAGAATAAATTGATTGATTGTGATTCACATACTATCCAATATGGTCATATATATGATAATAATGAATTAATTGATGAAGTTCTTATTATGATTATGAAGGCACCTCGTTCATATACCACTGAAGATACTATAGAGATTGATTGTCATGGTGGTATTCTTATATTAAAAAAAATACTTTCTATTTTGGTAAAAAATGGTGCAAGAATTGCTGAGCCAGGTGAATTTACAAAAAGAGCTTTTTTAAATGGACGTATTGATTTATCTGAAGCAGAATCAATAATGGATTTGATTTCTTCAAATTCAGAGTTAGCAATGAAAAATTCTATAAAGCAACTTTCTGGTTCTTTAAATAAGATAATTGTAGATTTACGAAATAAAATTTTATATGAAACTGCATATATAGAATCTGCTTTAGATGATCCCGAACATTATGATTTAAACGGATATCCAGAGGAGCTTTCAAAAAAAGTAGATGAAATGCTTGATTCAATAAATGATTTAATTTCATCTTTTAAATCTGGACACATTTTAAAAGAAGGTATTAATACACTTATTTTAGGAAAGCCTAATGCAGGTAAATCTTCTTTATTAAATACTTTATCACGAAGAGAGAGGGCAATTGTTACTGATATTCCTGGTACTACTCGTGATACATTAGAAGAACAGATAACAATTAACGGTGTTGCTCTTAATATTATAGATACAGCAGGAATAAGAGAAACTGATGATATTGTTGAAAAGATTGGTGTAGATAAAGCACTTGATTCTATAGATGATGCAGATTTAATTTTATTTGTACTTGATTCTTCAAGGCCATTAGATGAGAATGACATTTTCATTATCAATAAGATTATTCATAAAAAAGTAATTATATTACTTAATAAATCTGACCTCGTATCTCAAATCAGCGAGGAAGAAATATACAAAAAGTATGATAAACCTGTTATTCCTTTTTCATCTGTTAGTTTAGATGGATTAAAAACTCTTGAATCAAAAATAACAGATATGTTTTTTACTGGTCAGGTTAAATCTGATGATACATTGTACATTACAAATTCAAGACAAGCGGGATGTTTAATTAATGCTAAGAATAGTTTATCTAATGTTCTTACAAGCATTGAAAATATGATGCCAGAAGATTTCTTTTCTATCGATTTAATGGATGCATACAATTATTTAGGTGAAATCACAGGTGAAACTATTGACGATGATTTAGCTAACAAGATTTTCTCTGAATTTTGTATGGGAAAATGATATAGAATGATAAGATTTGGTTTTAGGAGATTTATTTATGAGTTACGTAGAAGAATCCTATGATGTAGTTGTTATTGGTGCAGGCCATGCTGGATGTGAAGCTGCACTTGCTTCTGCTCGAATGGGATTAAATACAATTTGTTTTACAATTAGTATGGATTCAGTTGCATTAATGCCTTGCAATCCAAATATTGGTGGAAGCTCAAAAGGACATTTAGTTAGAGAACTTGACGCTTTGGGTGGTGAGATGGGTATCAATATTGATCATACATTTATCCAATCAAAAATGTTGAATTCTTCTAAAGGTCCTGCAGTTCATTCTCTTAGAGCTCAGGCTGATAAAGCTGCATATTCTACACGTATGAAAAAAATAATGCAGCAAACTTCTAATCTTACTTTAAGACAAGCAGAAGTTACTGAATTAATTATTAAGGATAAAAAAATAAAGGGTGTAAAGACTCTTTCAGGTGCAACATATCATTGTAAAGCTGTTGTTATATGTACTGGAACATATCTTAAAGCTAGATGTTTATACGGTGACGTAATTGAACACTGTGGCCCAAATGGATTAAAAGCAGCAAACCATCTTACAGATTCATTAATCACAAATAATGTAGAAATAAACCGCTTTAAAACCGGTACCCCTGCAAGAATTGATGGAAATTCTATTGATTATTCTAAGATGGAAATACAACTTGGCGATAATCCTGTTATACCTTTTTCATTTAGTACTAAGAGAGAGGATGTTCAAATTGAACAGGTTCCTTGTTATCTTACATATACAAATGAAAAGACACATGAAATTATAAGAGCAAATCTTGATCGTTCACCTATGTATTCTGGAGTTATTGAAGGAACTGGTCCTAGATATTGTCCAAGTATAGAAGATAAGGTTGTGAGATTTGCAGATAAAAACCGTCATCAACTTTTTGTTGAACCAGAAGGATTAAATACAAATGAAATGTATATTGGTGGTATGAGTTCTTCAATGCCTGAGGATGTGCAATACGCAATGTATAGAACTGTACCTGGCCTTGAAAATTGCAAGTTTGTACGTAATGCTTATGCTATTGAATATGATTGTATAAACGCAACTCAACTAAAAGCTTCATTAGAATTTAAAGATATCGATGGTTTATTTGCTGCTGGTCAATTTAATGGAAGTAGTGGTTATGAAGAAGCAGCTGCACAAGGACTTGTAGCTGGAATTAATGCCGCGTTAAAACTACTTAATAAAGAACCAATGATTCTTGATAGAAGCAATTCTTATATTGGAGTTCTTATTGATGATCTTGTTACTAAAGAAACAAAAGAACCTTATCGTATGATGACATCAAGATCGGAGTATAGACTTTTACTTAGACAGGATAATGCAGATTTACGCCTCTCTAAAATCGGTTACGAGGTAGGTCTTTTATCTAAAGAACGATTTGATCATGTAGTTGAAAAGGAACGTTTAATTAATGATGAGGTAGCACGTGTTAAAGAAATTAATATTGGTGCTAGAAAAGAAGTACAGGAACTTCTTGAATCCTATGGAAGTATACCTCTTTCAAATGGTATAAAACTTGTTGATTTAATTCGTAGACCAGAACTTGATTATGATAAGCTTGCTCCAATCGATCCTGAAAGACCAGAACTTTCAGATGAGGTTAGAGAAGAAGTTAATATTTATATTAAGTATGAGGGTTATCTTTCTAGACAGGAAAAACAGGTTAAACAATTTAAAAAATTAGAGTCTAAAAATATACCACAAAATATAAATTATGAGGATGTTTCTAGCTTGCGCATTGAGGCACGCCAAAAGCTTACAAAATTACGTCCTGCAAATATAGGTCAAGCATCACGTATTTCCGGTGTTAGTCCTGCAGATATTTCTGTATTATTAGTTTATCTTGAAACTTTTAAAGGGTAGTTTATATATGGGATGATTATATCCTTATATATAGATTCTTTTAAATTATTAATTAAAGGAGTTTTATGAGTAGAGATTATTCATATCTAATTGAAACTTTATCTAGTTGGAATTTTAATATAACAGAAACTCAAATTAAGCAGCTAGACTTATTCTATGAATTATTAGTAGAAAAAAATAAAGTTATGAATCTTACTGGTATAACTGAATTCAATGAAGTTGTAGTTAAACATTTTATAGATAGTCTATCTATTTGTACTGTTATGCCAGATAATGTAAAGACTATATGTGATTTAGGAACCGGAGCTGGTTTTCCTGGTATCCCTATGGCAATTGCTTATCCAAATATTAATTTCGTTTTAATAGATTCTTTAAATAAACGTATTAAATTTTTACAAGAAGTTGTTGATGCTCTTTCTTTGAAAAACGTTCAATTAATTCATGCAAGAGCAGAGGAAGCAGGCAGAAATAAATCTTTTAGAGAACAATTTGATTTAGTTGTAAGTAGAGCTGTAGCAAATATTTCTACTCTTTCAGAATATTGCGTTCCACTTGTTAATATAGGTGGCCATTTTATTAGTTTTAAATCTGGTGATATAGAAGAGGAATTGAATACTGGAGTTTCAGCAATAGAAAAACTGGGCGGAAAATTAAATGACCCTGTTTTTTTCTCTATTCCTAAAACAGATATTAATAGATCATTTATTATAATTGATAAGGAAAAGAAAACACCTAAGGCTTATCCTCGTAAAGCAGGTACTCCTAGTAAAGAGCCTTTAAAATAAAATACATTTCACGTGAAACTTTTTATGATTTTGGGGGATAATAGTATATGGTCAATGAATTCCTAAAAAAGTATCAAGGAGAGTTGATTTCTGAAAAAATTCAATTAAAAGAAGATATAGATTTATTAGATACTAAGATAAAAGAGGAAACAAAGTTTCTTACCTTATTGGAAAACTCAAATGAATCATATTTTCAAGAATTCACACCCCGAGATATTAATGCTAAAAATAATAAAAAAGCAGAAGAAGTTAGAGAGACTCTCAATTCTCTTAATGATGAAATGAATTTGAAACAGCAAAGTATGAAGTTCTACGATAGTAGACTTTCTGAAATAAATGCTTTACTGACTAATAATGTTATTAGTAATAAACCAATAAATAATTCTTCCGAAAATTATGAAGAAATAGATAAAAATGATCTAAGTAATAAAAATGTAATTAAGGATAATTTGAAAGCTATAAATGATTTGATTTTATTGGATCCATATAGAGCACAAATTGAATTGAATAAATTAATATCTAGTCTTTAAAATTGTGCATAACCTAAATATAGAGATGTTTCACGTGAAACATTTTCATATTATGAATTATGTAAAACACAAAATATAGTATGGGAATTTTTGTTTCAACTTCTATATATTGGTATTTTAGAACAAAATGTTTCATGTGAAACATTTTAAGATGTCCAAATATAATAACTAGATATAGTAAATCAGCCTACAACTAATAGATAACAGACAGATTTTCTTGGTAGAATTGAGTTTTTCAGAATGATATAATTCAAGGAGTTGAGTAGGTAAAATATATAAAATGAAAAGAGGGAGACAATAATGAAAAGAGTAATTGCAATTGCCAACCAAAAGGGTGGAGTTGGTAAGACTACTACAAGTATTAATTTATCTGCTTGTTTAGCTGAAGCAGGAAAAAAAGTTCTTGTTATCGATACTGATCCTCAGGGAAATGCAACAAGCGGACTTGGTTTAGATAAAGAAGAGTGTGAAAATACAGTTTACGATTTAGTATTAGATCAGTGTAGTATCAAGGAATGTATGTATCAGGTGGAAAATATTCCTAACCTTACAATTATTCCTTCGAACGTTGATTTAGCTGGTGCAGAAATTGAACTTCTTGGTATTAATGAAAAGGAATATATTCTAAGAAATGCCGTAGATTATGTAAAGGAAGATTTTGATTATGTAATTATAGATTGTCCTCCTTCACTTAATATGCTTACTATCAATGCTATGACAACTGCTGATTCTGTTCTTGTTCCAATTCAATGTGAGTATTATGCATTGGAAGGTATTAGTCAGTTGATTCATACAATCGATCTTGTTCAGCAAAGACTTAATCCAAAACTTAAGATAGATGGCGTAGTATTTACTATGTACGATAAGAGAACAAATCTTTCTTCTGATGTAGTTGATACTGTAAAAAATAATCTTAATGCAACAGTATATCAGACAATCATTCCTAGAAATGTAAGACTTGCAGAAGCTCCATCACATGGACTTCCAATTAATCTTTATGATGAAAAGTCTGCTGGTGCAGAAAGTTATCGTAATCTTGCAAAAGAAATAATCGGAAGAAAGGATATATAAGATGGCAAAAAAAACAGGACTTGGTAAGGGATTAGATTCTCTTATTGTAAATAAAAATGAGGGCGTTGTTCTTGCAAATCCAGAAGAACATAGTTCACCTGTTGAAGTGGATATTAATAAAATTGAGCCTAATAAACTTCAGCCAAGAAAGAATTTCGATGAAGATAAGCTTCAGGAATTAGCTGAAAATATTAAGCTTCATGGAATTGTTAATCCATTAATTGTTCAAGACAGAGGTTCATATTATGAAATTATCGGTGGTGAACGTAGATGGAGAGCTGCAAGACTTGCAGGATTTAAGAACGTACCTGTAATTATAAAAAATCTTAGCGAGCAAGAGTTTGTTGAAATTTCACTTATTGATAATATCCAGCGTGAACAGCTTAATCCAATAGAAGAGGCAATGGCATTTGCTAGATTAATTGATGAGTTTAAATTAAAACAGGATGAAGTAGCTGAAAGAGTATCAAAAAGTAGAACTACAATTACAAATGCTCTTAGATTATTAAAATTGGACAAACGTGTTCAGGAAATGATTATAGACGATAAGCTTACAACTGGTCATGCTCGAGCTATGCTTGCAATTTCTGATACTGAAAAACAGTATGAATTTGCTGAGAGAGCTTTTGATGAAAAGATGTCCGTTAGAGATGTTGAGCGTGAGGTTAAAAAGCTTATTAATAATAAGGATACAGATAAAAAAGCAAAGACTGTAGGAATAGATCCACAGCTTGTTGCTGTATATCAGGATACTCAGGAAAAATTAAAAAGTGTACTTGGTACTAAGGTTTACATTAATGCTAAGGATAACACTACTGGTAAGCTTGAAATTGAATATTACAGCCAGGATGAGTTAAATCGAATTGTAGATTTGCTTGAAAGTATTAAATAAAACATATGTTCGATAGGAGTTAAAATGATAGAACAGTATTTAGGTTTTAGTTCAGATTATATTATTATAGGACTTGCAGCTCTTGTTCTTATAATGATTATTCTTTTAATAGTATTTATTGCACAGATGTCTAAGCTCAAAAAAAGATATAAAATTTTTATGCTTGGAAGTGATGCAAGATCATTAGAGGATACATTAATTTATCGACTTGAACAGGTTGATGAATTGATTGAAGCAAATGCAAGTAATGAAAGAAATATAGATTCAATCTTCAAAAATATGCAGAGCTGTTTCCAAAAATTTGGATTAGTAAAGTATGATGCATTTAATGAAATGGGTGGAAAGCTTAGTTTTTCACTCTGTATGTTAAATGAAAATAATACTGGATATATAATTAATGCTATGCATTCTAGAGAAGGCTGCTATACTTATGTTAAGGAGATAATAGATGGAAATTCTATTATTCAACTTGCGGAAGAGGAACAACAGGCATTAGATCAAGCTATAGGTGGAATGTAAAGTGCATCAATATTTACCAGCAATAGGATTTGCAAAACTAAATAAGACAGCAATAGAAGAGTTAATCAACGAAATAATATTACGTCCTGATTACCAAGAGTCTGCGATTGATTATGAAGGTAATCAGTTTGTAGAATTACGTTATATGGTTGCGGATAATGTAGGGCTTGTACTGCGTGGTCTATTTAATGATAATGATGAGTTCATATTGGATTATTATTATCCAACCTTTTTTGGTGAAACCGACTCTCTAAAAAATGATGTAGAGATTATCAAGCAGACAGACAGGGATAACTATTATGTAATGTGTGATGAGCTAAGATTAGGTGTTAATCTGATTTTTCAATTACAGAATATGGGAGAGTTTTTAAGAAGAAATCTTAAAGACAAAAAATGTCCTAAGTCGAAAATCAAACTTGCAGCATTATCAACTAATGGAAAGATTTTATTACCTGTATACGACAATGAAAAGAGTCGTATTAAGGAAAAAATGAATAATCAAAAAAGAATCAATTTAGTTGAGCAGGCGCGAGAAGGAAATGAGGAAGCTCTTGAAAATCTTACAATGGATGAGATAGATTTGTATCAAAGAATTTCAAGAAGAGTAACACGAGAAGATATTCTTAGCGTGGTCACCACATTTTTTATGCCATACGGAATTGAAAATGATAAATATGAAATCCTTGGAAATATCCTGGATGTAAAAGAAGTAGTTAATCATCTTACAATGGAAGAATTAGTTCTTATGGTGATTGAAAGTAACGATGTCATTTTCGAGGTATGCATAAATAAAAATAATTTATTTGGTGAGCCTGCTATTGGAAGACGTTTCAAAGGAATCATCTGGTTACAAGGTACAGTTGAATTTAGTTAAAAATAGAAGAATTCTTGTGGGTTATTAAAGCTCACAAGAATTTTTTATGACTATATTCTGATAGGCAAAAATAAAAATGAATCAAGGCAGGTACATATTCTGTTGTGACCTTGATTTTTTGAAGTCAGTAGATTAAAATCTAATAGTTATGTTAAGTTCCCTTAGTTAAATGGATATAACAAGCGCCTCCTAAGCACTAGTTGAGGGTTCGATTCCCCCAGGGAACATGTTTAAAAATGATGATGGAGCCATTGGCTCCTTTTTTTATACATATTTTTAGTAAAACATTGCACTATATAAAGGCCTTGATATACGCGAATAATAACAGTTTATACACACATAATTCGCAATATTACGTTAAAATATAAATAATATTGAAGAAAGAAGATTATTATTTCTAAATTGATTGTGTTCACGTGTTATAGTCACACAATTAGAAATATTGTATAATCAAAACATAAATGTAATAAAAGGAAATATATATAAAGGGGGAAAATATTCAAGAGGAGGACGGTAATGTATGGCAGAATTAACTTTAACTAAAGAGCAACAGGATACACTAGGTGAGATTGCTAATATAAGTATGGGATCTTCAGCAACATCGCTTAGTGCATTACTTAATAACTTGAAGGTAGATATTACAACGCCACACATCGAGCTGATTCGTAAAAGCGAAGCTCTTGATGATTATAATAATGTGTGCGTTTTAGTTCATATTAATTATGTAAAAGGATTATCAGGAAGCAATGTTCTTATTCTAAAAGAAAATGATGTAAAGATAATTGCTGATTTGATGATGGGTGGAGATGGTACCAATATAGGTGGAGAAATTGGAGAACTTCAACTTAGTGCTGTATCTGAGGCCATGAACCAGATGATGGGAAGTGCTGCATCATCTATGTCTCAGTTACTTAACAGAGTAGTAGATATTTCACCACCAAAAACAGACAATATTGATGTTGAAAGTGTAAAGATATTTGAAAGATTATTCGAATCACCAGAAATAGATTTCGTAAAAATAACATTTGATTTAAAAATCGGTTCAGTAGTAGATTCCGTTATGGTTCAACTGTATCCTATTTCTTTTGCACTAGATATGGTGCATCTATTTGACAAAAAAGATGAATAATTAGGGGGCGCAATGGACGAGAATACCAAGAAAATCCAAAGAGAGATAGCTCGTGATAAGATACAGATTATCTTATCAAGTATTGCAGTTGCGGTCTTAATAATCATGGAACTCTATATTATGATAAATTTTAAGAGTAATTTCATGTTTATGGCGGCTGGCATACTGTTGATGATAGTTGCGCTATTTTTCCTAATTAGTGGATTGATGGATATGTCCTTGAAAAACAAGGATATGGAAGCACAAAAATATGAAGAAATATATAATGCACAAAAAGCTTCCTATCTCGTCATAAAAAAAAGTTTTGATGAATTAGATATTCGACTTCGAAATATCGAAGAAAGCAGCTCACTTCCGGCAGAAGATATAATTAATGCACAGAAGGCAGTTGCAAAGGTTACAATTTCAAGAAGCAAAGAAAATACAGATGCATTGATGAATTCAAATGATGAGCTTATCAATCAACTGTTTGCAATCAAAGAAAAACTTGAAAGTAATAATAATCAAATTATTGAAAAACAGCAGGCATTATTAAAAGAAACAAATTTTGATATTCAACAAAAAATAGCAGAATTAACATCCCAGATTTCAAATATCGAAGGTAAGATACAAAATGGTGTACCTGTAATGGCACAACCAATGATGGTTCCACCTGGATATGGCACACCACAAATGACACCACCGCCAACAATGGTGAATCCAGTCGAAGAATTATCAGTACAAGAAACACCAGCAGAGGCGCCAATAGCAGAGCCGGCAGAAGATATCGGAATAGATTTGGATATGGCAGTAGCTGAAGAAGCACCAGTGGAAGAGCTACCACAGGAAGAAGTATCAGCAGAAGAAATTCCGGTGGAAGAAACACCGATAGAGGAAGAGGCAGTTGAGCCGGTTGAAGAAATTCCGGTAGAAGAAGCATCAGCAGAGCCAGTAGAAGATATCGGAATAGATTTGGATATGGCAGTAGCTGAAGAAGCACCGGTGGAAGAGCTACCACAGGAAGAAGTATCAGCAGAAGAAATTCCGGTGGAAGAAACAGCGATAGAGGAAGAGTTAGTTGAAGAAATTCCGGTAGAAGAAGCACCAGCAGAGCCAGTAGAGGAAGCATCAGCAGAGCCAGTAGAGGATATCGGAATAGATTTGGATATGGCAGCTGCTGAAGAAACACCGGTAGAGGAAGTTCCAAATGAGGAAATAATACTTGAAAGTGCTCCAGAGACACCTGCCGAGGAAATAATTATAAGTGAAGAACCTTCCGTTGATTTGGATGCTCTATTAGAAGAAGTAGGTGGACCAGCTGAGGAAGAAGAGACACAGCAGGAAGAAATCACACCAGAAGCACCACCTGAAGAAGAAAAAAGTGATGAAATAATAATACCTGATGTAGGAGTTGATTTAACAGATCCTAACAGGGTAATGAGTGCCGAAGAAATTGAAAAGTTATTTGCTAATATTTAGAGTTGTGTAGGAGTAGAAAAACACAAAGTAGAATAAATACCTGTCTCAATAGAGGCAGGTATTATTAATTTGAATAGAAAATAATGTTTATTATATTATTTAGTTAATATAATTCAGAAACCTTCATAAAAATTCAAAACAAGAAATATGAAAAAAATTGAAAAAAATGAAAAAAACACTTGCAAAAAAGTGATTTAGCCTATATACTAATATTCGTTGCTGAGGCAATAAAATGAATAAGCGCGACTAGCTCAGCTGGCAGAGCACCTGACTCTTAATCAGGGTGTCCAGGGTTCGAACCCCTGGTCGCGCATTAAAGCGTTGAGAAGTATCTCAACGCTTTTTTTGATTAATTAGAAATAAAAAACTGATGATTGTTTTATCCCGATAATAATCATATTAGGGTACAATCATCAGCTTTTCTTATCTACTAGCAATAAGTTTATAAATAGGATTTCCTTTAGAAGAAAACTTTTCTTCGTATTCAGTCATGATATTTCCATTATTCATTGAAGAATCATTGTGTAAATCATAAGTAACAGCATCTAGATGCCAAATAGGATGATTATTGATTTCTTCAACAGAAAAATCAAATAAATCTTTGTTGTCTGTCTTAAATTCGATATTACCATCCTTTGCTAAAATTGTGTTGTAGCGATTCAAAAATGTTGAAGAAGTAAGTCGACGCTTACTATGTCTATCCTTTGGCCATGGATCACTAAAATTCAAATAAATTTTATCAACTTCATAACAAGAAAAGATATCAAGAATTTCAGCAGCATCAAAGCATATAAATCGAAGATTCGGAATATCTTCCTCTTGAACCTTTTGAATAGCACGTAAAAGAACACTTGTGTATCGCTCAATTCCAATATAATTGATATTAGGATTATTCTTTGCAAGAGTAGTGATAAATTGTCCTTTTCCCATTCCAATTTCTATATGAAGTGGATTGTTGTTATTAAATATTTCTGATTTATATTTACCTTTAAATTTAGCTGGAGTGTTGATGCAGTAATCACTGTTTGTAACTACTTCATCAGCACCAGGAATATTTCTAAGTCTCATGGGTACCTCCGTTTTATAAAATCGAAAAAGATTATATCATAAAAATATGCATTTAAATACTGTAAGAATCACATAAAAAAGTAGCATACAGACATCAATTTCATTATAATCAATGATGTGAAATTATAAATGCAAAGCAAAAAGAGAACTTTTAAATTACATTTTATAATTAAAATAATAAAGAAAGTCCAAAAATTGGTGATAATTGAATATGAGTATTAAAAAATCAATTGCAAAGCTATTAGCTTTTTTATTTATATCGAACACAGTTATTGCAGCAAATTGTATGGAAGTACAAGCTGCAGACTATTGGCCTAGCGGTATAGATGTGGTAGCAGAATCAGCCATTGTTATGGAGCAGAAAACAGGAACTATTCTTTACTCAAAGAATATGGATGATGTTCATTTTCCTGCAAGTATTACAAAAATAATGACAGCTCTCATTACCCTTGAAAACTGTAAGTTAGATGAGACTGTTACATTTTCTCCAGAAGCAGTATATGGCACAGAATTGGGTTCATCTAGTATTGCGCGAGATGTGAATGAGGAAATGACTGTAGAGCAAACGCTTTACGGTATGATGTTGGAATCGGCAAATGAGTGTGCATATGCCCTTGGTGAACATGTGGCAGGAGACATGTCGTCCTTTGTTGACATGATGAATAAAAGGGCCAAGGAGCTTGGGTGTACAAACACCCATTTCAATAATTCAAATGGTCTTCCAGATGATGACCACTATACCAGTGCTCATGATATGGCTTTGATTGCAAGAGCAGCTTATTCTATTCCAAAATTTGCAGAAATTGTTGGAACTAAGAGCTATACAATCCCACCTACAAATAAGCATCCAGATCCTACACCACTAAACAACCATCATCAGATGCTTCACTACTATAAGACAAACAAATATCTTTATGAAAACTGTCTTGGTGGAAAAACAGGATATACAGTGGTAGCGGGAGCCACCTTGGTCACTTATGCAAAGAAAGATGGAATGACCCTGATTTGTGTTGTAATGAAGGACACAGTTGGAGAACAATACACAGATACAACAAGTCTATTTGAATATTGTTTTAATAATTTCAGTACCTATGCAGTAAGAGATTTTGCTTCGATATCAGAGTCTGATACAAATGTAACTGGTGTACTTAGCGAAAACAGTGAATTAATCAAAATAGATAAGGCTGGATTGATAGTAATTCCAAAGACAGCTAGTGTTTTGGATGTGCAATCTTCTGTGGTTCCATTTAGTGATAAGGATGAAAAAGCAGTTGTTGGACAGCTAAGGTATACATATGCTGACAGAAGTGTTGGTATGGCAAATCTTTTATTTACAAATGCGGAGGTTCAAAGCTATCCATTTGATAATTTACCTGTTAAAAAGGGTGGCAGTGGAAAACAATATATACAGGTGGATTATCCGAAGATTGGTTTAGTAATACTGGGGATAATAGTTTTTATAGTAATAGTTTTATATATTCGAAGTAAATCAAGCGAGATACTTTTAGCAAGACATAGATACAAGAGTAGACATACAAAACCAGAAAAAACTAACTTAACTATTATCAGAAGTAATGGAAAAAAACGTAGAAGACGTAGATAAAGACAATAAATGTCCTAAACAAATAGAAAAAAGACAATAATATAATAAAAACGACAGCTGTTTTACGAAAAAGCTGTCGTTTTTTATATGTTAAGGACTGTAAATAAATTGATTTAAATTGATATACAAATTATCTTTTTATCAAACTATTTATAAGGATTTCCAGCTGATGTTTGTTGTTTGTAAACAATATTAATCCATTGGAGGAATTAATCATGGTGATGATTTTGTCAGCAAAAGTATCCGATTCAGAAATAAGCTGGTATAGATAATCTTTATATTTGCTATCGGCTTTAATAAATACAGTTTCATATTCTTCAAACGGTAGGATGCTGGCATCATTTTTTTTGAAAAGAAAAGCAATTTCTTTATCCTGATTTAGCTGTGCTTCAGTCTTATTTATTATAAAGTATCCTCTTTCATCTTTTGGCATTTGAAGAGACTTAACCGCTCTTTGAACCTGTTTAGTTAAACTATCACTGGCAGGATACAGAGATTGAAAATAGCTCATAAAATCAGCTGCAGTTTTAAAGTGTTCGTTTGTACCGCGTTCAAGTACCTCAGTCATAAGAATTTTTTTTATGACTTTTTCACATTCCTTTCGAGAAGGATTTTTTCTAAGTGTAATCTTTTCTTCGGACATAAAAACCTCCTAAAAGACAACAATAATAGTTCTATAGTCATTATACGACATAATATTATCTAATAAAAGACAAATTAGTCGCAAATATTTTGAAAATAACAGAAAACCTTGAAAGTAAAGGGTTTGACAGGGATTTCTGGGAATGGGATAATAAAAAATAATTACCTCGTTAAAGATTGAGGAGTGGGGAAAATGGAAATGCTATTATCAAGGGATGAAAAAAAACAATATCAGTTAGAACAGATTAATGACTTGGTAGAAGCCAATGGGGGATTGGTGAAAGCAAGTGATATTGATGCTCTGGGGGTAGATTACAGGCGAGTGTTGAAATTTGTTGAAGAAGGATATCTGATTAGAGTAAAGAGCGGATACTATACAACAAAATATTTTGAATGTGATGAAGACCAGTGGATTTGGAAGCTCTTTGGAGATGATGGGATTCTTACGATGGAGTCAGCTCTTTATGTTTATGGATATCTGAAAGACAGGCCATACAAATGGAGTATTGCCATAAATAAAAATACCAGCAAATCCAGATTCAATATAGATTATCCTATAGTTGAGCCATATTATACAGAACCAGAAGTATTAGAAATGGGTGTAACTGAAGCTGATTTTGCGGGCAATAAAATGAAAATTTACACTAAAGAACGTCTAATATGTGATTTTTTGAAATATCAGGAAAAGGTAGATAGAGAGGATTTTAAAAAGGGAGTTTGGGCATATATCATGGATGATAACAAGGATGTTGCCAAACTCATGGAATTTGCCAAGGAAAGAAAAGTACTGAAGAAAGTTCAAAATATGATAGGTGTGTGGCTCTAATGATTAATCGATTACATATAAAAGAAAAATCAGAAGAACTGAATATTCCATTTAAAAATTTGTTAAGCGCAGCTGTCGCAGAAATAATTATTGAGTTATTGGCAAATGGAAAATATTGTAACGAGCTGTATCTATGTAATTCATCAGATTTTCAGCCAGAAATTTACAAAGATGTTTGCATAGGAAATATATATTACGAATACGTAAAAGAAATAGATGGTAAAATGTCGATTCTTTATATGCGTGATATTCTAAAGGAAATAATGACAAAGGCTTCACTTGAAGCTTTTATTGTTAATGGAAATGTAGATGAAAATGGGATTGCACTTAAAATTACAGTGGACGAAATGTATATTCCTCTTCACATTCATTTTAGAAAACATCGTGGTACGCATGAACCTGAAAAAATTAGAATAAAGCTTACTGCTTATGAAAATCGTGTTGTAGATGTATTAACCAATCCAAAAGAGGATGAGTTGGTAAAATGTCTTGCAGAAATAATTGAAAAACTTGAGTTGATCAATGATATGGATCTTTATTATTATGCATATGATATTCTCAGCACTTGTCCTGTTAATGGAAGAAAGGTAAAGGATAGCTTATCAAAAATTTTAGAAGAAAAGAAAATAATAATTGATGATAGCAGAATTAATATGTTGTCCAGCTATACAGACTACACATATATGAAAAGAAAGTGGAAAGTAGAATTAAGACAAAAAAAGAAGTCTGAACCACAATGGTCAGACGTAAATAATTGTCTTATTAATTTTTTAAGACCAATATGGGAAGCAATGGAACAGAACATAGTCTTCCTTGGAGATTGGATGCCACAGCTAAAACGTTTCCTAGATTAAGAATTTTATAAGCTAAGGATATTAAGATTAGCAAATAAAATTTTTCTTTAGTACTGAAAAAACAGCATAGTAGTAAGAGCTTCTATCGTTAACCTTATAGAATTGCTGTTCAACAGAAATAGGAGAAATATCAGCTATTTCAGAAGATGGAATCAGATTGCTGTTGCAGCGTTCTAAAATAAATTCACAGCTATTTTTTTTGAAAAAAGTACTTTTAAAAAGAGGACCAATACAACGTTTTGTAAAAACACCAAATACACAATCGATATCTGAATCCTCAAAATTTATAGCAGTATAGTCATAATCATTTGAATGATCGTAGAGATAAACAGCAGTACGTGGATCCATAAAAGGGGTATCTACAGACATAAAAAATGCTCTATCTCCTGTAAGCATAGTAAGGCAGGAAAGAATGGCACCGTAAGGACCAGCATTTCTTGAAATATCAGGAATTTCCTGAGCATTAAGTCCCAAGTGAACAAGGTCGCCTCGTTCATTCACAGAAAGATAAATTCTATTAAAAAAGGGGCTGAATTTATCGTAGATGTATTCAACCATTGTCTTATTTTCGAATGGTAACAAAGCCTTTTTTGTACCAAGACGGGAGCTATCTCCACCACAAAGAATTACCAAAGTTCTGTTCATGTCCACCTCCTGATGATTTAGGATAATTATATTAATTTTAATAGAAAAATAAAAGAAGTAATATGAGTTTAAAAGAAACTTTAGAAAAGTATTCACAATCGAATATGTATCCATTTCACATGCCTGGACACAAGCGCGCTTTAGACGGCTGTTATGAGATTGATATGACAGAAGTTGATGGTGTAGATGATTTGCATGACCCAGAGGATGTAATTTTAAAAGATCAACAAAGACTTGCAAAGCTATACGGTGCAAAAGAGAGCTACTTTTTGGTAGGTGGATCAACAGTTGGAAATTTGGCAGCGATATATGCATCCTGCAATGAGGAAGATACAATTATTATCCAGAGAAATTCTCACAAAAGTGTATATAATGCCGCTATGCTGAGGCACCTACATATAGAATATATATGGCCATCTTTAAATGAAAATGGAATATATAATGCTGTTTCTCTTAAAGAATTGAAGAAGGTTGTTGAGGCGACTGCGAACAAAAAAGCCCCTAAAGCTTTGGTAATTACATCCCCAACCTACGAGGGTTATCATTGTCAAATAAAGGAGATTGCAGATTATTGTCATTCCAAGGGAATAATTCTTATAGTTGATCAGGCGCATGGGGCTCATCTTGGATTTTATGATGATTTTTGTAATTCATCAGTAGCATATGCGGATATTACAATACAAAGCTTACATAAAACATTGCCATGTCTTACACAAACAGCAGTAATCCATGTAAGTGGGGATAGAATTGATTCAAAGAGAATCAGAGAAGCACTTGATATTTACGAAACAAGCTCCCCTTCATATGTGTTGATGAATTCTATCAGTCAATGTATAGACTTATTAGAAAATAGTCAGGGATTATTCGGGGATTATGTGGATAAGCTACAGAAATTTTACTACCAATGTGGACAATTAAAGCACCTAGAAATAATCAGTGATACCAATATAAATAAGGATCCAGGAAAACTTATTATCTCCACTAGAAAAACAAATATTACCGGTGTAGAGCTAGCCAAAATTCTTAGGGAAAAATATAAGCTAGAGACAGAGCTATCCAGCTTTTCATATGTTTTAGCCATGACAAGTATCATGGACACAAATGAGGGATTTGATAGATTAAATAAGGCATTAATTGAAATTGATGAAAATCTGAAGGATGGGAATATTGAGATTCCAAGCATTGACTATAGGCCAGAAAAAAAGCTGGAGCTGTTCGAAGCAAAGGCTATAAATGGAACGGAACTGCAATTAAAAGATGCTGTAGAAAAGGTATCAGCTTCAATGGTATGTATTTATCCTCCAGGGGCACCTCTAATGGTTCCTGGTGAAGTTATTTCAACTGAAACAGTCGAGTTAATAAATTATGCCAAAAAGAAAGGATTGCATATCACAGGCATGAATAATGGGTGTATCTCCGTTGTCAATTAATGGTTTGTGAATTATACTTTAAATAAAATAAATAAAGAGGATATTATGGGTAGGATTTTTTGCATCATGGGCAAAAGCTCATCAGGGAAGGACACAATATTCAAGCTTTTGCTTGAGAGAGAAGATTTAAAATTAAACAGAATTGTTTCATACACAACAAGACCAATCAGAAGTCATGAAAAACCAGGTGATGAATACAATTTTGTTACTGTTGAAGAAAAGGACAAGCTACTAGCAGATGGCAAGGTTATCGAAATCAGAGAGTACAATACAGTTCATGGACCATGGTTTTATTTTACAGTAGATGATGGGAACGTTGATTTTGATAAGGATGATTATATTATCATTGGAACCGTTGAAAGCTTCGTGAAAATACGAGATTACTACGGTAGTGACAAGGTTTTGCCGATATATATAGAAGTAGATGATGGTATAAGACTTAGCCGTGCTCTTGAAAGAGAACGCAGTCAGGAGGATCCAAAGTACGAAGAAATGTGCAGAAGATTTCTTGCAGATCAGCAGGATTTCTCTGATAAAAATATTAAAGATGCCAATATTACTAATGTTTTTGATAATAATGAAAACAGCAGTATAACCTGCAATAATATTGCAGAATTCATAAAATCATGTAAGTAAAGAAATTCCTATTAACAATACGCTTTAAGGTAGGTGTTTGTATGGATATTCGAGTAAATGATGTAAGCCAGGTTAATCAGGTTGATGCTCCGAAAACAGCAGCGCCTGTGGACGATACTTTTAAATTTACACTTGCAGCAGCGGTGGATGATGCCCAACTTCAAGAAAAACTGACAAACCTATTAAATGATATTTCTGTTCAGGGAAAGCTTTTATCAGAGCATATGGATATCCGTGATATGAAACGGTACCGTGGTCTTGTAAAAGATTTTTTGAACGAAGTAGTAAATCGTTCTCATAAGTTTTCAAGAGAAAATTTTCTTGATAGACGAGGTCGTCACAGAGTTTATGGAATGATTAAGCTTGTGGATGAAAAGATGGATGAGCTTGCCACAGCACTTGTAAAAGATGAAATGGACCACTTGGATATCTTAAACAGAGTAGATGAAATCAGAGGTTTGCTTCTTGATATTATCACTTAAATAGAATGTAACTGGGAGAATAATTAATGAGCTTTGCGGAAATAGTAGGCCAGGAGGATGGCAAAAGACTTCTAAAAAATGCAGTAAAAACAGGAAATCATAGTCATGCCTATATTTTCAGTGGTGAGAAGGGTTCAGGTAAAAAGATGATGGCTGAAGCCTTTGCAACAATGCTTCAGTGTGAAAACCCAGGAGAGGATGCCTGTGGAGAGTGTCGAAACTGTAAACAGGCACAAAGTCATGAAAATCCAGATATCATCTATGTGACAAGGGAAGATGGCAAAAGCAATATTAGCGTAGATGTTGTTCGTGAAAAGATTGTAAATGATGTGGATATCAAACCATACAACAACAAATACAAAATTTATATTGTTGATGAGGCGGAACGAATGAATCCTCAGGCCCAAAATGCTATTCTAAAGACTATAGAAGAGCCACCAGAGTATGCAATTATTATGCTTCTTACAGCAAATCACAATGCATTTCTACAAACCATTTTATCCAGATGTGTCCTTATACAAATGAAAACGGTGGATACAGAGAGCATTATAAAGGTGCTTCAAGAAAAGTATGAAACTGTGGATTATCAGGCCCAGATGGTGGCAACTTTTGCACAGGGAAATATTGGAAAAGCAATAGCACTGGCAACAGATACAGCATTCACAGAAACAAAAAATAAAGTAATATCAATTTGCAAGAGAGCAGCTAAGATGGATGAGGCTCAGATAGCCGATGAAGTGAAATTGATCAAAGAAGAAAATGATGCAGATAAAAAAGCAGAGGACTCTGATAATGAAAAATTCCAAGGGTTTGTAGAGCAAATGCTAGATTTAATAACCCTTTGGTTCAGAGATGTGCTATTATATAAATCAACATTGAATGATAATCTTCTTTTGTTTAAAGAAGATACATTTGATATACATGAGCAAGCAGAGAGATGCTCTTACTCAGGTCTTAATCGAATTATCGATGTTATTTCACAAACACGAGCAAGACTGAATGCAAATGTCAATTTCGAGCTGACAATTATGCTTTTAATACAGGCAATTAAGGAGAACACTAGATGATAAAGGTTATAGGTGTACGCTTCAGAGGAGGCGGAAAAGTATATTATTTTGATCCTGCAGGAGTTGAATTAAAAAGAGAGGATCAGGTTATTGTAGAGACTGTCCGTGGTGTTGAAATTGGAACAGTTCTTTTGGTTGACAAGGAAATCTCAGATGATGAGGTGCCAGGTCCAATCAAGAAAATCATGAGAAAGGCCACAACAGAGGATGTAAAGAAGGCCGAAAAGAACATAGAAAAAGAAAAAGAAGCAATGAAGATTTGCGAGGAGAAAATCGCAAAGAGAGAGCTTGAGATGAAGCTTGTAGGGGCAGAATACACCTTCGACAACAATAAGCTTATTTTCTACTTTACTGCTGATGGTCGAATTGATTTCCGTGAACTAGTAAAGGATCTTGCAGCAGTATTCCATACACGTATCGAACTTCGTCAGATTGGTGTTCGTGACGAGACGAAGCTTATGGGTGGAATTGGAATTTGTGGCAGAGAACTTTGTTGTAAGAGCTACCTTGCAGATTTTGTACCTGTTTCAATCAAAATGGCAAAGGAGCAGAATCTTTCACTTAATCCTACAAAAATTTCCGGACTTTGCGGCAGACTTATGTGCTGTTTGAAGAATGAACAGGAAACATATGAGTATCTTAACAGTAGACTTCCTGGAATTAATGATACTGTTACTACTCCTGATGGCTTCAAAGGAACTGTTCAGTCGGTAAATGTACTTAGACAAACAGTTCGTGTTCTTTTTGAAGACGGAGATTTAAAAGAAGTGAAGGATTATCCAACATCAGAGCTTAAGTTTAAGCCACGTAAGAAGAAGGTACAGGTTTCAAAGGAAGAGGCAAGAGAGCTTGCAGACCTTGAGGATAAAAATTAATGGAAAAGCTTGTACATGAAGATGAGCGAGTAGATGACCTTCAAATAAATGGATATAGAATTATTCAGCATCCTGACAAATTTTGTTTTGGCATGGATGCTGTATTGTTATCGAGCTTTGCAAAGGTCAAAGTAGGAGAAAATGTGCTAGATTTAGGTACTGGTACAGGAATACTTCCAATATTGTTAGAGGCAAAAACTGAAGGAGCCCACTTTACAGGTCTCGAAATACAGTCTGAGAGTGCTGATATGGCAAATCGCTCTGTTAAATTAAATGAGCTTCAGGAAAAGGTTAGTATTGTGGAAGGAGATATCAAGCGGGCAGCTGATATCTTTGGTAAAGGGACCATGGATGTGGTAACCAGTAATCCTCCATATATGACAAATCACCATGGTCTTAAAAATCCAAACGATGCCAAGGCTATCGCGAGACATGAGCTTTTATGCTCATTAGAGGATGTAATTAGCCAGACAGCAGCGGTGCTTAAGCCTACAGGCAGATGCTATTTTGTTCATAGGCCATTTCGTTTGGTAGAAATCATCACGTTGATGAGAGCATATAGATTGGAGCCAAAACGAATGAGACTAGTTTATCCTTTTGTAGACAAGGAGCCAAACATGGTCTTAATCGAAGGGGTTAGAGGAGGTGGACCTCAGCTTACAGTAGAACCACCATTAATAGTATATGATGCGCCAGGCAAGTATACTGACGAGATATATGAAATATACGGAATGATAATGAATTAAAAGGAATATATATGAGTGGAACATTATATCTGGTTGCAACACCAATCGGAAATCTTGAGGATATGACTTTTCGTGCCGTTCGAATTCTCAAAGAGGTAGATTTAATTGCAGCAGAGGATACAAGAAATTCAATAAAGTTATTGAATCATTTTGAGATAGACACACCAATGACAAGCTACCATGAATTCAATAAGGTGGATAAGGCAATTACACTTATTGCCAAGTTGAAAGAAGGTCAGAATATTGCAGTGGTGACAGATGCGGGCACACCTGGTATCTCTGATCCTGGTGAAGAGCTAGTAGCAATGTGCTATGAAGAGGGAATAGAGGTTACTTCAGTACCTGGTCCAGCTGCTTGTATCACAGCTGTAACAATGTCCGGACAGGCCTGTAGGCGCTTTGCATTTGAGGCTTTTTTGCCAAAAGACAAAAAAGAACGTCGAAGAGTTCTCGAAGAGACAAAAAATGAAACTCGTACTATTATTATTTATGAAGCTCCGCACCATTTGATTGGTACATTGAAGGAGTTAAGAGATGTACTTGGAGAAGACAGAGGAATAACCCTTTGTAGAGAGCTTACAAAGAAGCACGAGGAAAAGGAAAAAACAACCATAGGTGGAGCACTTTTAAGTTACGAAAGTAAGGAGCCTAGAGGTGAATATGTACTTGTAATAGCAGGTAAATCAAAGGCAGAAGTAATAGAAGAAGCTAGAGCTGCTTTTGAGGAAATGACCATACAGGAGCATATGGATATGTATTTAAGCCAAGGTATGGATAAAAAGGACGCAATGAAGGCGGTAGCCAAAGATAGAGGGGTAAGTAAGCGCGATATCTACAATGCGTTGTTATAAAAGAATTTGGAAGGGGGAATTTACATGGGTAAAATCGAAAAACTCAAAGAAATGATTGATGAATCAAACAGGATAGTTTTTTTCGGTGGTGCAGGAGTATCCACTGAAAGTGGAATACCAGATTTTCGAAGTAAAGATGGTTTGTATAATCAAAAGGATGTACAGTTTGAGAAATATCAGCCGGAATATTTGCTAAGTCATAGCTGTTTAATCCACGAACCCAAAGTTTACTTTGAATTTCATCGGCAAAAGATGGATACAAGGAAGATTGAGCCAAATAAC
Source organism: uncultured Pseudobutyrivibrio sp. (assembly GCA_946403965.1). Classification (GTDB taxonomy): domain Bacteria; phylum Bacillota; class Clostridia; order Lachnospirales; family Lachnospiraceae; genus Pseudobutyrivibrio. The sequence continues at coordinate 5,960 of CAMJBT010000019.1, read as the reverse complement.
GCTCATAAATACCTGGCAAAGCTTGAAGAAACAGGAAAGTTAATTGGGGTTGTCACACAAAATATTGATGGTCTTCATCAGAAGGCAGGAAGTAAAAAAGTTTTTGAAATCCATGGTAGTGCCCTCAGAAATTATTGCATGAAGTGCGGAACAACTTATCCTGTCGATTATATTTTCGACTCTACCGAAGATATTCCAACATGTGATTATTGTGGTGGAGTAGTAAGAGCAGATATTACTCTCTATGAAGAGGGATTGCCAAATGACCAGGTAGAGGGTGCTATAAATGCAATTTCATCAGCAGATATGATGATAATCGGTGGCACATCACTTACTGTTTATCCAGCTGCATCATTTGTGAATTATTTCAGAGGAAAGAATTTGGTCATCATAAACAGAGATCCACTGGACATTAGAGTAGGTGAAAATGTTTTGGTGATAAATGAAAAAATAGGTGAGGTATTCTCACAGTTGGCAGAGTTGCAAAATATAAAGCTTTAGGAAATTTTTAAATAAAAAACAAACAAAAGCCTTGAAAAATACCTTCTTACATGTTAATATTCTAGTTCGTGGTATAAAACATTTATATCCTTGCTAGGCTATTTACTAAAGTAGCTTGGCCAATAGACCAAAAGGAGGTAGAAAGCATGAACAAGTATGAATTAGCACTCGTTGTTAATGCGAAGATCGAAGACGATGCAAGAACTGCCACAGTTGAAAAGGCAAAGGAGTACATCACTCGCTTTGGTGGCCAGATTACAGACGTCGATGATTGGGGCAAGAAGAGACTTGCTTACGAAATTCAGAAGATGAATGAAGGTTTCTATTACTTCATCCACTTCGATGCTGAGGCAGGCGTACCTGCACAGGTTGAAGAGAATGTTCGTATCATGGACAACGTTCTTCGTTTCTTATGCGTTAGAGCTGACGAGGCTTAATAGTATAAGACAAGGAGATTAAATCAATTATGAATAAAGTTATTCTTATGGGACGTCTCACTAGAGACCCAGAGGTTCGTTACGGTGGAGCAAACAACAATGCTGTTGCAAGATTCTCTCTTGCAGTAGATCGTAGATTCAAGAGAGATGGTGATGAGCAGACAGCAGATTTTATTAACTGCGTTGCTTTCGGAAAGACAGCAGAGTTCCTTGAGAAGTATGCTCGTAAGGGCACAAAGTTTGTTGTAGAAGGTCGTATTCAGACTGGATCATACACAAACCAGGAAGGAAAGAAAGTTTACACTACCGACGTTGTTTGCGAGAATGTTGAGTTCGCAGAGAGTAAAAACTCTCAGGGCGGCGGAAGCAGCTTTGACGGTGGCAGCAATTTCGCACCTAGCTCAGATGCAGGCGACGGTTTTATGAATATCCCTGATGGAATTGACGAGGAATTACCGTTCAACTAAGTCAAGGTAAAAAGCCTTGGCTAACATCAATAGGAGGTTAAATCATGGCTTTTAATAAGACAGGCGATGGTCAGCAGAGAAGAAGACCAATGCATAGAAGAAAGAAAGTCTGTGTTTTCTGTGGTAAAGATAACGTTATCGACTACAAGGATACAGCAAAGCTTAAGAAGTACATTTCTGAGCGTGGAAAGATTCTTCCACGTCGTATCACAGGCACATGTGCTAAGCACCAGAGAGCTCTTACAGTAGCTATCAAGCGTGCTCGTCACGTTGCACTTATGCCATACGTACAGGATTAATCCTTAAGAACATTGAATTTATGGGATTTAAAGGCTATCAAGGGACAAATATAGGACAAACATTTTGCTTGTTTTAGATACCCTATGATACCTAATAATGCCGATTTGTTAAAAGATAATATGCTTTTAGAAGCACTTTCTGAGGAGACTTAGAGAGTGCTTTTTTTATTATTTTGAATTTCTAAAGCCCTTCCATAGGCCTGCGTTTTAGTTAATTAATAATCAAAGCAAAGGAGAAAAGCTATGGCAAAGGTAATCGCAATTGCAAATCAAAAAGGCGGAGTCGGAAAGACAACAACCGCAGTAAATCTAGGTACTGGTCTTGCAGAGGAAGGAATGAAGGTTCTTCTGATAGATGCAGATCCTCAAGGAAGCCTAACAATCAGTTTAGGAAATCGAAATCCAGATAAAATACAAGATACATTAGTTGATATATTCGCCAAAGTGGTAAATGAAGAAGATATTGATGAAAAATATGCTGTGATTAAGTACAAAGAAGGAGTTGATTTAATTCCCTCAAATATAGAATTATCAGCTGTAGAGATATCTTTAGTTAATACAATGAGCAGAGAGCTAGTACTTAAATCTTATATTGATACGGTTAGAGATTAGTATGATTACATAATCATTGATTGTATGCCTTCACTTGGAATAATGACTGTAAACGCGCTTGCTTGTGCAGATACTGTGCTTATTCCTGTACAAGCAGCTTATTTGCCTGTAAAAGGATTGCAGCAGCTTATAAAGACAATTTATACAGTAAAGAGACGCTTGAATCCTGGACTAGAGATAGAAGGAATTCTTCTGACAATGGTAGACACTCGCACTAACTATGCCAAGGATATTGTGCTTGAAGTAAATGATGTATATGGAAAGACAATACCAGTATTTCCAATAGAGATTCCTTTATCAGTAAGAGCCGCTGAAATTAGTTCAATGGCAAAGTCTATATATGATTATGATCCAAAGGGAAAGGCTGCTTTTGCTTATATGTCATTAACAAAGGAGGTGCTTGCTCATGGCTGCTAAGAGAGAAAAGATTCATTTTGCTTCAGTAGAGGAGCTTTTGGGTGCTCCAACAGAAACAGGAGAAGGAACTGTAGAGTTAAAGCTAAGCGAAATATATGGATTTGAGAACCATCCATTCAAGGTAATTGATGATGATAAGATGGAAGACTTGGTTCAGAGTATCAAAGAAAATGGTGTGCTTACTCCTGTAATTGTAAGACCTGATGATGAAGGAACCTATGAAATGATATCTGGCCATAGGAGACTTCATGCTGCTTCCAAAGCGGGCTTAAATGTAATCCCTGCAATTATAAAGCCAATGACAAATGATGAGGCTGTTGTGGCAATGGTAGATGCCAATGTTCAAAGGGAAGAAATACTTCCTAGTGAAAGAGCCTGGTCATTAAAAATGAAAATGGATGCTATGAGAAGACAAGGAGCGCGTAATGATTTAACCTCGCGCACTCAGTGCGGGAAGTCATCAGCTGAGCAAGCCGGAGAAGCCTTTGGTTTAAAAGAGAGACAAGTGCAGAAATACATTAGGTTAACAAATCTCGTATTTATCAAATTCTCAATAAAGGATACTATGAAGCTATTGAAGATAGGGAAGAACAAAGCAATTAAGTTATTTACTGAGTTGGATTCTGTTGATGGAGTAGGATTGATAGAGCGTAGAAATCAGGGACAAGGCAAGCCAGCGGTTATTTATGTGAAGAGTTTTATGTCTGAGGTTTTAAATTCAAACCGGTTTGAAAATGAAACCACTAGTGGTTCGGATATAAAACCTCTAGAGGTTTCAAAAGCAAACACTAATAAGAATAAATATAATAATACATTAAATGAATTAGACTCAAATCCTATCGATAGTGAGTTGAAGGGATATGAGTTGCTAATACGCAAGAATCTTGAAATAGATGCCTTGATTGAAAGAGACCCATATGAGCGTGAGCTATATGAGGGTATTTATGAGCTAGTACTTGAAACAGTTTTATTCCAGGGCGAGAGCATGGTTATCGCAAGTAGCAGGTATCAAATTTTTAAGAATCTATTATGCAAGAATAAGTGCTTACTTAAACTCTATTTAAAAACAAATACAAAAAATATCAGATTCTCTTTGACTGGCTATTTCAGGCAGTCTATTTCTTATACTCTAAAATCAAATATACTAAATTTCATATTTATCACTTGACAACTCTTAGCAGGTCTTGCTGTTCAGCTATACATTTCCCACTACCCGAGCATGCTCGGGACTTGCACCCGTTAGAGCGCGCCCATGGCGCGCAAACAAAAAATAAGGCCACCTCGAAAGGCGGCCTTAATCAAATTTACGCTGTTTTATGTCTATTATTATGTTTCTTTATCTTATGCGTGTGTTGAGACACTGACTCAGTCTTCTGCTCAAATGCTGCAAGGTCAGGATTGTCTCTATGATTTTTGCAATAGTTTTCATAAGCAGGAGTTTTATGCTTCTGGCTTGCCCAGATTTCATTAGCAACAGGAGCCCATTCTTTCGCATATTCATCGGCTTTTTCACAGAGGTGGTCCACAGATTCTGGCGATTCCAAATTTGTCTGGCACGCACCAGTTTCATTTACCATCTTGCGGAGAAGCTCAGGGTTTTCAAGCATAGGGCAAGGTCTTAAATGATTTCTGTTGAATGGCTGTCCTTCGTGATAAGCCATGAATAGCGGGCTCTGCAATATTTCTAAAATAGATTTCTCGCGTATGTTTGAATCTGAATAGTGAATAAACACGCATGGTTCAGCATCCCCATTGGAGTTGATATGGAAATAGTTGCGACCACCTGCGATGCAACCACCAACAAATTCTCCATCGTTTTGAAAGTCCATTGGGAAGAACTCAATGTCACTTTTATCGGAACGAATTTCACGTATTCTTTCTATCATCTTTCTTCGCTGTTCTACTGTAGGCATCAATTCCTTAACAGCATTGTTTCCAACTGGCATGTAATGGAAATAAAAACCGAAGCGTGCGCCCTTAGATGCAATAAAGCGAAGGAAATCATCACTAGTGACGGCTTCAATATTATCTCTCGTATAGCAAATCGAAGTGCCATAGACAATCCCGTATTTCTTTAAAAGATCCATGGCCTTCATTACGGCATCATAATGGCCGTCACCTCTACGTTTATCATTTGTCTCTGGCGTGCCTTCTATAGAAAGCATAAATGTAAGATTTCCTAACTCAACGACCTTTTTACAAAGCTCCTCATCAATAAAAGTTGAATTTGAATATGCAGCAAAGAAACAATCATTATGCTTCTCACAAAGTCTAATAATATCCTTCTTTGCGCACATTGGCTCTCCCCCTGTCATCATATAGACATAAACACCAAGCGCCTTACCCTCAGTGACGATTTTATCCATATCCTCAAAGCTCAGCTTTACCTTATGTCCATATGTACCTGACCAACAACCAACACAATGCATATTACAAGCCATTGTTGGATCAAATAATATCAACCATGGAATGTTGCAATTGTATTTTTCTCTGTTGGCACGAATCATTTTAGTTCCCCTGAAAAAGGCTTCGTATCCGAGATTTAGCGCCATCTTATGAACATACTCTGGATTAGATTCATCGATAACCTTGTTAATAAAGTTAACCCAGCGGTTATCTGAATTTTGAAATGCCTTTCGAACTTTATCCAGGCTCTCTTTTTTAGCACCATCTTTCCCCCAAAACTTTTCAGCGTAATCGATTAGCTGCAGATAGTAATCAGTTCTATGGGAGTTGTCATTTAAGTTACTTAAGAATTTGTGTATAGCAAGAGAAAAAGCTTCTCGCTGAATTGAATGTTTTATACTTGCAATTGTGTTTGCCATTATTCTACCTCCATCTACAAATAACCTTCTCTAAGTTAATGCTAGGCTGAATAGCCAGATACAGCAATAATCATTAATTGAGTTGTGTTGACAAAAGATGTACATTACTAAAAATATGTATAACAGTTACTATTCACAGTCAATGTCATTAAGTTAAGATGTTTTGAGTTAGATTCTTTATAGGGTCTAACTCTTTTTTTTATAAAGAATAGTTGACAAAGCTACTCAAAAGTGCGGCCGCTCTCACTTCTACAACGCTTCAATTCCCATTTTCTTCCCGCTCCGTATAAAGACAAGTATCAGTTAATGGCTGCTGATGGTTGTACTTTTACCTTTACCCGAAATCCGGAAGATACCATATCATTCTATGGGCCGGATGGTAAATCAACTAAAGGCTTTAAC